>CAZCEN010000001.1:0-34123 GCA_964497205.1 uncultured Sporomusaceae bacterium
TAGGACTTACCGGTTGTGGCCAGCAAACTGCCAAACCGGCCGAGCCGGCAAAAGCTAAAGTATTAAAGGCTGGCGCTGATGCCGCGTTTGCGCCGTTTGAGTTTCAAGATGAAAAGACAAAAGAATATACTGGATTTGATATCGATCTGATTAAAGCGATTGGCAAGCAAATGGGTGTTGAGGTTGAAGTGCAGAACATAAACTTTGACGGACTTATTCCGGCCTTGGAAGCAGGAAATATTGATGTACTTATCTCCGGGATGACGATTACCGAGGAGCGCACTAAGAAGGTTAACTTCTCCAAGCCTTATTACAGATCCGGTCTGTCGATGGTTGTTAAATCGGATAATAATACCCTAAAGAGCTTTAAAGATCTGGAAGGAAAAAATATTGCCGTACAAATTGGGACCACCGGTGCTAACGAAGCCAAAAAGATTAAAGACGCCAAAGTTCGTGAATTTAATAATGCCCCGGAAGCGTTTATGGAACTTAAAGCCGGCGGTGTAGATGCTGTTGTTAATGACTTGCCTGTTAATGAATACTATATTACTAAGACCGGCAGCAAAGATGCCAAGATTGTTGGTGAACCGCTGAACGCGGAAGAGTATGGCATTGCAACCGCTAAGAAGAATACCGAGTTGGCCGAAAAAATCAACAAAGCCTTGGAAGAACTGAAAAAGAATGGCGAGTATGAAAAAATTTACATGAAATGGTTTGGCAAGAAGCCTCCACAATAAAGGCGACTTACGGCTCGCCTGTACCCGTATGGGTATACCCCATACTCAGAGCAAGGGGAGTCTTAGAGTAAGTTCGTCAACAGATCAGAAATAGCTGCGGTGCGAGTATTCGCGCCGTTTTTCTTTTAATTGCTTATTGACACTCTGGACGTGTGCGCATATAATTGACATGTGAATTTATGCAACCTTTTATAATTTTTATTAAGGGTGAGGATGTTGAATTTTGATTTTGATTTAGTTGTACGGTCATTTCCGCTGCTGCTGATGGGAGCCGGTATTACTGTACAAATAACGGCACTTAGTGTCGGATTTGGTCTGTTAATTGGTATGTTTGTAGGCATATCTCGGCTGTCGCTGGTCTGGCCGGTAAAAGCGTTGGC
This sequence comes from uncultured Sporomusaceae bacterium, assembly GCA_964497205.1. Lineage (GTDB taxonomy): Bacteria > Bacillota > Negativicutes > Sporomusales > Sporomusaceae > Sporomusa. Next base: position 1,118 of record CAZCEN010000001.1, read on the forward strand.
CGCTGTATATGTTGATTTTATCCGCGGCACCCCTTTGCTGGTACAGATCTTTTTGATTTACTTTGCATTGCCGCTGGTAGTGGGGCAGCGAATCGATCCGTTTATTGCCGCGATTACTGCTTGTAGTATTAATAGCGGTGCCTATGTTGCTGAGATTTTCCGGGCTGGTATTCAGTCAATTGATAAAGGCCAGATGGAAGCCGGCCGTTCTTTAGGCATGACCTGGGCGCAGACCATGCGCTATATTATCTTGCCCCAAGCTTTTAAGCGGATTATTCCGCCGCTGGGCAACGAGTTTATTGCGATGCTTAAGGATTCTTCCCTGGTGTCCGTAATCGGTTTCGAAGAGCTTACCCGGCGTGGTCAGCTTATTATTGCCCGTACTTATGGTTCCTTCGAAATATGGCTGACGGTTGCGTTTATTTACCTTGTAATGACTTTTACCATATCCCGCCTTGTGGATTATCTTGAGCGGAGGTACAAGACTGATGATAAGCATTAAAAATGTACACAAGAAATTTGGGAAACTACACGTTTTAAAAGGCGTTAATACTCATGTCAGCGAACAAGAGGTTGTTGTTATCATTGGCCCCAGCGGCTCAGGGAAAAGCACCTTGCTGCGCTGCATTAACTATCTGGAGCAGCCTACCGAAGGCGAAATTATTGTTGACGGCATTCCGCTTACTAATGAAGCAAACATTAATAAGGTTCGGGAAGAAGTCGGCATGGTGTTTCAGCGCTTCAACTTGTTTCCACACATGACAGTACTGAAAAATATCACGTTAGCACCGGTTCAAGTCCGGAAGATGCCTGCAGCCGAGGCGGAAAAGATTGCCCTCGACCTTCTCGTAAAGGTTGGGCTTGCCGATAAAGCCAATGCCTATCCGGACCAGCTTTCCGGCGGTCAGCAGCAGCGGGTGGCGATTGCCCGGGCGCTGGCTATGCGACCGAAAGTTATGCTGTTTGATGAGCCTACATCAGCCCTTGATCCTGAGATGATCAAAGAGGTTTTGGATGTTATGAAGACCTTGGCCAAAGAAGGTATGACCATGGTTGTTGTAACTCATGAGATGGGCTTTGCCCGCGAGGTGGGCAACCGGGTAATCTTTATGGACGAAGGCCGTATTGTTGAAGAAGGCACTCCTGACGAAGTATTCTTAAATGCCAAAGAAGAACGTACTCAGGCGTTCCTATCAAAAATACTCTAAGAAATTTAGAGAATGTAAATATTGCCAAACTATGTCGAATTGCCCCTGGACACAACCGGAGCGTACTAATAGTCCGTCCCTTGCAGTTAATTGCAACGGGCGGACTTCCTTTATTTTAGATACAATTCCAGGCCGGCAACTGGCTGATTATACCTGCTTTGTCATAAGGCCGTTAGTGTCTTTTAGACTACTTATGATTTCAGGTTAGCCGGGGGACGATGGGAACAATATAGCGCCGGTGAGACTTAGTCTCGCGCCTGGCCCCGCGATTGACAGTGCTGCCAATATATGTTATACTTCCTCTTGTGACTGCAAAGAGCAGTCGGTAGTTTATCTTAGGAGGAGTTTCACATGATTGGTAAAGTTAAGTGGTTCAGCGCAGAAAAAGGTTACGGATTCATTGAGAGAGAAGATGGCGGCGACGTTTTCGTACACTTCTCGGCTATTCAAGATCAAGGTTTCAAAACCCTGAACGAAGGCCAACAAGTTGAATTTGACATCGTTGAAGGCGCGCGCGGACCTCAAGCTGCTAACGTTTACAAAGCGCAATAACAATATAAAACCGCCCGGCGATTTAATCGCCGGGCTTTTTAATTTTCTGATAAAAATTGCCAACACTTAGTGTGAACATCCTGTGACTTTTATGTATACTTACATCTGTTTTTGATTAATCGCGGTAACATAGTTAAAAATTATGCAGTTAAGATAAAAAAGCTGTAAAATAATGAATCTTCGGACAGGAATTTTTGATTTTGTAGGGAATATTAAATATATAGGATCCATGAAAGGGGATGGGTAATATGGCAATTACAGTACGAGGAAAGAATATTGAGATTACACCAGCATTGAAAGACTATGTTACCAAACGCGTCGGAAAAGTCACCAAGTATTTTGAAGGTGGTAATACTGGCGACATTACTGCAATCCTCACCGTTACTAAAGGCAAACATATTGTTGAGGTTACGGTACCGATCAATGGCATGCTGCTGCGTGGTGAAGAAGCTACTACTGATATGTATGCTTCCATTGATTTAGTCATTGAAAAATTAGAAAGACAAATTGTAAAATATAAAAGTAAATTATCTCGTAAATTTAAATCAGGCGGATTTAAAGCAGATGTGGTTCCTGCGGCAACGCTGGCCAGTGAAGCGCTCAGTGATGAGGATTTCAATATTGTTAAGACCAAGCGGTTTGCCGTTAAACCTATGGCAGTGGATGAGGCCATTATGCAAATGAATCTGATCAACCACGATTTTTACGTATTTACCAATGCCGACACGGAGCAGGTTAATGTTTTGTACCGGCGTAAAGATGGTCACTACGGTCTGATTGAACCAGAATATTAAAAGGATAAAAATGGAGCCGGTAAATCCCGGCTCCGTTTTTTTATCAACATTTTATTCCGGCTGCTGTATTGCTTGCAGGCACAGCGAAAGCAACACATAGGCACCCTATTTGTGGGTGCGCAGTTCAGCCCGGCGTTTGAGGATAATTTCGACCAAGGAAGCTGATTCCAGCTCCTGTGCTTTCTGACTAAACTCCTGACGGGTAAATAGGCCTTTATCGATGAGGAGTTCTATAAAAGTGGCAATCGCCAGTGTATTCTTATGATCGATTTCTTTTAGGTCGGCGATCTGGCCGACGATATCTATTGTGTTCATTACATCCTGTTTCACTGTTGTACCTCCTAGGCAAACTCCTTTGGTAATAGTATGCTCTTAGTCATGGAATTTTAAACTAAAAATTTCCTTTTTTTAACATAAGTGAAATAATTAACTTATTCAGACTATTTCAACATTATTGACAAGTCATTAAATATAAATTAAATTTAGACTATGGCGTTATTATCTTTACTAATTCATAATTGGTGCCAAATGTTCTAAATTTCACAAAAACATTATTTTACAGGATTCTTAATTAATTTTCGTGGGTGAGGAGGTTTTGTCTTGAAAGGTTTTCAATCACAGGAGTTAACACGTATTATTGAGATTGACCGCAAGACATGCAAAGGCTGTGATTCTTGTAAGGCGTTTTGCCCGACAGAAGCAATTGAGGGCAAGTACGGGGCCATTCACAAAATCAACAGCGAGAAATGTATATCCTGCGGTCAATGCCTTATCAACTGTCCATTTGGTGCGCCCAAAGACGTTGTGGACGTAGTTGACAAGGTCATCGAGAAACTCAAGAACAAGCAGTTGACCGTTGTTGGTACAGTTGCACCGGCTGTTCGTGTTGCTATCGGCGAAGAGTTTGGTATGGAACCAGGCAGTCTTGTTACGGAAAAACTTTATGGTGCATTGAAGCAAGCGGGTTTCAAAGTTCTGGACACTAACTTTACGGCTGACCAGACAATTATGGAAGAAGGCATGGAACTCATTGCCAAAATCCGCCATTTTGCCCTTGGCGAACCCTCAGAACATCACCTGGGGCCATTGCCGCAGTTTACTTCCTGCTGTCCGGCCTGGGTTCGCTATGCAGAACTCTATTACCCGGAATTACTACCTAATATGTCCTCGGCTAAATCGCCAATGATGATGGCTGGGGCATTGGCTAAAACCTATGGGGCCCAGGAAGTTTGGAAAGTTAAACCCGAAGATATCTTCATGGTAGGAATTATGCCGTGCACTGCGAAGAAATTTGAAGCATCCCGCCCCGAATTCCATAGTGCTGCACATTACTGGGGAACCCAGGGGAAACCCGGCAGCTATCCGGATATTGATGTAGTTTTAACTACAAGAGATTTGGCACGATTGTTCAAGAAGCTAAACATTGACTTCAAAACAGTTCCCGAGTTTACTGACAAAGATAATCCGCTGGCGCAATATAGCGGCGCAGGTACTATCTTTGGCAATACCGGCGGCGTAATGGAAGCTGCGATTAGGACAGCCCATTTTGTTATCACCGGTAAAGAGCTCGGCGTTTTAGAATTTAAGCCTGTACGCGGGCTTAAAGGGGTAAAAGAGGCTTCTGTAACCCTGACAGACGTTAAGACCGGTAAAGAAGTTACCCTTAAGGTAGCTGTAGCGCACGGCATTAAAGAAAATGTTAAACCGCTCCTGGAAGAAGTCAAGGCCGGTAAATCGCCGTATCATTTCATTGAAATAATGAATTGCCCGGGCGGTTGTGTAAATGGCGGCGGTCAGCCAATTAATCCGATGGGCACTTCCTGGCTTGATAAAGCCAAGGCTGTAATGCCTTGGTCATAAGGAGGGGACAGTATGGCACATTATGATTATGTAGAAAAAGCCGTCAAAGTGACACGGCGCGAATTTATCGGAATTGCAGGCGTAGGCGCAGCTATACTTTGGACGGGCGCATATGTAGCTACCGATTTGGTACAAGACCGTAATAAATATATTAAAATGCGGGCACAAGGAATTTACAAAGATGATGAAAAGTCCAAAGTCCGTCAAAGCCATAATAATGAGGCTGTGAACGATGTGTACAGAAAGTTTGCGCATAATCCACTAAGTCCTTTGGCTGAAGAACTATTTCATACTAAATATGTAAATAGAACCAAGTTGGTATAGGAGGGATTAACTGATGAGTCATCATGATGAACATGGTCCGCGGGTACTCAAGCACCCTCTTATCTCGCGGTTGTTCCACTGGGGTCTGATTTTAGGCTTTATGCCTGCTGCAATTACCGGTTTTTTTATTTGGCTTAAGCCGTTTAGTGATGATACCCAGAATCTTTTAATGCAAATCCATATCGTCGGTGCCTGGATTCTTACGATTGCTTGTGCAGGCTATATACTTTTTGCTATGGATAGGATTGTTGCTTTTGTTCGCCGTATAACTACCTGGGATGAGCGGGATATGAAGTGGATGCTCGTTGGCGGCGGCTATCCGCAAAAAATGTTATTAGGCAAAACCATTCCGGTACCGCCTATGGGGAAAATGAATTCCGGACAGAAACAAATGGGTATTATGATGTTGTTGGGCGGTATCGTTCTGATTGTTACCGGCTGGGGACTGTATGCGTTCTTACCGGTAGCTCCCAAAGCAGTAATGTATTGGTTCGATATGTTCCATCTGGTAATTGGTATTATTCTCGGTTTAGCAGTTTTTGCCCATATCTTCTTGGGTGTCTACAACTGGGGTGAATTCCTTTGCATGTTTGGTGACGGAACTCAATCCATTGAAGAAGCCAAGCACCATAACCCGGTATGGGTAGAAAATGAAATTGAGCCGGTTAAAGACGGTCAAACTACTACTCCTGGCCAACATCAGGCAGGGTAGTTCTAAATACAGGTTTTAGTAAAAGAAATAAGCGAGATTGTTGCGAAGGTTACAATGTAACCTAACGCGACAATCTCGTTTTTCCTTATTTTCGCAATAATTTTCGTAAGCTTACCAACCAATCCAGTTTTTGACTTTGGTAAGGGAATCTGTTAAAATCATATATTAGGCACATACTAACCTATAGGCTTCTTTTAATTTCTCGTGTGCCATAGCGATTTCATTTGTTTTGCCGGGGAGTTGATAATTTGTTTAACTTTTTGAAGAACATATTTGGTGATGATAACGAAAAAGAAATTAAACGCATGATGAAGATCGTGGAGACCATTAATGCGTTTGAACCCGAGCTTCAGAATATGAGCGATACCTCGCTGACAGCCAAGACGGCTGAATTTAAACGCCGCCTTGAGAAGGGTCAGACATTGGATGATATTTTGCCGGAAGCTTTTGCTGTTGTAAGAGAAGCATCTCGCAGAGTACTGGCCATGCGCCATTTTGACGTCCAAATGCTGGGCGGTATTGCCCTGCACGAAGGTAAAATTTCCGAGATGCGTACAGGCGAAGGTAAAACCCTTGTGGCTACTCTGCCGGTATATTTGAATGCGCTCACCGGTAATGGTGTGCATGTAGTTACCGTCAACGATTATTTGGCTCGCCGTGACAGCGAATGGATGGGTAAGTTGTACCGTTATCTTGGCTTGTCGGTTGGTCTGATTGTCCATGGCCTTGATTTCGATGATCGCAAATTTGCTTATGGTGCCGATGTTACATACGGAACTAATAATGAATTTGGCTTTGACTATTTACGTGATAATATGGTTATCTATCCGGAACAGATGGTGCAGCGGCCGCTTCATTATGCCATTGTGGACGAAGTTGACAGTATCTTAGTTGACGAAGCGCGGACACCGCTCATTATCTCCGGCCCTGGTGAGAAATCAACTGAGCTGTATCATGTATTAGCTAAAGTTGTGCCAAAACTAAAAGAAACCGAAGACTATACTATTGACGAAAAAGCCAACGTGGCAACACCTACCGAAGCCGGTGTAGCCAAAGTTGAGAAACTGTTAAATGTTACAAATCTCTATGACAGTGAAAACATGGAAATGTCCCACCACTTCAATCAGGCGCTGCGGGCGCATGCCATTATGAAGCGGGACAAAGATTATGTGGTCAAAGATGGAGAAGTTGTTATTGTCGATGAATTTACCGGACGGTTAATGTTTGGCCGCCGCTATTCCGAAGGTCTGCATCAGGCTATTGAAGCCAAAGAAGGCGTTAAAATTGAACGCGAAAGCCAAACCCTGGCGACAATTACTTTCCAGAATTATTTCCGGATGTACCAAAAATTAGCCGGTATGACAGGTACTGCTAAAACAGAAGAACCTGAATTCCGCAAGATCTATGGTCTTGATGTTATTGTTATCCCGCCTAACCGGGAAATGCAGCGGCAGGATTTGCCTGATGTTATTTATAAAACCAAACGCGCCAAGTACAAGGCCGTTGTTGCCGAAATTGCTGAGCGTCATGCGAAAGGCCAGCCGATCCTTGTGGGCACAACCTCGATAGCCCAATCCGAGGATTTATCGGCCATGCTCAAAAAGCAGGGTGTGCCGCATAATGTACTAAACGCCAAGTTTCATGAAATGGAAGCCCAAATCGTAGCGCAAGCCGGTCAGCATGGTGCGGTTACCATTGCTACTAACATGGCAGGCCGCGGTACAGATATTGTGCTTGGAACAGGCGTAGCCGAACTAGGTGGTCTTCATATTATCGGCACGGAGCGGCATGAGAGCCGCCGGATTGACAACCAGCTGCGTGGCCGGTCAGGACGTCAGGGGGACCCTGGTTCTTCACGGTTCTATTTGTCGCTGGAAGATGATTTAATGCGGTTGTTTGGTTCTGATAACATTGCCGGTATTATGGATAAACTGGGAATGGAAGAAGACGAGCCAATTGAACATTCGCTGATTACCAAGTCAATTGAACAAGCGCAGAAGAAAGTGGAAGCGCGTAACTTTGACATCCGTAAATATGTTCTTGAGTATGACAACGTTATGAATCAGCAGCGTGAGGTTATATACAGCCAGCGCAGAAAGATTCTGACCGGTGACAATCTCAAGGAAAATATCTATAACATGATTGAAAAGATCATCGATTTTGGTATGGATGTATATGCCAATGAAAAGGTTTATCCCGAAGAATGGGATTATGCCGGTTTAATAGAATATTGCGAAGGCTATTTTGCACCCGAAGGCGAGCTTAAGGTTGACGTGCTTGATAAGCTAAGCCGCGAAGAACTCAAAGAAGAACTGATGCGTGCAGCCGATGCCGCATATAGTGGCCGTGAAGCTTTATTTGGTTCCGATAATATGCGGGAACTGGAAAAAGTAGTTATGCTTAAAACGGTTGACTCGAAGTGGATGGATCATCTGGATGCCATGGAAATGTTGCGTCAAGGTATCGGACTGAGAGCCTATGGTCAAAAAGATCCGCTTATTGAGTATAAACTGGAAGGCTATGATATGTTCCAGCAGATGATTGAACATATACAGGAAGATATTGTTAAGTATATGTTCAGAGTCAATATCATTTCTCAGGCTCAGCCTGAAGATCATCTGCGAGGCGCTCATGCCACCCGTGGCGGTGAAGAAGGCGAAGAACAGTCACAGCCGGTAGAACCAATTGTCAATAAAGATGTAACCGGACGCAATGAACTGTGTCCCTGCGGCAGTGGCAAAAAATACAAACGCTGCTGTGGTGCTAAATAGGTAGGAGTTGAGAAAGTGCTTTTGGAAGACTTGCGTGGGTCAATAGAGGCCCTGGCCAAACGACTTGAGGAAATGAGGGCTTCTCTTTGACGTAGCCGGTAAAATGGAACGTATCGAAGAGTTGGAAGACCGGATGAGTGACCCCACCCTTTGGGATAATCCTGAGGAAGCGCAAAAAATTGCCCAGGAGGTCACCCGCTTAAAAGATAGCATTGCTCAGCATAGGGAATTGTCAGATCGTCACAGTGATATGACGATCTTGTGGCAGCTGGGAATGGAAGAAAACGACGAAGGGGTATATCCCGAGGTAACGGCAGCTCTTGCCGGTATTGAAAAGGATATTGAACACCTGGAACTGACGCTTATGTTGTCAGGTGAGTATGACAATAACAATGCAATTTTGACACTGCATGCCGGAGCCGGCGGTACTGAAGCCCAGGACTGGGCGCAAATGCTTCTCCGGATGTATGTACGGTGGGCGGAAAAAAATAACTATAAAGTAGAAACCATGGACTTTCTCGCTGGGGATGAAGCCGGCGTGAAAAGTGTTACCATTATGGTAGCCGGCACTAACGCATACGGGTATTTAAAAGCGGAGAAAGGCGTTCATCGTCTTGTCCGCATATCTCCCTTTGATGCCAGCGGCCGTCGCCATACCTCATTTGCAGCTGTTGATGTGATGCCGGAAATTGATGACTCGGTAGAGATAGCCATTAATCCGGCCGACCTTCGGGTCGATACCTACCGGGCCAGTGGTGCCGGTGGTCAGCATATTAACAAAACCGATTCGGCTGTCCGCATGACCCACCTGCCGACAGGGGTAGTCGTTCAATGCCAAAGTGAACGTTCCCAGATTCAAAACCGGGAACAGTGTATGCGCCTCCTACGTGCCAAACTGTTTGAACTGGAGCGCCAGAAGCAGGCGGAAAAGAAGGCCGAATTAGGTGGCGAATATCAGGCCATCGAGTGGGGCAGCCAAATTAGATCCTATGTTTTCCATCCGTATAATTTGGTAAAGGATCATCGCACCTCGGCTGAGACAGGCAATGTTCAGGCCGTAATGGATGGCGACTTAGAGTTATTTATTGAAGCATATTTGAAAAGCGATTTAAGTCAGAGGGGGTAATACCCTATGAAACGTTTAACTACAATACTTTTATTCCTTGTTATGGTCGTGGCCGCCGTAGAAGTGGTGCTGCCCAAAGTGGTATCTGATGCTGTGGCCCAGGGAATACGCGACATGACGGGTAGCAGGCAGGTAACTGCCAAGGTGAGTAAAAGTCCGGCCATACTCATGCTTGATGGCAAATTTGACAGGATTTCCGCTGATGCCAGTGATGTAAAAACCGAAAAGATCACTTTCCGGAATATGCATATCATGCTCACCGGGGCCGCTGTGGATATTAAGACGCTGCTGGCAAGTAGAACGCTGGTGCTGGATAAGATAGATGAGGTTGAAGTAACGGCGACCCTTGCTCAGGAAGAACTGGCTAACTATCTTAACACTTCGGTAAAAGGCGTAAAAAATGCCGTTGTAACTATATCGTCCGACAAAGTGGAAGTCAGCAGCGCCTTAACCTTAGGTGGTATTGCGCGGGTTGATGTTAAGTTAGAGGGACGGATTGTCGGTGACCGGGAAAACCATCGTATCAAATTTGTTACAGACCGGTTTTGGCTGAATAATACACCTGTAGGCAACATTGGCGGCTCCCTTCTTACGGAACTGCCGCTGGTAGACCTCAAAAAACTCCCGTTTGGCGTCAACGTACGTGATGTTGTAATGGAACCCGGGCAAGTAGTTATTTATACCGATAATCATAGCTAGTACCTCGGCACCCTAAAACGGTAGAATAATGGCGAGGCTATTTTTTGCAAGGCAAGGCGGAGGAAGGAGGCATACCGGGAGTATGCTGACTGACGACAACGAAGGATTGCGAAAAATAGACCGGCAGTATTCACTGAATTAGGGTTGCCAAGGTACCGCTTCGGGAATAATTCGATTATACGAATATATGAGACTACGAAAAGTTTCAAAAGGGTGGAGAGATTTTGTCAACCTTTCACTATAATAAGCTGCTAATCGGCCTGATTATTATCGGATTATTAGCATCGCTGACCATCGATTGGCAGCGTTACCATGTTGAAAAAGCCAATTCAACTGTGGAAATGGTCATGGATTATGAAGATATTGTAGAACTGGCCCAAATAGAAGGTATTCCGCCGGTTGAATTGTTTAGCCAATTCAAAACTGCGGGGATAACTTCATTGGCTGTTTATGAAACTACATTAGAGAAACTCAATAAAAATGGCAAAGTCACAGCAATGCCTGGGACTGATATTCTCCACCAAGAGCGTACAGGCACGCTGACAGATCCATTTTGGCGTAGCTTATTGGCCGAAGGAAAAATTAAGGCAGAAGATGTTTACATTGTCGGTCAGGACAAGAAAATCTTCGACGAGGTCAAGAGTGATTTAATGCGCCGGCTCGGGCCGGGCCGGGTAACGATGTTGGCCGAAGGTGACCGCCCGGTGCTGGCAGCTAAGGCTAACTATGAAAAAGTGGTAAAATGGAATCTGGGTTTGCCTACCGACGAACTTATGACCGTTGAAAACATGGGTTTCTACGTAGTCGCCCGTCCGACAAACTATACTAAAGTAACACCGGAAGATGTCAACGCGGTGTTCCAACGGTTAGCCAGTGTGAAGAATGTGAGTTCCATTATGTTTGTTGGGGAAGAGGTCTTAGGATATCCTGACCTGCTGCCGTTAACTGTCAGCAATTTCAAAGAGCGTAAACTGACGTTGGATATGATCGAACATCCCTTACAGCTGCAGTTTTTAAAGCAGGAAGGTCTGACACAAGTTGCGACTGCGATAAATTATCAGGCGGCCCGCGTGTATGTCATTCCTAAGGACGAACAACCAAAACTTAAACTAACGGAAGCGATTCAGCGTTGGATGGTTACCGACCAAGAGCGTAATATCCGTGTAAATCTTATGCGTAAATACGACAAAGCTGAGCCGGGAAAAACACTTGTCGAAACCAATCTGGCTTATGTGTCAGGAACTAAGGACGCGTTGCTTGCAGAAGGCTTTAGCCTGGGACGGGCAACTACCTTTCAATCCTACTTTGCTTCCCCTTGGCTGTTGGCTCTGGTTGTCCTGGGCGCTACTGCGGCCGGCGTACTGTTTTTGTCTCTTGTTTATCCGTTTGCTGCCCGTTGGCAGTATGCGCTTACATTGGTAATAGCCATACTGTTAATATTCCCGATTATTAAAGGCGGCGGGACATTCTGTCGTCAGCTGACGGCGCTTGCCTGTGCTACCGTTTTCCCTGCCTTAGCTATGACTTGGCAGCTTGACCGCTGGCGCAGCCAGGAAGCTGCCGGATTATTTACCCGTCCGATTGGCGTAGCTAAGATTATTCGGGACGGTTTGGGCTCTATCGTGCTGACAACTTTATTTTCGCTGGCTGGAGGTTTATATTTAGCCGCTGTGCTTAGCGATGTGCGCTTTTTCCTCGAGATGGAAATATTCCGGGGCGTAAAGCTTACCTTTGTAGCTCCGATTATTCTTGTTACCATTGCTTATTTAGCCCGGTATAATTTGTTTGGTAATGTTCAGACATTAACTGCCCGGAACATTTGGAAACAGATAACCGGTTTATTGAACTACCCAATCTATGTTAAGACTATGCTGTTATTTGGCGCTGCTGCGTTTGCCGCTTGGGTATATGTCGGCCGCTCCGGACATACTGCCGGTGTGCCTGTTCCGGCTGTAGAACTTAAACTAAGATCTTTTCTGGAGCAAATTTTATATGCAAGACCCCGAGGCAAAGAGTTTTTAATTGGCCATCCGGCATTTTTACTTGCTGTTATGGCGATTTATCGGCAATGGCCGCGTCTTACCCAATACCTTTTGATTGTGGGAGCAACTATCGCCCAAGGATCGCTTGTCGAAACTTTTGCTCATATTAGAACACCTATATTTATGTCAACGGTTCGTGGACTGGACGGTATGGTGCTCGGAGCTGTGATTGGTGCGATTGCTGTTGTCTGCGTATATCTAATTCAGGTAATAGTGGCCCGGTTGGCGGGAAGGAGTCCGGCTGCCAATGAGTAATATTGTTATTTCTGGCTACTACGGGTTTGCTAACGCCGGTGATGAAGCTATGCTGGCAGCTATGATTGAGGCGCTGACTGACATTGAGCCAACGGTTAGTATAACTGTTATTTCCGGCAACCCTGAGGATACTAGACAGCGGCACGGTGTGTCTGCTGTCTACCGCCTTAACTACCCGGAAATTGCCAGAATTATGTCTAAGAGCGATTTATTAATTAGCGGCGGCGGCAGTTTGTTGCAGGATGTAACAAGTGACCGCAGTTTATACTACTATTTAAGTATTATGATGCTGGCCAAAAAAATGGGTTTGCCGGTCATGCTTTATGCCCAGGGCATCGGCCCGGTGCAAGGAGCATTGGCCCAGGGCGCTATGCGCTATATTGGCAATATGGTGGATTTGATTACCGTTCGCGACGATGGTTCCTACGATGAATTGAAACGGTTGAAAGTAACGGCGCCGCCTGTGTATATAACGGCAGATCCGGTTTTGGCAATGCATCAGGTAGATAAATCTATTGGCCGCGCTATTTTAAAACAACATGGTCAGGAAGGGGTAGCCCCGCTGATTGGTATCTCAGCCCGGGAATGGAAAGACTGGGGGCACTACAAGCAGGTGCTGGCCCATGCTGCCGACCAGATGATTGAAGAGTTAGGCGCCCGTGTGGTATTTATACCTATGCAGTTTCCTGACGATCTTAGTGTTTCTCAAAAAATTGCCGGACGCATGAGTAATAAAGCAGGAATGCTGCCGGATGAATATACTACCGGTGAATTATTATCGCTTGTGGGAAATTTAGATATGCTTATTGGCATTAGACTGCATGCGCTCATTTTTGCGGCTGTTATGCATGTGCCGATGGCGGGTATATCTTATGACCCGAAAATTGACCGGTTCCTGGAAACCATTGGCGAACGCCATGTTGGCACACTAAAAACGGTGACCGCCGATAACTTAATGGCAAAAGTACGCCAATTATGGGTTGAACGTAAACAGCCCAATCAGGAGCGCACAGAACATATTAATATTCTTAGAAACAAAGCTTTTCAAAATGCCGAACTTGCGCTCAGTCTAATTAAAGAACGTAAGTAGGAGGTTAGTTATGGTCAAGAAGAAGTGGCTGCAGGACTATTTGGGAATTGTGCTGGGGACAGTAATTACGGCTTTGGCGCTTAACATGTTCCTCATTCCCAATAAGGTCGCGGCTGGCGGTACAAGTGGTCTGGCCACAGTTCTTCATTACACCTTTGGGCTGCCTGTGGGCATGACGATGTTGTCTTTTGACATTCCGATGCTTTTACTTAGTGTTAGGATCCTTGGAGCGCGTTTTGGCATAAATACCCTGCTGGGAGCCGGCATATTGGCGGCAACCATTGACTTATCTGCGCCATATGTGCCGATTTTGACCCATGATTTGCTGCTGTGTTCCTTATACGGCGGAGTTATGAGCGGGATTGGCATGGGTATTGTATTCAAATTCAAAGGAACAACCGCAGGTACTGATCTAGCAGCCGCCATCATTAATAAGCTAACAGGAATCAGCATTGGTCAGGCTCTGTTAGGGGTTGATTGCTTCGTAATTGCGCTTGCCGGCATTGTTTTTGGTAAAGCGGAATTATCATTATATGCACTTATTTCTTTATATGTTACAACGAAAATTATTGATCTTGTACAGGAAGGTCCCAGCGCCGCTAAGGCCTTTATCATTATGTCCGACTCCCCGACTGAAGTTGCCGATGCAATTATGGCCGAGATTGGCCGAGGGGTGACTTTCTTATCCGGGCGCGGCGCGTATACTAAGGTCGAGCGCGACGTTGTTTTCTGTGTTGTCAGTACCCGGGAAGTTTCCTACATAAAAGATCTGGTGTACCGTATCGACCGCAAGGCTTTTGTTATTGTCGCCGATGCGCATGAGGTACTTGGCGAAGGCTTCTCTTCCCCCAACTGAAACTGGCGATAAACGCCCATCTACTTCGTTTCTTCTGCGCGTGCTTCCTCCGACGTACTTGCCAGTACGACTGCGGTCGCATGCTCGGCGTGCCTCGTATCTGGGCATTTCTCGCCAGTTTCAGGCCTTAGCACTATGAGGTATTTGGTGCATACCAGGTAGTGGATTGACGAAGGTTATGAATAGCTTAGACCTTGTTACATACGTTATTTCTTGCAAACTAGTATAGATAGATTATAGGAGGTTGTAATGAAGGAAATGGAGATTAAGTTAACACCGGAGGAGCTTAGTGAGCTTGCCAGCCGGGCGAAAGCTATCAGGGGTAATATTGTACGCATGGTGACAGAGGCTAAATCCGGTCATCCTGGCGGTTCTTTGTCGGCTGCCGATATTTTGTCAGTATTGTATTTTGCTGAGATGAATGTCGATCCGTCGCAAACGCAAAATCCTGACCGTGACCGCTTTGTATTGTCAAAGGGACATGCGGCGCCTGTTCTGTATGCCACGTTAGCCGAGAAGGGTTTTTTCCCGAAAGAGGAACTGCTGTCGCTGCGTAGAATCAACAGCCGCCTGCAGGGACACCCGGAAATGAAAAACATCCCCGGTATCGATATGTCGACAGGTTCTTTGGGACAAGGCTTAAGTGCCGCTTGCGGCATGGCACTTGCCGGTAAATTGGACGCCAGAGACTATCGAGTATTTGCTTTACTTGGTGATGGCGAATTGGAAGAAGGCCAGATTTGGGAGGCCGCCATGTTTGCCGCTCACTATAAATTGGACAACCTTACAGCCTTCGTTGACTTTAATGGTCTGCAGATTGACGGACCGGTTGCTGAAGTTTTATCGCCGCTGCCTATTCCTGAAAAATGGCAGGCATTTGGCTGGAATGTACTTATCATCGACGGTCATAACTATAACGAAATTTATGATGCTATTCAGACAGCCAAAACAGTTAAAGGCAAACCGACTATGATTGTCGCCAAAACCGTCAAAGGCAAAGGCGTCAGTCAAATGGAAAATATCGCCGACTGGCATGGCAAAGCCCCCAGCCGCGAAGAATGCGAAACCTTCCTAGCCGCCATCGAAGGCGCGTAACTCACCCCCTAAAAAACTATGAATATACACGCGGATGGCTATGAATGTCCAGATGCGAGGCGCACCGGAAAAACGCGCAGCGCCGCGTACTGCTGTACGCAAGCAAACGTTTTGAGGAGCAACGAAGCAGATGGGCGTTCAGAGCCGTTCGCCCATGAAAGAGGTGCATAGATTAAAATGGCTAATCAACTCGCAACTCGCGAAGCCTACGGTTTGGCTTTAAAGGACCTGGGTGATCGCAATAAAAATGTTGTGGTATTAGATGCCGACCTGTCTAAATCCACGAAAACCAATGTATTTGCCAAGGCACATCCAGACAGATTCTTTAATGCCGGTATAGCCGAACAAAATCTAATGGGGGTTGCCGCCGGATTTGCTGCTGCCGGTAAAATTCCGTTTGTATCGACCTTCGCTATGTTTGCTACCGGCCGGGCTTTTGAACAAGTTCGCAATTCTGTTTGCTATCCTAAACTCAACGTCAAAATTGCCGCAACCCATGCGGGTTTGACGGTAGGTGAAGATGGTGCGTCCCACCAGTCGATTGAAGACATCGCTATTATGAGGGCCTTACCCAATATGACGGTAATCGTACCGGCTGATCCGGCAGAGACCAAGCAAGTCATTGATTTCGCCGCTGAGCATAAAGGTCCGGTATACATTCGCTTAGGCCGGGCGGCTGTGCCCAATATATTTGGCGAAGCGTATGAGTTCCAGCTTGGTAAAGCTGCGCTTCTTGCGGATGGTACCGATGTAACCATCATTGCCTGTGGCATTATGGTAGCGCCGGCCCGCCATGCGGCCGAACAGCTTATTTCCCAGGGAATAAGTGCCCGGGTTCTGAATATGGCTTCCATCAAACCGATAGATACCGAGGCTATTATTGCCGCCGCTCGTGATACAGGTGCGATTGTTACCTGCGAAGAACACAGTATCATTGGCGGTCTGGGCAGTGCTGTGGCCGAAGTTTTAGTTGAAAATATTCCTGTACCGCTTGAGCGGGTAGGTGTCATGGATACTTTCGGTGAGTCTGGTACCCCGGGAGAACTGCTGAAAAAATATAATCTGACAGAAGACGCTATTGTAGCGGCTGCCAAAAAAGTCGTAAGCCGTAAAAGAGCGTAAGTTTCAGGTAAAGCATTAAAAAAGCCTGTGCATGCATATGTATTATGTATGTGCGGGCTTTCTTTATTTTAATTAGCATTCGCCTGGTAAGATCAACAATTGTTTTTGGATTGTTGAATATGGCTCCAAACCAGGATACAACGTCGGCTTGATTTGGTTAAAGCCCAGGCGGTATGTTTTCCCTGAAAAAAAGGAGGGATGAGGTGAACTCCTGGAAAGTGATAAATTTAGGCCGGAGGGTAATAAGGCGGCTTGGGATTAGTATTGTTGGTCTCTTGGCACTTGTGCAAGTAGGCGGAACT
Source organism: uncultured Sporomusaceae bacterium (assembly GCA_964497205.1). Classification (GTDB taxonomy): domain Bacteria; phylum Bacillota; class Negativicutes; order Sporomusales; family Sporomusaceae; genus Sporomusa. Next base: position 17,926 of record CAZCEN010000001.1, read on the forward strand.
ATATCAACTGCCATTTCCATGTTGGTTTCTTTAGCCTTTTATGCCTTGGCGTTTGGTGTAAAATTCGCTGCTGGGTTTATTCTGCTACTGCTGGTGCATGAACTGGGACATGTGGCAGCTTCACGTATCGTCGGTCTCAAAGCCAAAGGACCAACGTTCATTCCGTTTATTGGCGCTGTGATTAGATTAAACCGGGTGCCAGTAAACGCCAAAATGACTGCCAATATTGCCATCGGCGGGCCGGCGGCCGGTACGCTCAGTGCGCTCTTATGTCTGGCATTTTACCTTTGGAGTGATAGTACACTGATGCTGGTGCTGGCCTATACGGCCTGCCTCTTAAACTTATTTAATCTTATCCCGTGTTCGCCGCTTGATGGGGAGCGCATTGCCGCCGCTATTTCGCCAAGGCTGTGGTGGATTGGCAGTTTTGTTATTGGCATTGTTTTCCTATATACATATAATATTTTTGTATTGATTATTTTTCTGTTCTCATTGTTTGAACTATGGCGCGGGGACGAGGAGCAAGACGGCAGCTATTATCAACTGACTGCCGCCCAGCGGCTCAAAGTGGCTTGGTGGTATTTTGGCTTACTTAGTGTTTTGGGAGTAACAACATTATACACGCTGGAATTGCTGAAATAGTAAGATGCCGAAGAAAGTGTTTGGCAAAATATAGCAGTAAAGAATTGATATTACAGAAATAAGGAGGTTTTTCGTAACTATTGTCGAATAACTATTTTGTTTTAGACTTTCACTATACAATGGGGGTACTATAGTTTGATTTACATGAGTGAAGTGTCGAAGGTATATAGCAACGGCTCGGTTGCATTAGCCGATGTTACAGTAGAAATTGATAAAGGTGATTTTGTTTTTGTGGTAGGTCCAAGCGGCGCTGGCAAATCGACCTTCATTAAATTGATTTTTAGGGAAGAATTGCCTAGCAATGGGCGGCTTGTTGTTAATGGCCGCAATGTTGTCGATATGCAATTAAAAGATGTTCCGTACCTACGGCGGGGACTAGGAATCGTATTTCAGGATTATCGCCTGTTACCTAATAAAACGATATATGAAAATGTCGCGTTTGCCATGCAGGTAATAGAGGCGCCGCGGCGCGAGATGCAAAAGCGGGTACATAATGCACTTGATTTGGTAGGATTAAGGCATAAGGTGCGAACTTATCCATCGGAATTGTCGGGTGGTGAGCAGCAGCGGGTTGCTATTGCCCGGGCCATTGTTAACAATCCGGTCATTGTAATTGCCGATGAACCTACCGGAAATCTGGATCCGGATACCTCATGGGAAATCATGAAGGTGTTTGATGCTATTAACAAATCAGGCACAACCATTGTGATGGCTACCCATGACAAAACTGTTGTTGATGCTATGCGAAAGCGGGTTATCGCCATCGAAAGAGGCCGTATTGTCCGTGACCAAGTGAAAGGGGTATACGGCTATGAAGATTAGAACCGTCGAATATTTTATTAGGGAAGCAATATCTTCCTTACGCCGTAACGGTTTGATGAGCATGGCTTCGGTAAGTACGGTAGCGCTGTCGCTGTTAATTTTGGGCATGTTTTTAGTTATGGTGCTAAACCTCAACCATATTGCTTCTACTTTGGAAACGCAGGTTCAGATAACCGTATATATGGAAGATGGTTTATCCGAGAGGGACATGCGGGAGATTGGCACAAGAATTACGAAAGTTGGCGGCGTGACCCAGGTCATGTTTATCGATAAGGACCAGGCCATGACCAAATTCAAGGAACGCTTGGGCGAACAGCAGGGATTGCTTACGGCGTTAGGCGAGACCAATCCGCTGCCGAATTCTTTTGAAGTAAAGGTGGACAAACCGGAACTTGTGAAACCGGTAGCGCAGGCGGTTGCTCAGCTAAAAGGTGTTGAAAATGCTAAGTATGGGCAGGAAATAATTGAGCAACTGTTCAATCTGACCAGAATGATACGGATCTTTGGGCTTGTGCTCATCATTTTCTTAGCCCTGGCCGCTTTGTTTATTATTTCCAATACGATTCGAATTACAGTCTTTGCCCGGCGAAAAGAAATAGGTATTATGAAATATGTCGGGGCCACTGACTGGTTTATCCGGTGGCCGTTCATGATTGAAGGCATGATATTAGGTTTTGGCGGTGCCCTGTGCGCAGTATTGATTCTCAGCCAGACATATAGTGCGCTAACCGAAAAAGTATACGAATCCCTGGCTTTTCTGCCGCTTATCCCCAAGTCGCCGTTCTTAACCAATATCAGCATTGTGCTGTTGGTAGTAGGGACGGCCATAGGGGCGCTTGGCAGTACCATATCTTTACGGAGATTTATGAAGGTGTAGCGCAAGAAAATGACTGGGAGGGATGAGTTTGACTAGTAAACGAAATGTATCACTACTGTTAATTATAGTGCTTGTTGTTACGGTGCTGAGTACAGCGCTGGCCAGCGGAATTGAAGAAAAACAGCAGGAATTGCAAGATATTCAGCGCCAGGCAGAAGCTCAGCAAAACAAAGCTGCCCAGGCGCAGCAGCAAGTCGATAGTGTGTCTGAGCAGCTGCGTGTTATCCAGGGGGATTTGGACACAGCTTCCAGTGAATATAACAATATCCTGGATAAGCTGAAGGCTACTGAACAGCAAATAACAGCGAATACCGCGTTATTAGAAAAAGTAGAGAAGAACCTGGCAGCGCGCAGTCAAATTTTGAATAAACGTATGCGCGATATTTACGAAAATGGTCAGGTTAATTATCTGGATGTTTTGTTTGGCGCTGTCGATTTCTCCGACTTTACCACCAGAGCCGAATTGTTAAAACGAGTAGTAAATCAGGATTTGGCACTTGTTGCCCAAGTAAAGGCTGAACGGGAACTGGTTGTACAAAAAAAAGCTGAATTAGAACGTGACAAGGCAGCCATTTCCGAACTCAAGGCGCAAGCGGCCGCTAAAAAGACTGTAATTGAAACTAGGAAAAATGACCGGGAACAGGTGTTGACATCTGCGGTCAGTGAACGTGATACGGCGGAACGTGCTTATCAGGAACTTATGGAAACCTCCCGCCAAATCGAGCAAATGATACGTAACAGCCAATCGTCAGGCGGTAAATCCTCAGGACCTGCCGGTGCTACCGGTTCTATGATGTGGCCGGCATCCGGCCCGATAACCTCTCCGTTTGGCTGGCGGACTCATCCGATTTTCGGAACCCAGCGCTATCATAGCGGTATTGATATTGGTGCCGACTATGGTGATGCTGTTGCGGCAGCTGACGGCGGTGTTGTTATTTTCAGCGGTTGGATGGGGGGATACGGTAATGCCGTTATCATTGATCATGGCAACGGTATATCCACCTTATATGCCCATAATTCGGAGCTGCTTGTCGAGGAGGGGACCCGGGTTAGAAAGGGTCAGACCATTTCCCGTGTAGGTTCGACAGGGTATTCAACAGGACCGCATCTGCACTTTGAAGTAAGGGAAAACGGTACCCCGGTTAGCCCGATGAACTATCTGTAATCCTTCCGGGTGGTGCATAATATGCCCACCCGTTACGCTTACTTTTGCTGTTAAAGCACCAGTTTGTCACAGAGCTTGATTCCGCTATGTGAGTAAACGAACGAATATTTACTATCGTTTTGACATATATTTAGATGTATTGTAATTTGAAAAGCTGAGTTGAGAGCGTCAGAGAACCTCGATTTGAAAACCTCAAACTCACGGCTTTTGCGAGGTGTATTGATTGAGCCGCCGTAAAATAATTTTTGGCGCAGTAGTATTGGTATTGGTGACGTTCTTAGCCACCTCAGCTGGTTTCTTATACTTAATGAATGCCTGGTCATCCGATGTTGTCAGCACCCTGCGCGTGCTGCGGGCACTGCATGTCGTACAATCCCGCTATGTTGAGGATGTACCTGTCGACACCCTGATCGCCGGATCTATCAAAGGTATGGTTAATTCCCTGAATGATCCGCATTCCGTGTATATGGATCCCAAGATGTTCAAAGAATTTATGATCGAGACCGAAGGTTCTTTTGGTGGTGTAGGTATTGTTATTGGAACCAAAGATAAACAATTGACTGTTGTCGCCCCGATTGAAGGCACTCCTGGCGAGCAGGCCGGCATTAAAAGCGGCGACCAGATTATAAAAATCGACGGTCAGGAAACTAAAGATCTGGCACTTGACGAAGCTGTCAACAAAATCCGCGGGCCTGAGGGCAGCAAAGTTGTTTTAACAATTAAACGCGGGCAGGAAGTCAAGGATTATACACTAACCAGATCAAATATCCAAATCAAAACAGTAGCCGGAAAGCTTTTGGACGACAACATTGGCTATATCCGTATATCCATGTTTAATGAAAATACAGGCAACGACTTTGTCCGCAAGCTGCAGGAATTGGAAAAGCAAGGGATGAAAGCGTTAGTGCTCGACTTAAGAGACAATCCGGGCGGACTGCTTGACGAAAGTGTCAAAGTCGCAGGTCAGCTTGTGCCTAAGGGACCGGTTGTTTCCGTGGTTACCCGCGATGGGCGGCGTGAAACACATTCTTCTAGCTTGGACCAACCCAAATATCCGGTAGCAGTATTAGTGAATGGCGGCAGTGCCAGCGCCTCGGAGATTGTGGCTGGAGCAATTCAGGATACTGAGGTTGGTACTTTGATTGGTACGAAGACTTACGGTAAAGGATCCGTTCAGACGGTTATACGCCTTGATGAAGGTTCAGCCATTAAGCTGACAATCGCCAAATATTTAACGCCTAAAGACAGAGCCATCAACGGTGTAGGGATTGAGCCTGACATTAAAGTTGAATTGCCTGAGACCAAAAACAAAGACACACAACTGGAAAAAGCGATCGAAGTTTTAAAAACTAAGCTATAGCATGTAAGGTTGGTTTATACTATATATAAACCAACCTTATTCTTCATATTGACGTAGCTGCCCTGAGTCAATTTTTACTAGATGGGAATTAAGGAGGGCTTAGCCGGACAAGCGGCGAAACTCTGTTAGATAAAGCACATTCTTATAGGAGTCTATTCATTGAGGTGAGGACAAGTTGTTCCCATGGCTTGACATAACACTACTTATTGTTCACGGTGCCTTAAGTATATTGTTTGATTTTAATTTTTGGCTGGTGTTAGCGCTGGTGGGCTATCAATACTGGCAAATGCAAAAACAGCAGCGACAAATGTTTGGCGTGTACAACTACAGTCTGACACGGCAAATTATGCTGGCCGGCATCTATGGCCTGGTTGGCGGTATTACCGGCAGCTGGCTGCTAACCCTGGTGGGGGTTACCCTCAATCAGCTTGGTCTTGGCTATATTTGGCCGGTAGCTCTCGCGCTTATGCTTATTAATATGAGGTTTCTCTGTTTTGCTTACGCTGGCGGGCTAGTGGCTTTAGCCAATGCTCTGTTTGGCTGGCCTGAGGTTAATGTGCCGCAGATACTTTCATTGGTTGCGGTTTTGCACATAACGGAAAGTCTGCTTATTGCTATCAGCGGCGGTTACAGCGCTATGCCCATGATTCTAAAAAAAACGGATGGGCGGCTGGTTGGGGCTTTCAGCCTGCAGAACTTTTGGCCGCTGCCGCTGGTTATTCTGGCCGCCGTGGCAGTCCCTGCAGACACAGTACCAGGAACTATGATAAAAATGCCGGAGTGGTGGCCGCTCCTGCCGCTAGCCCTGGAGCCACCAACCGGTTCACAGTGGATATATCTTATGGCTCCGGTTGTGGCTGCCCTGGGTTATACCGATATGGCCATTGCCAGTCTTCCCCAGCAGCGGCGGCGGCAGTCGGCGCTGCATTTGGCGGCTTATAGTGTAATTCTCTTGGGATTTGCACTGCTATCGGCAAAATACTCCTGGCTGCAGGTGATAGCCGCCGTGCTTTCACCGCTAGGTCACGAATTTTTAATTCAGCTGGACAATCGCCGGGAAATGGGACAGACTCCTTGCTTTGTTCCGCCTGATCATGGCATAATGGTGCTTGACACGGTTGCCAATACGCCGGCGGCCAAGATTCTCAAGCCAGGGGATATCCTTATTAATTTAGCAGGAACTCCGCTGAACAACCGGTACGACTTAGCGGCAGCTATTTGTTATGCGCCGGAGAGCTTTAGCATTTCGTTTGAACGTGCCGGGAAACGCTTGCTGCAAACAACAAGCTTTAAAAGCGGGGAGCGGCGGTTAGGTGTTATTTTAGTGCCGGACGGGGACGAGCAGTATTATGTGGAAATGATCAATAACCGCTATGGACTTATTGATTGGCTAGTCGATAAATGGAAAAGAAGACGATAAAGAGACTCGCTTCCGCTAGGATTTTTAACCCACGGAAGCTTAGTCGTTGATAACAGGTAAATTTGACTGATATATACTGGATTGGAGGCTTAATGCAAGATGGCTGTTACCGTACCAAAACTTAATACCGTTCATAGGGAGGGTAGTGTTCCTTTTCAGGTGGAAGCACCATTTACTCCTACCGGCGATCAACCGTTAGCCATTAAGCAATTGGCAGCCGGTATTATGAAAGGTGACCAGTCGCAGGTGTTGTTGGGGGCTACCGGTACTGGCAAAACCTTTACCATCGCTAAAGTAATTGAGAGTGTACAAAAACCTACCCTAGTGGTAGCACACAATAAAACACTGGCTGCCCAGCTTGCCAGTGAATTTAAAGAGTTTTTCCCGAATAATGCGGTTGAATACTTTGTCAGCTATTATGATTATTATCAGCCTGAGGCCTACATCGCCCAGACAGATACTTATATTGAGAAAGATGCGTCAATTAACGATGAGATTGATAAACTGCGCCACTCGGCTACCAGCTCGTTGTTTGAGCGGCGTGACGTTATTATTGTCGCCAGTGTGTCGTGTATTTACGGCTTAGGTTCGCCGGATGACTACCGGGGGCTGGTGTTATCACTCCGCCAGGGCCAGATCAAAGACCGGGATGAAATTCTTCGTAAACTTGTTGCTATTCAGTATGAACGCAATGATTATAACTTTTCCCGGGGCAATTTCCGGGTACGCGGTGATATTGTTGAGATATTTCCGGCAGCGTATGGAGAAAAGGCTATAAGGGTAGAATTATTCGGCGATGAAATCGAAAGGCTCTTAGAGGTTGATACTCTTACCGGCGAAATTGTGGCGGCACGCAAGCATATTTCCATCTACCCGGCTTCCCACTATGTTACGTCGCGGGAAAACATGCTGCGGGCTGTGCAGGATATTGAAGCCGAATTAGAGGAACGCTTAGCCTATTTAAAAGCCAATGGCAAACTTCTCGAGGCACAACGCCTGGAGCAGCGCACCCGCTATGATTTGGAGATGATGCTGGAGATGGGGTATTGTTCCGGCATTGAAAACTATTCACGGCACCTAACTAACCGGCAGGCAGGGGACGCTCCCTATACCCTTGTGGACTATTTTCCGGAAGATTTTTTGCTTGTTATTGATGAGTCACATGTTACTTTACCACAGCTCAGAGCTATGTATGCCGGAGACCGTTCCCGCAAGGAATCACTCGTTGACAACGGTTTCCGGCTGCCCTCGGCCTTTGACAACAGGCCGCTTACCTTTGATGAGTTTGATGAGAGGATTAATCAGATCGTATATGTTTCTGCTACTCCGGCGCCTTACGAACTTAAAGCCGCAAGTCAGGTAGCGCAGCAGATTATCCGGCCTACCGGTCTCCTTGACCCTGAAATTGAAGTACGCCCGATTAAAGGCCAGATGGACGATTTGCTTGATGAAATTAAACTCAGGACAGCCGCCAATGAGCGGGTGCTTGTTACTACCCTCACAAAAAAAATGGCAGAAAACTTAACAGAGTATCTTAAAGGAATGGGGATAAAGGTCACCTATCTTCATTCAGATATTGCCACATTTGAACGGGTGGAAATCATTCGAGATCTTCGGGCCGGCGTTCATGATGTGCTTGTTGGCATCAATTTGCTGCGGGAAGGTCTGGACATGCCGGAAGTATCGCTTATCGCTATATTGGACGCCGATAAAGAGGGCTTCCTGCGTTCGGAAACTTCGCTTGTTCAGACAATCGGCCGGGCTGCCCGCAACGTTCACGGCAAAGTCATTATGTACGCCGATCGCATAACCGACTCCATGCGGCGGGCGATGAGCGAGACTGAACGGCGCCGGGAAATTCAGCAGGACTATAATGCTAAGCATGGTATAACTCCAAAGACGATTGAAAAACGGGTAAAAGAGTTAATTGAAACAACCAAAGTTGCCGAAGCGCCGGTTGAATATAAGGCCGACAGAATTGGCAATATGAACCGGGACGATATGTTGGAACTTGCCGCAAATCTGGAGAAAGAAATGCGTCAAGCATCCAAACAGCTGGAATTTGAACGGGCGGCCGAACTGCGTGACATGATTGTTGAACTCCGGCAAAAAGCAGGCGGAGCTTCAGCTAAAGGCCAAGTAGAAAAAAAGTCCAGTAAGACTAAATCAAAAAAGAAATAGAAATAAAGTAGAAATAAAAAGAGATTGTTTCGCGGATACTGCAAGTATCAGTGAAGCAATCTTGTATTTTTTTTAAGAAAAGACATGGTATTCCATGTCTTATTGCATGCAATGAAGCGAAAAAGAATAATATTAACCCAAACAAATGTTTGCTTTGGAAATAGTATACCGTTATAATAAGAATACTGGTATAATATAAGTAGAATAATTATTATCCATTAATAACGTATAGCAAAGTAAGAAAGGAACCAAGATGACAGACAGTATTATTGTTAAAGGTGCCAGACAGCACAATTTAAAAAACATTGACATAACCATCCCGCGTGACCAATTGGTCGTTATTACCGGGCTGAGTGGTTCAGGCAAGTCCTCCTTGGCTTTTGATACCATTTATGCCGAAGGTCAACGCCGCTATGTAGAATCTTTGTCCGCATACGCCCGGCAGTTCCTGGGACAGATGGACAAGCCGGATGTTGACTATATTGAAGGGTTGTCACCGGCGATCTCCATTGACCAAAAGACAACAAGCCGTAATCCGCGTTCGACGGTGGGTACAGTTACCGAGATTTATGACTATCTCCGGCTGTTGTTCGCCCGGGCCGGCAGACCCTTTTGCCCTAAATGCGGCAAGCCGATAAGCCAGCAGACTGTAGAACAAATGGTAGATCAATTGCTGGCGTTGGGCGAGGGTGCTAGACTGAGTATTATGGCGCCGGTAGTGCGCGGCAAAAAAGGCGAACATCAGAAGGTGCTTGAAGATATCCGGAAGAACGGTTATGTCCGGGTGCGGGTAGACGGAGAAATTCGCGATGTTACGGAAGAAATTAAGTTAGAAAAAAATAAAAAACATACGATTGAGGTTGTCGTTGACCGGATTGTTGTCCGCGAGGGAGTGGCCAGCAGGCTGGCCGATTCGATCGAGACTTCGCTCAAACTTGGTGGCGGTATTCTCACTGTAGATGTCGGTGGTGCCAGTGAGCTTATGTTTAGTCAGAACTTTGCCTGTGTGGACTGTGGTATCAGCCTGCCGGAGATTGCGCCGCGAATGTTTTCGTTCAATAGTCCGTTTGGTGCCTGTCCGGATTGCACCGGTTTGGGCAATAATCTGGAAATCGACCCGGCCCTGGTTATTCCTGACCCGGGAAAGGCTTTCATCGACGGGGTAATTGCGCCGCTGAGCAAAAGCTCTAACTCTTACTTCATGTGCCAGCTGGAAGCCGTGCTTGAAAAATACGGGCATACCTTGTACGACACTTGGGAAAAGATTCCCGATGCCGTCAAAGAAATCATTCTGCACGGCGCGGGAGAGGAACGGTTTACCTTCCGTTATGAAAATATGTATGGTGAAAACAAGACATATCACTCGACTTTTGAAGGAGTGCTTCCCTTGTTATCCCGTCGCCACCGTGAGTCAACTTCAGACTGGGCGCGCGAAGAGATCGAAGAATACATGAGTTCCAAACCTTGTCCGGCGTGCAAAGGGGCCAGGCTGAAACCGGAAGCGCTGGCAATTAAGATTGGCGAAAAAAACATTTACGAGGTCACCCGCATGACAGTGGGCGAGTCCAAAGAGTTTTTTGGCAATTTGGAGTTGACAGACCGGGAAAAGGTAATTGCCAATCAGATTTTAAAAGAAATAAATGCCCGTCTGGGCTTCTTGCTGAATGTTGGTCTGGACTATCTTACCCTTGACCGGGCAGCCGGGACACTTTCCGGCGGGGAAGCACAGCGAATCCGGCTGGCTACCCAGATTGGTTCCGGCTTGGTGGGCGTGCTGTATATCCTGGATGAACCCAGCATCGGTTTGCATCAGCGCGACAATAACCGTCTGCTGGATACATTAAAACATCTGAAAAATCTAGGTAATACGCTGCTGGTAGTTGAGCATGATGAAGATACCATGTATGCGGCTGACCACATTATCGATATTGGTCCGGCAGCCGGTGCAGGCGGCGGCGAAATTGTCGCCCAGGGTACGGTGGAACAAATTAAGAAGTGTGAAGACTCGGTTACCGGTCAATATTTAAGTGGACGTAAAGCCATCCCGGTGCCGGAAGTGCGCCGCAAGCCCAACGGCAAATGGCTGGAGGTCATTGGCGCTAAGGAAAATAACCTCAAAAAAGTAAATGTGCGGTTCCCCATTGGCGTATTTACTGCTGTTACCGGGGTATCCGGTTCAGGTAAGAGTACGCTGGTCAACGAGATTCTGTACAAGGGTCTGGCCAGCCAACTGTATCGTGGCAGCCACGCCCGGCCGGGAGCCCATGACGGTATTCGCGGCCTTGAGTATATTGATAAGATCATTGATATTGACCAGTCGCCGATTGGTCGTACGCCGCGTTCCAATCCGGCTACGTATACCAGCTTATTTGATAACATCCGCGAATTATTCAGCCAAACCTCGGAAGCCAAGATGCGGGGGTATCGCCCGGGACGCTTCAGTTTCAACGTTAAAGGCGGCCGCTGTGAAGCCTGTAAAGGGGATGGCATAATCAAGATTGAAATGCACTTTTTACCGGATGTCTACGTGCCGTGCGAAGTATGTAAAGGCGCCCGCTATAATCGGGAAACCCTGGAGATTCACTATAAAGGCAAAAGTATAGCCCAGGTACTGGATATGGTTGTCGACGAAGCTGTCGAATTCTTCCAGAACATCCCCAAAATTCACCGTAAGCTGCAAATTCTCCAAGATGTTGGTCTAGGCTATATTAAACTGGGGCAGCCGGCTACTCAATTATCCGGCGGGGAAGCGCAGCGCATTAAGCTGGCAACCGAACTGGCACGCCGCAGCACCGGCAAAACCTTATATATTTTGGATGAGCCGACTACCGGTCTGCATACGGCCGATATACACCGTCTGTTGGAAGTATTGCAGCGATTGGTTGACGGCGGTGATACCGTTGTGGTCATCGAGCACAACCTGGATGTAATTAAAACTGCCGACCATATAATTGACCTTGGCCCTGAGGGGGGCAACCGGGGCGGGACAATTGTCGCCCAAGGCACACCGGAACAGGTTGTTGCTGTTCCAGAGTCCTATACCGGCCAATTTTTAGCTCCGGTATTGGCGCGCGGCCAACGGCAGTAAAAGGAGGTGTCCGGTCATCGCTATTGTAACTCCTGTTGTTGAAGAAAAACTGGCGCTATTGCCTGATAAACCCGGTGTTTATCTTATGAAAGACGACAAAGGCCGGATTATCTACGTTGGCAAGGCAATCAACCTAAAAAACCGCGTTCGATCCTACTTTCAGTCAAGCCGCAACCATACCCCCAAAGTAATTGCTATGGTGGCGCGTATTGCTGACCTGGAATATATCATCACGGCCTCGGAAATCGAAGCCTTAATTTTAGAGTGCAATCTGATAAAAAAACATCGTCCCAAATACAATATCAGCATGCGGGACGACAAGAACTATCCGTATATTAAACTGACTAACGAGGAATTTCCCCGCGTGTATATCACTCGCAAAGTAATCAAAGACGGAGCCCGGTACTTTGGTCCGTATACTAGTGCCGGTGCTGTTCATGAAACTTTGCGGCTGCTTAAGACATTATTTCCTCTCCGTTCCTGCCGCAACCTGGATAGCAAACGGCCTTGTTTGGAGCATCATATTAAACGGTGTTTGGCTCCTTGTGCCGGGAAAGTGGATACAGAAACGTACGGCGAGATGATCAAAGCAGTTGGGTTGTTTCTGGAAGGGCGCAGTGATGCCGTAGTCAAAAATCTCAAACGTCAGATGGCGGAAGCGGCTGAAGAACTGGAATTTGAAAAAGCGGCTCGCTTGCGCGACCAGCTTGCGGCGGTCGAAAAAGTCATGGAAAAACAAAATATCGTAACAGGCAGCGGGGATCAGGATGCCATTGGTCTTGCCCGGTCGGCTGCCGGGACTTGTGCTCAGGTATTTTTCATTCGCAGCGGCAAAATGGTCGGGCGCGACCACTTCATGTTGTCAGGCGGCGAAGAGGAAAGTGACCAGGATATTTTAGCGGCTTTTGTTAAGCAGTATTATAGTCAAGCCGCATTTATTCCCCGGGAAATTCTCTTGCCGCTCGAACTGGACGAACAGCATCTTGTAGCCGAATGGCTAAGCAGTGTAAAAGGCGGCAAAGTGCAGGTTGAGGTACCTAAACGCGGCACCAAGCGGGATTTGGTCACAATGGCGGCCGGTAATGCCGCAATCGTACTTGAGGAACAGGCCGAACGGCTTAAGGCTGATACGAATAAAACTGCCGGCGCGGCTGCTGAGCTTGGTCAATATTTGGGCTTACCGGCTGCACCTGAGCGGATAGAATGCTTTGATATCTCGCATATTCAAGGTTCGGAAACGGTAGCATCCATGGTGGTATTTGAAGGCGGACAGCCGAACAAGAATGAATACCGCCGTTATAAACTTAAAACCGTGGAAGGTAAGCCTGATGATTTTAAATCAATGCAGGAAGTAGTAGGGCGGCGGTACCGTGATGCCTTGGAAAAGGGCCCTGTACCTGACCTCATTATTATTGATGGCGGCAAGGGCCAGCTCAATTCGGCGCTGCCTATTATCCGGGCGGCCGGACTTATCGATGTTGCTGTTGTTGGTCTGGCCAAAGAATTTGAGCATATTTTCCGCGAAGGAATCAGCGAACCGCTCATACTGCCGCGCCACTCCCAATCACTTTTCTTAGTACAGCGGATCCGGGATGAGGCGCATCGTTTTGCTATCACTTATCACCGTAAGCTGCGTTCGAAACGGAATATGGTTTCGGTGCTTGACCATATCCCTGGCATTGGCGAGAAACGCCGCAAGGCTCTCAGGGATCATTTCGGTAGTTTGGCCAAAATTAAAGCGGCTGAAGTGGATGAACTTGTCAAGGTGGAAGGCATGACGCTGCCGGCGGCCGAAGCGGTATATAATTTTTTTCGTAATAAGAATATGTAATAAAAATGGTCTGCTTACGAAAACGATAGTTTTCGTGCAGACCATTACTTTTAATGAGTTATTTTTCTCAGATGGGGCAGCCAGCCGCGTTTAAGCATGAGCTGGAGCAGGCGATAATCCCAGTCTAAGCCGTCATCGAGAGCCTTGCGGTACATTAAGGCAACATCCAGTTGATACGACTGATGCAAGGAAGTTAAGATTGCCATTTGCGAAGCTTTTGCCATAGTACCGATGGCGATTGCAATTTCCATATCGGATATGCGGGCATCATCAGGAATATTGAGAGGGGTATCATGCAGGTTGCGCTTTATAAAGTGTAAGGTAGGAGAATGTACATCACTTTCCAGTAATTTTTCTTCTGCTTTGGCGATTGTTGTTTCGGTATGGGCATCAATTGCTTCCTTAATTAAGGCCTTTAGTTCGGGGTCATTGGCATGATTGTGTAATACCTGCAATAAGGCATAATTAAACCGGCCTTGCCCAATAATGCCGTATAGACCGGCAGCCTCCAGGTAGTTAAGCGATTCTTTATCAAACACCAAATTCATAATGTTACGGGTCTGTGAATTGATTTTATCCATAATTGTCATAGTTCTGCCTCCTAAATAGAAGATTATAAAATAGACTTAGCTTCGGCAAGGTGTTAACTCCCTCCGAAGGTTAGTCACAGGATTAGTTGTAATATAGGCAAGTTGACGAATTTTATACTACGATGTTTCCCGGCAGCAGGATTTTGGCGTAAAAACAAGAATTTCATCAAAGATAAACGAAAGTATAACTCAGGAGGCTGACATGGATATAAAGACCATTAAAACTACAGCAAAAGAAAAGTTTCGTGGCTCATGCCGAGTTTGTCCGGAGTGCAACGGTGTTGTTTGTGCCGGTGAGATGCCTGGTATGGGCGGAGTAGGCACAGGCATTGCGTTTCGTCATAATATACAAGCACTGGCTGACTGCCGGTTGAATTTAAGAACAGTACATAGTATTAAGAATCCTGATTTGTCCTGCCGCGTTTTAGGCATGGATTTAGCTTTCCCGGTTATTGGTGCGCCCATCGGCGGCATTGAGCGGAATATGAATGGGGCGCTAACCGAACAAGAATATGCCGAGTGTATTGTCAGTGGCTGCCGTAAAGCCGGCAGTATCGGAATGACCGGAGACGGCCAAGTGCCGCTGGTTTTTGATTCCGGGATGGCCGCAGTCACTAATGAACGAGGCTGGGGTATACCTACTATTAAACCGCGGGATATTGAAACAGTGGTCGAGATGGCCAATAAGGCTGCTGCTGCCGGTTGTCCGGCTTTTGGTATGGACATTGATGCTGCGGCGTTTGCGAATATGATTAATGCCGGCCAGCCGGTAGGTCCTAAGACTATCCAGGAACTGGAGTACATTAAGAATCATACTGCCATACCGTTTATTGTTAAAGGCATAATGACACCTGATGATGCCGAAGCCTGCTGGCAAGCCGGCGTTGATGCTATTGTTGTCTCCAACCATGGCGGCCGGGCGCTTGATCATACACCGGGTACCGCTGAGGTACTGCCATATATTGCCGAAGCGGTTAAGGGCAAGATGACGGTGTTGGTTGACGGAGGTATCCGCAGTGGCGGTGATGTACTAAAAATGCTGGCGTTAGGAGCAGATGCCGTATTGATCGGACGGCCGCTGTCCATTGCCGCCGTGGGCGGCGGCGTGGAAGGTGTGGAATTTGCCCTTAATAAAATGAAAGACGAACTAAGAACTGCCATGCTGCTGACCGGAACGGCCCAGGTTAGCAATGTGTCTGTGGAGATTCTATGGTAAAGCCGGTTCTAGGTTATAGTCTGATTACCACAGGCTGGGGCCAGGTTGTGGCTGTTTGGTCTGACATCGGTTTGTGGGAATTGGGCTTTCCCCGTCCAGATCAAGCGGCCGCTTTCACCGATATTCATGCCAAGGATATTGCTGAGCTTGCATCTGGGCATGAGGCTTGCTTGTGGTCAGACCAGTTAACACATGAGCTAAGACTGTATCTTCAAGGATACCCGGTCAACTTTTCCGTACCGGTTGACTGGCGGTTTTACAGTCCGTTTCAAACTGCGGTACTCAGGTACACGGCAGATATTCCTTATGGAACTACAGTCAGCTACCGAGAGGTAGCTCAGGCTGTCGGCAGTCCCAAGGCGACTAGGGCGGTAGGCGGAGCCATGCATAGCAACAGAACACCGATCATCGTGCCTTGCCACCGGGTAGTTGGTGCTGACGGCAGTCTTACCGGTTTTGGCGGCGGGCTGGATATGAAAAAAGCCCTGCTCTTGCTTGAGAGCCAAAAAGAATAATAGGAACTCCTTCCTGTTAACTTTGCTGGATACTATATACCAAAAAATATATTGCCGGAATTTTGTCCTATGGGATATAATATGTATATTGGTTTCAATGATCGGTTGTTATCATTACGCAGGAGGGGATACGTGCAGTGAGTGGTTTTTTACTGCGGATTATAATAAATGCGGTAATTTTAGTACTGGTGGTAGTAAAATTGCCGGGAATATTTGTGGATACTCTTGGTGGAACCTTGTTAGGAGCAACCATTCTAGGTTTAGCAAATGCTGCAGTCAGGCCGCTGTTGTCGGTTGCCGATTTGCCGCATACCTTTCTAAACCTTGGCGGTCTTACCGTCCTAACAAATATTTTTACGCCGCTGATGGTCGTTAAAACCTTGCCTGGGGTGCAGGTGTCAGGTGTTATAACCTCATTGGCAGGAGTTTTACTAATGACTCTATGCAGTGTTACTTTGTCCAAGGTAATACACGATAGATAGATTACTGCA
>CAZCEN010000001.1:34133-41351 GCA_964497205.1 uncultured Sporomusaceae bacterium
AGTAGACTTAGCTTCAGATGGAATTTTAACTCTATCTGAAGCGTAGTCATCGGATAGATTACTGCAGGAATTTTGTGTACAGCAAAATTCCTGCTTCTTATTATCATAGAAAAGAGGCAGAAGATTAAATGACAATAAAGCTTATCGCACTTGATATGGATGATACATTATTAGATAGCAAATTGGCAGTTTCCCCGCGTGCCAGCGCCGCTATCCGCAAGGCAGCGGAGCAAGGGATAAAGGTAACAATAGCAACCGGGCGTATGTATCGCTCGGCTTTGCCATACGCCCAGCAGTTGGGATTGGATGTGCCGCTTATTACCTATAACGGGGGGCTCATTAAGTCCTGTTTCTCCGGCGAAACGTTATTGCACCGGCCGATTGATAAAGACATTGCCCGTGAGGTGCTGGCACTATGCCGGGAGCAAAATTTGTACATTCAAACCTACGTTGATGACAACTTGTATGTAAAAGAACAAAACGAATACTCGGAGTTATATTCGCATATGTCGAGAGTGCCGGCTATCGCTGTCGGTGACAGCCTGTACGCGGGGGAAGGGTATTCAACGAAAATGTTAATTATGTCCAGTAAAGAAGGAATTCGCGAGATATATAACTCTTTTAAAAAGATTTTTGGGAATAAACTTAGTCTGGCGATATCCAAGCCAACCTTCATGGAAATAACGCACCCAGAGGCTAATAAAGGAAAGGCCTTAGCTTATTTAGCGGATAAGCTTATGATAAAACAAGATGAGGTAATGGCAGTTGGTGACAGCGGTAATGATGTTGATATGCTTAAATATGCCGGCTGGGGAGTAGCGATGGGGAATGCCAGCGCTGCGGTTAAAGCCATTGCCCGTCTGGAAACCGCTTCTAACGACGCCGATGGCGTAGCCGAGGCTATAGAACGCTATGCATTGAATTAATTAGAATAAAATGTATCCGAATGGGTATCCGGCGACAAATAGCGATTTGCTGCCGGATTACAGTTCCCATTGATGAAATAAAGGGAGCTGTTTTTTTGCTTTTTTTCCCATACTACCCTATAATTGAATAGGGAAAGAATTGGGGTCAACTCGGGTAGGAAAAGTTGAGGTGTACATATGATACTAGATAACTTTCGCTTGGTAATAATTACCGGCATGTCAGGCGCTGGCAAATCGCAAGTAGTACGGGCTATGGAAGACTTAGGCTATTTTTGTGTTGATAACTTGCCGCCGATGCTGATTCCTAAATTTGCTGAACTGTGCGCCCAATCTGGCGGCAAAGTTTCCAAGATTGCCTTAGTGGTTGATATTCGCGGCGGCGAATTTTTTGATACCCTGGTGCAAGTTCTGGAAGATATGGAAAAACAGGGCTTCCTTTATGAAATATTATTTTTGGAAGCCTCGGATGCTACTATCATCCGCCGTTATAAAGAAACACGCCGCCGTCACCCGATGGCGCCGCATGGACGTATTAGCGAAGGAATTAGCCGCGAGAGAGACCGTTTGGAGCAAATTCGGGGGCGGGCCAACCATATTATTGATACATCCGGCTTATCTACTACCGAACTTCGGGGTAAGATAACTGCACTGTTCACCGAAGAACATGAACAGGAACGCATGACAGTAACTGTAGTGTCCTTTGGCTTCAAATACGGTATTCCGATGGATGCTGATATGGTAATGGATGTTCGGTTCCTGCCTAATCCCTTTTATGTCGAATCTCTGCGGCGGAAAAGCGGCCGGGAAGCTCTTGTCGGGGAGTATATCTGGAAATGGCCGGTGACACAGCAGTTTATGGAGAAGCTGTCCGGTATGGTGGACTTTCTTGTGCCGCATTATATTAAAGAAGGTAAAAGTCAGCTTATCATAGCCATCGGTTGTACCGGCGGTCTTCATCGCTCAGTATTTGTTGCGGAGAAGATTTTTGAATATCTCAAAGGCAAAGGCTTCAAAGTAAATGTTGAACACCGGGATATAAAGCATAACGTTATCGAGTAACTTTGTTTTGGAAATGGGCTTCAACAGCTTCGTACATAAACAGGATTTAGTAAAAGTTCAGAACAGGTTAGAAATGTCCAGATGCAGCGTTCTGTATACAATGCAGCCTACAACGCATTCTGTTTGTCGCAGATAAATAGAACGCATATGGTGCGGGTCGCGACGAGGACGTACCCGGAGTCGTACTGGAAGTCCGTACAATGAATCCAGAACGATTATTGGACGGTTCTAAGATATATCAGCTTCTTAAGCTGGTTCGATAGAACGGTCGGAGGGAACGCCCGCAGAAGCAACAATACCGTCACCTACGAAACTGCTTTACGGTGATAGTTGGCAGTAGGCTTGTTGTAACAGCATCGCACAGATGGGCGTTTATCACCTGTTCGGGGGTGAAGAGTTGCATTTTATAAAATGGCTTTATCCAGGCATGAAGTTCAAACGTTGGCTGCTCCTGTTTTCCGCAGGGGTTATCTTTGTCAGCATGGGTTTAGCAATTGTTTTTAACTATAAATATATTGGCGTAGTGGAAGAGGCTATTTTCCGCTTATTTTACCTGACGACTGGCAGGTTTTATTACGCAGTTACTACTATTGTCGGCAGCGCAACTATTATTTTGGGTCTGAGTATTATGCTGGCGGCTACGCGCCAGATCATTAAGTCAGTTATTAGTGTACTGGTGCCCGAAGGCTCAGATAAACTTGTCGAAATTATTTTTGAAAAGCGCAAGCTTAACCGCGGGCCGGCTATTGCCGTTATCGGCGGTGGTACAGGCCTGTCGGTGTTGCTCAGGGGCATAAAAAGTATTACCAGCAATCTAACTGCTGTTGTTACTGTAGCCGATGATGGCGGGTCATCCGGCCGGCTGCGTGAAGACCTGGGGATTATTCCGCCTGGTGATTTACGCAATTGTCTTGTTGCCTTGGCAGATACCGAACCTTTAATGGAAAAGCTTTTTCAGCACAGGTTTGGCGGCAGTGGCGAACTGGCCGGTCACAGCTTTGGCAATTTGTTTATTGCTGCTATGACTGAAATTGTTGGCGATGTGGAACTGGCGTTAAAAGAGTCGAGTAAAGTCTTAGCCGTACGTGGCCAGGTGTTGCCTTCCTCCACCGCAAGGGTATTGTTGGTAGCGGAAATGACTGACGGATCGATAGTGACTGGTGAGTCGCAGATTCCCCTGTCAGGCAAGAAAATTAAGAGAGTAAGCATTAATCCGGAGGATGTTGCGCCGGTAAAAGGTGCGGTTGAAGCAATTCACGAAGCAGATGCCTGCATTTTGGGACCAGGCAGTTTATATACCAGCGTTATTCCCAATCTACTAGTGAAAGGAATTGCTGAGGCGTTACAGGAAAGTGATGCGGTCAAGATATATATATGTAATGTTATGACCCAGCCGGGCGAGACCGATGGCTTTACCGCATCCGATCACGTGAAAGCTATAATTGACCATGCCGGTCCTGGCTGTATTGATATTGTGGTTATTAATGACCAGAAAGTGGCCCCGGAACTGCGGGAAAAATATGCGGAGCAGGGGGCATACCCGGTAGTACCTGATGTGGAAGCAATTGAGGCATTAGGTGTCAAAGTGGTCAAAGCGAACCTAATTAGCGAAACCAATTTAGTCCGGCACGACCCTGCACGATTGTCCCGGACGATTATGTCAATGGTTTACGACTTACGAATTAATTCTGACCGCATGCGGCTATTGGATTATTACATTATGTCGGAAAGTATTAAGAAACTAAAAGATTAACCAAAGGACTGACGCCCTTGTCATTTTCAACTGAAGTAAAAAATGAGCTTGCCCGCATAATGGGCGAGAACAACTGTTGTTATGGCGCTGAATTGGCGGCGCTTATCCGGATGGGTGGTGCCATGTCCATCGGCGGCAACGCTAATTTGGGCATCAATTTCAGCAGTGAAAACGCCGCTGTTACCCGAAAGGTAATTGGTTTGATAAAACGCTATTCTAATGTTAAGACCGAAGTAGTCGTTACCCGGGGCAGACGCTTAAAAAAGAATAATACTTACCATGTACGGGTAGTACCATCGCCCGGGGTGAATGAATTGCTGGCCTCGCTAGGGATTATGCGAGGAGACGGTCTTAATGTTCAATCCGACAGCGCTATTACGCGAAAAGCCTGCTGCCGGCGTGCATATCTCCGAGGCGCATTTTTGGGAGCCGGTTCCGTTAACCGGCCTGAGGGTTCTTACCATTTAGAAATGGTGACAGGCAATGAAGAATTGGCCAAATCACTTGTCCGGGTTATGAAATCGCTAAGTCTGCCTGGGCGCATGACTGACCGGAAAGATGATTATATTGTGTATCTGAAGGATGGTAACGCCATTACCTCTTTCTTGCAGATTATTGGTGCGCATAACGCCTTATTAACCTTTGAAAATGTCCGGGTGGTCAAAGACATGCGCAATCAGGTCAATCGCTTGGTTAACTGTGAGACAGCTAATCTTCAAAAAACTGTTAATGCGGCGGTTAGACAAGTTGAGAGTATCCGGACGATTGCCCAATATATGGGGCTTGATAAGCTGCCTCCGCCGCTTAGAGAAGTGGCAGATGCACGACTGGCCTATCCGGAAGCTACGCTTTCCGAACTGGTCGAAGTTTTGGAAGGCAGAGTGGGAAAATCCGGTATTAATCACCGGCTGCGTAAACTGGGGGAGATCGCGCAGTCCTTAGGTGGTTCTGCTGAAACTGAGAAGGATAATAATGCGTAAAATTTTACTGATTATTGTCGCCATTAGTTTACTATTTTCCCTCTGGTTATTAGCGCCCGGTGCCGGAGTCCCCATTTTGGCCTACCATCAAGTCGGCGACCTGCCGGAAATCTACAGTGTAACTGCCGACGAGTTTGACCAGCAAATGCAGTTCTTACAAACTCACGGTTATACCGCCATTTCTCTTGCCGAATTGTTTGCTGCTAAAAAGGATGGCAAGCAATTACCGGATAAACCTGTTATTATTACCTTTGACGATGGTTATGCCGACAACTATCTGGCGGCACTGCCGATATTGGAGAAACATGGCATGAAGGGTACCGTGTTTGTGATTTCCGGGCAAGTAGGCCAACCCGATTATTTAACTTGGCAGCAAATTAAGGAAATGCAGACCAGAGGAACAGAGATTGGCTCCCACACCCATAGTCATGTTGCTTTAACCGAAATTGGACAGCCTCAACTTCAGGACGAACTGCAGCGTTCTAAACAAATAATAGAAAATAATCTAGGTACACCGGTTAAATTTTTGGCCTATCCGTATGGCCAGTTTAACACACAAGCTATTGCCGCCCTCGAACAAGCCGGTTATACCGGGGCATGTACCGGGGATCCCGGTTTAGGAACTACAGCAGGCAATGCCTATAAGCTTAAACGGGTCAATGTGCCTAAACCGAAGTATGGTTTATGGGAATTCCGGCTGCGCCTGCTTCGGGCGCAGATATATGCTAAGCTATCCCTTTGATCAGCAATCCAGGCTTGCTATACGGCTATAGCAAGTCTGTTGTTCTTTTTAAGAGCAGATTTAGTAAAGTCTGCCTAGTGGTTGAAGGCTGGTCCAATGTTTGTTATAATGCCTAGTAGGTGGCAAGTTGTTAGGAGGAATGCTTTTTGTTAAAATGGCTGAGACTTGCAAGTGCGGCAGTTGTTGTCACAATTGCAGTCAGCATGATTGGCTCCCAGCTTGCGCTGGCCAAATCCGGGCTTCCGGCGAATACTGATATGTTTAATATCACCGAACTGCCTGTTACTATTACTGAACAAAGCGGTAAGCTACTGCTTTCTGATAGTCCGGAAATGGTACCTGCAGACGGGATTATGTATCAGGATACTGTTAGCGGTGATATTCGCCTGTTTTTTCACCATGTTAACGCTACTAAAGAACCCAAGAAAATCGTAGTACTGCTCATGAACAACACCACGGAAGCGGCTAATGTTTTTGTTCATAAGTATGGTCTGGGAGGACCGGGGCTTGATTATCTGGCAGTAGGCAAAGATGCTCAAATGAAGTATTTAGAGCAAAAGGAAGTGCAACTTATTGAGGTGCCGGCCAATGGCTCTGCTCTCTTGGAGCCTGCACTTAATGCCACTGTGGTTTTACCTGACGCGTTGGTTAACGGTATTTACGATTTTGAGTCCAAGACTCCCGTAAAAGTAGTAGTTATGATGCTGCCAGTTGACGCCAAACCGGCAGAATTTGTTGCTAAAGCCCAAATATTACCCACTGACAGTCAACGGCTAAGAGGAACTTTTCCCGGCAGTAACCGGGTGATTGTACCTAACCAGGCGTACAATGCGGCTGAACAAGGGGTAGTAGGTATTACTCTGGCTGACCATAAACTTGACCGCTATGTTAGCGGCATCGATGCTACAGACGGTTCAAACACGCTGAACTACGGAAATTACGGCGTTATGTACAAGCTGTTTCTTCCTACCGCGTTTGAACAAAAGTATGCTGTTTACTTAAATCCCCGGGGCGGGGAATATGCCGGTGGAATGTTTGTTAACTACCGCCACCAGGAACAACTGACACTCGGAACTCCGGCAGAAAAATTATTCTTTGGCAGCAAAACCGTCAAAGATGTCAGCCATCTCGGCGATTATGACGGCGGACAGTCTTTATGGCTGACCTTTTCACCACCAGGTGCGTCCAACTTGCCAATAAAGATTCTTTTGGCGCCTGCAGCCAAGTAAACGAATAATCAAAGATGCGAGATTGCCTGCCATGTTTGTAGACGTCGCCACCGTTAGTTAAATGCGAACCCTGGCGCGGCAATCTCGTTTTCCTATTGATTCCTGTCCGCAAAACGGCTAAAATAGTATAGTAATACCTATTTTATATAAGCGTAGGCAAGGAGGGATTTCGAATATGAAAAAGCATGTTGTTACAATTAATAAAGCATCACTCGCTCAAACTGTACATACCGGCGGCTGCGGGGAATGCCAGGCTTCCTGCCAGTCGGCCTGCAAGACTTCCTGCACTGTTGGCAATCAGGTCTGCCAGAAGTAACAGTAGCAGCCAGCCCCTTGCCCGCCAAGGGGCTTAATTTTTTGCCCTAACAGAAAACTTTCTTAAAAACAGGATAAGGGCAACATCGGCTTCTGCTTTCGCCAAGGCTCGGCACAAGCCGTGTTTTCTTTATAAACAGAAAGGAAATATAAAAATAAATGCAAGTTCATAAATTTACATTAAACGGTTTATATATCGTTCTTGATATTAATA
>CAZCEN010000001.1:41451-50876 GCA_964497205.1 uncultured Sporomusaceae bacterium
ATGCAAGTTCATAAATTTACATTAAACGGTTTATATATCGTTCTTGATATTAATAGCGGCGCCGTACATATTGTCGACAAAATGGTATATGATATAATGGATCATTTTAAGGGCGCTAACGAGGAAGAAGTCATTGCAGTTTTAAAAGATACCTACGATCAAGCGGATATCCGCGAGGCGCTGGGAGAGCTTAAAGAGCTTGTGCGCGCCGGTCAATTGTTGTCACCCGAACTTACTGTTCCGATTACCTTTAGCGAAAAGCCGCTTGTGAAATCCTTGTGCCTGCATGTGGCGCATGATTGCAACCTGCGCTGCGGTTACTGCTTTGCCGGAACAGGGGACTTTGGTCATAATCGTGGTCTTATGCCGAAGGAGATTGGCGAGCGGGCTGTGGAATTTATCATTGAAAATAGTGGCCCCAGACGTAACTGTGAAATGGACTTTTTCGGCGGCGAGCCGCTCTTAAATATGGGTACCGTCCGCCATGTCGTTAGTTACATCAGAAAACGCGAGGCGGAGACCGGCAAAGTATTTAAATTGACTTTGACCACCAATGCCGTATTGTTGACGGATGAAATCATTAATTACTTAAATGATAACAATATTAGTCTGGTACTCAGCCTGGACGGACGGCCTGAGGTTCATGACCGCATGCGGCCGGGTATCGATGGCAGCGGCAGTTATGACGAAGCGGCCAAGATGTGCAAAAAGGTTGTTCAAGCCCGTGGCAACCAGAATTACTATCTGCGTGGTACTTTTACCGCCTACAACCTGGACTTCTGTGCCGATGTGTTAAGCATGGCAGATGCCGGCTTTAACCTTTTATCGGTGGAACCGGTAGTTGCTAAGGGTGACGATTATGCCTTAACTGAGGAGCATTTGCCTGAACTATTCCGCCAGTACGAACTGCTGGCCGAAGAATATCTGGCCCGGAAACAGGCTGGTACCGGCTTTGAATTTTTCCATTTTAACCTTGATTTAAGCAACGGCCCTTGTGTGGCTAAACGCTTAAGCGGCTGCGGTGCCGGCCATGAATACTTTGCAGTTACTCCGGAAGGCGATCTGTATCCCTGTCACCAGTTTGTCGGACGCGACGAATACAAGCTGGGTAACGTATACGATGGTGTTACCAATAAAGAAATGCCGGGGAAATTCCGCCAGGCCCATGTTCTCAATAAACCGGCCTGCCGTGAGTGTTGGGCAAGATTTTATTGCAGCGGCGGCTGTCATGCCAACGCCGACTTGTTCCATCACGACCTGCACAAACCATATGAGCTAGGCTGCGAGCTGCAGAAAAAGCGGCTGGAATGTGCAATTATGATTCAGGCTAAATTAGCGATGGCCGGTCAAGAGTAACTCGTAAGTGGGTAAAGCTTACTTTTTCCTGAGGTGTCTGCCATGACTTGTAAAGCAGTTAATCTTCATATAACCGGAATGATTCAAGGGGTGGGTTTCCGCCCCTTTGTTTATAATTTAGCTCGGTCCTGGGGGGTAAAGGGATGGGTTTCCAATACGGCCCGCGGTGTTGATATCCAGGCCGAAGGACTTCCGGTTGCCGTTGACGCCTTTATCACTGCTTTGAAAAGTCAGGTACCACCGTTAGCGGTTATTGATACGATTGTGGTTAATCACTGCAAACCAGGCGGATATACCGATTTCTCCATCAAGCCAAGTGGCAATAGTCAAGTGAAAACAGCCTTAGTGTCACCTGATGTTGCTACCTGCCCGGCTTGCCGGCAAGAACTCCTGAATCCTGCTGACCGGCGGTATCATTATCCGTTTATCAACTGTACCAATTGCGGCCCGCGGTTTAGCATTATTCAGGATATCCCGTATGACCGGCGGACTACCACGATGCAGCAGTTTACTATGTGTCCGGATTGTCAGGCGGAATATGATAACCCGGCTAACCGCCGCTTTCATGCCCAGCCTAACGCCTGTCCGGCATGCGGCCCGGGCTATCGGCTGGTGGATATCAACGGCCGGCAGGTAGCAGACCGCGGTCAGGACGTATTTGCTGTTGCTAAGAGTCTGCTGGCTAAGGGCGCAATTCTGGCTGTCAAAGGACTTGGTGGTTATCATCTGGCCGTTAATGCCAAAGAGGAAGCAGCTGTAAAACGGCTTCGAATGCGAAAAATCCGGGAAGTTAAGCCGTTTGCTGTAATGGCCGGCAGTCTGGCAGCGATTAAGGCCCAGTGCATTGTTGATACAAAAGAGGAAGAGTTGCTGACAAGCCAGGCCAGACCCATTGTACTCGTAAAAAAAGGTGGGGACTATAGTCTGGCAGATAGTCTTGCGCCCGGCAATCCTTATGTCGGCGTAATGCTGCCGTATACGCCGGCTCATTATCTGCTGTTAGACGAAGCGGACATAGTAGTCATGACCAGCGGCAATGTCAGTGATGAACCTATTGCCTATCAGGACGCGGATGCTTTTGCCCGTCTTAGTTCAATTGCCGATTATTTTTTGCTGCATAACCGGGACATTCATTGCCGGACGGAAGATTCGGTGACTAGAGTTTTTATGAATGAACCGTACTTTATCCGCCGCAGCCGGGGGTATGTTCCTGTTCCTGTCAGACTGGCGCAATCATTACCGCCGGTGTTGGCTGTGGGCGGTGAATTGAAGAATACCTTCTGCCTGACGCGTGGAATGCAGGCTTTTATTAGTTGTCATATCGGCGATTTGGAGAATTTATCTACCTATCATTCTTTTATAGAAGCAATTAACCATTTTAAAAAGCTGCTGGCATTATCGCCGGAGGTTGTTGCTTGTGACCTGCACCCTGAATATTTATCGACAAAGTACGCGGCAACCCTCGATTTGCCAATAATACCGGTTCAGCACCATCATGCGCACATTGCCGCCGTGATGGCGGAACACCACTTAACCGAGCCTGTTATCGGTCTTGCTTTTGACGGGACAGGCTATGGGGAGGATGGAACACTGTGGGGCGGCGAGTTTTTGGTTGCTGATTTAAAGGGATACCGGCGTGCCGGTCATTTTGGCTATTTACGGCTGCCGGGCGGGGAAACCGCCATCAGAGAGCCGTGGCGGCTAGCTTTGTGGTTGCTTAAGGAAATTGACTTTATCAACCTGGACTTGCCGTTTATCCGGCAACTGCCTGCTGGTTGGGAACTGCTGCTCACAGCCGCGGAAAAAGGCGTAAATGCGCCGCTCGCTGACGGCGCGGGCCGGATATTTGATGCAGCCGCCGCCCTGCTGGGTATTAGACAGGCTATTACCTTTGAGGGGCAAGCTGCCATTGAACTGGAGCAAGCCGCTCAAGGATGTAACGGCAGGGTTTTGCCCTACGATATTGCGATGGAGAACGGGCAATGGGTCCTTGACTATAAGCCATTGTTTGCCATGCTATGCCAAGCGTTACAGCAGGAAACACCCGTATCGCAGCTTGCGGCCGATTTCCATACAACCTTGGCTGTTGCCGCCTGTGAAGTAGCGCGAAAAATCAGTCAGGCTACAGGGATTAAAAAGGTGGCTTTAAGTGGCGGTGTTTTCCAGAACATCACATTTTTAACACAAGTTGTCGGAATGTTAATGCAACATGATTTAATAGTATATCTTCATCGGCAAACGCCAGCCAATGATGGCGGTCTGTCTCTGGGGCAGGCGGTGATTGCCGGCGAAAGGAGTAGATAATTATGTGTTTGGCCGTTCCCGCCAAAA
Source organism: uncultured Sporomusaceae bacterium (assembly GCA_964497205.1). Classification (GTDB taxonomy): domain Bacteria; phylum Bacillota; class Negativicutes; order Sporomusales; family Sporomusaceae; genus Sporomusa. The sequence continues at coordinate 45,139 of CAZCEN010000001.1, forward strand.
TTATCGAATGCAATGGTTTCATGGCAACGGTTGATATAAGCGGCGTTACCCGCCAAGTTAGTCTTATGCTGCTGCCGGAAGCGGTTGCCGGTGATTATGTGCTTATTCATGCCGGGTTTGCTATTCAAAGCATTGATGAAGAAGAGGCATTGCGTACTCTCGAACTGTTTAAGGAGTTGGAGCAATATGCGTCTAACAGCTGAACAGACAGCGGGTGCCGCCGCCTTTTTTACCGCTGCTATTGCCAGGCTGGCAATCCGGCCTGTGCGTATCATGGAAGTATGCGGTTCGCATACGGTAGCCATTTTTCGCAACGGTATCCGGCAATTGCTGCCGCCTGCGGTTGAATTAGTCAGCGGCCCCGGCTGCCCGGTGTGCGTTACGCCCAATGAATACTTGGATACCGCTATTGCCTATAGCCGTCGTCCCGATACCGTAGTTGTCACCTTCGGCGATATGCTTAAAGTACCTGGCTCGGTGTCTTCGCTTCAGGCTGAAAAAAGCCGGGGTGCGGATATTCGTATCGTGTATTCGCCGCTCGACAGTCTGACGATTGCCAAAGAGAATCCTGATAAACATGTAATTTTTCTTGCAGTAGGTTTTGAGACAACAGCACCTACCGCGGCCGCCACTGTGCTTGAGGCCAAACAACAAGGAATTAAAAATTTTTTCGTTCTGTCGGCACATAAGCTGGTACCGCCGGCGCTGCGAACATTATTGTCAGCGTCTGAAACCAAAGTAGATGGTTTTCTGCTGCCGGGGCATACTGTCACAATAAGCGGTTTTGAGCCGTATCGCTTTGTTGCTGCAGAATATCAAGTACCGGCTGTGGTCACCGGGTTTGAAGCGCTGGATATTTTGCAGGGGATCTCGCTGTTGATGGAACAAATTGCAGCCGGTAAGGCTGAACTACTCAATCAGTACTGCCGGGTAGCCAAGCCGGAAGGTAATCCGGCAGCCTTGCGGATTTTACAGGAAGTATACAGTCCGGCGTCTGCGGCCTGGCGTGGTTTTGGTGTTATAGAAGGCTCCGGGCTTAAGCTTAAGCCTGAGTACGAAGAGTACGACGCCCAAATGGCGCTTCCATTGCCTGAAATCGTAACCAACGAACCGGCAGGCTGCCGCTGCGGCGAAGTACTGCGCGGCAGTATCATTCCGGAGGCTTGTCCGCATTTTGGCAGGAACTGCACGCCCGAGCAGCCTGTTGGTGCTTGCATGGTATCGGTCGAAGGTGCGTGTGCCGCTTGGTACAAATACGGACAGGGACGGTGGAATTATGCATAAAATGCCAGAACGGATTTTGCTTGGGCACGGCAGCGGCGGCCGTCTCAGCCAGGACTTGATTAAAAATATTATGTTGCCGGCTTTCCAAAACCAGGCGCTTGCCGAAATGCACGATGGTGCCCGGCTGACAATTAATGGCACTCAACTGGCGTTTACGACAGATAGTTATGTTGTGAAACCACGGTTTTTTCCTGGCGGTAATATCGGTAAGCTGGCAGTCTGCGGAACAATTAACGATTTGGCTATGTGTGGCGCGCAGCCATTGTATTTAAGTGCCGGGTTTATTTTAGAAGAAGGACTGCCTATGACCGAACTCCGGCAAATTGTGGCTTCGATGGCGGAAATGGCTGTGGCTGCGGGTGTTGAGATTGTTACAGGCGACACCAAGGTCGTGGAAAAAGGGGCAGTCGACGGTATCTACATCAATACTGCCGGCGTGGGTGCCATGCTGCCTGGTGTCCAGATAGCCGCCAACCGGGTCAAGCCCGGCCAGGACATCATTGTCAGTGGCTTTCTTGGCGATCACGCCATTGCGGTAATGAGTGAACGGCATGGCTTAACGCTGCCGGCGGAGATTGTCAGCGATTGCGCACCGCTAAACAAGCTTATCCAGACGCTGTTGACAGAAGTACCGGAAATCGCTATGCTGCGTGATCCTACGCGCGGTGGCCTGGCGACAACCCTAAATGAAATCGCCGTCGATGCCGGAGTAGGTATTATGCTTGAAGAAAATGCAATTCCGGTACGCCCTGAAGTGCAGGCAGTCTGTGAACTTTTGGGATTTGATTCTTTGTATCTGGCCAATGAAGGAAAAGTAATTGTTTTTGTCGAAAAAGAGATTAGTAAAAAAGTTTTGACGATTATGCACCAAACCGAAATGGCTGGTGCCGCCTGTGTTGTCGGGACAGTGACCGAAAAAATGGCCGGACAGGTTGTACTCAAAACAAAAATAGGCGGCATGCGTCTACTGGATATGCTCTCTGGGGAACAACTGCCGCGAATTTGTTGACATATTTCCTGGAAGTTGTCCATAGTATATAGTATTATTAACAAGGACAGGCACCTTGTCATTACTAAGGGGGAGGTTATACTGTGCAATTGGATTACGGCTTAAAACTGGAAACAACGCAAAAGTTAATAATGACTCCCCAGTTGCGTCAGGCAATTGCAATTCTCCAGCTGCCGGCGACAGAGCTAGCTGAGCTGGTGGAAAAGGAATTACTGGAAAACCCTGTGCTGGAAGCAGATACCGATGACAATAAAGACGAGCCTACTATCGAACCCGAGCCATTAACCCGTGATTATGATAATCAGCCGGAAGCCGATGGCTGGATTGAATACTTACTGAATGGGGCGCAGACTACTCCGGGCAGTGGAACGGGAACTTCGGAAACAAATCAACGGCGGGAAATTGCAGATGTTGAGGCGCTGTCGTTGCAGGATTATCTGGAAATGCAACTGCATTTTGCTGTGTTTAATGCTGCTTATTTGGCGGTTGGTAAATATCTTATCGGCTGCATTGACGACAACGGCTATGTATGCGGTACGTTATCCGAAGCGGCTGCTCAGCTTGGTGCAGATGAAATTGTAGTTGGCGATGTCCTGCAAATTATTCAAACTTTTGATCCCGTCGGTGTCGGAGCGCGCAGCTTGCAAGAATGCCTGCTTATTCAACTGGAACAAAAAATCTTAGAATACAAAAGCGAAGAATTCGATTTGGCTGTTGCTATTATCAATGAACATCTTGATCAAGTGGCTTCCGGCCGCTATAAACAAATTGCTGATAAGCAGCACTGCACGGTGCATGAAGTCCAGCAGGCTGTTGATATAATTCGTACCCTTAATCCTAAACCAGGTCGCACGTTTGGTGGCGGACAGCCTGGTTATATTGTGCCTGATGTTACTGTGGAACGCCTTAATAATGGATATGTTATCTATATTAATGATAATTATGTGCCGCAACTGGCGATTAATCCTTATTACCGCCAGATTGTCCGGGATGCGGACAGCGATGCCCGCAAATACGTAGAAAGCAGGATTAATGCCGCTGTCTGGCTGATAAAAAGTATCGAGCAGCGCCGGCGAACTTTATATAATGTGACCGAGGCCATTATCAGTTTGCAGCAAGCTTTTTTTGATCATGGCCCTAAATTTCTGCGACCTCTTACTATGAAAAAGGTGGCTGAACAGATTGGCGTTCATGAATCTACCGTCAGCCGGGCTACCGCTAATAAATATATTGCTACTCCCCACGGAGTATTCGGTATGCATACCTTTTTCACCTCAGGGGTTCAAAGCGCAGATGGACAAGATGTGTCAGCAAGCCGGGTAAAACAAGAGATAAAAGAGCTTGTTGCCGCGGAAGACCAAACCCAGCCTTTAAGCGATCAGGCCTTGTGCGACATCCTTAACGGCAAGGGAATCATGGTATCGCGAAGAACCGTAGCAAAATATCGTGAAGAATTGGGGATTGCCGCATCAAGTAAACGCAAGCGTCACTAGCTTTTTGTGAAAAACCTTACAATATTACAAATATTGTAACAAAATTATTAAATTGGAAAAGGTATCTGCAAAAGAATGGAGAATAAGAAACAGGAAAAATATTATTATAGAGGGCGGTGAATGTCTAATTGGCACAGCAGGATATTGTAAAATTGCTATGTAATGGCTATGTTATACCTGCGCCGCGCAATTATGAAGATTTTAAGTATGCGCTGGAACATTCTTCTAATCCTAGTCTGAGCCTGTTATTCGGCGATATTAACATTTTGCCCGAACTATTAGTCAAGGCGCGTGAGTACAAAAAACGCATTTTGGTTCATCTGGACTTGCTGGGCGGGTTCGGGAAAGATAAGGCGGGTATCGTTTTTTTGGCAAGAATGGGGGTTGCGGCTGTTATTACTACTAAACCCCAGTTAGGAAAATTAGCTCGCGAGGCAGGAATGCTTGTTATTCATCGCTTATTCTTGATGGATTCAGAGGCTATAAAGACTGGCGTAAATCTGCTTAAAGGCTATAAACCGGATGCTTTGGAATTACTGCCGGCTTCAGTTCCTGCCAGTGTAGTGGCTGAACTGGGGGGGATGACCGGGCTACCCATTCTCGGGGGTGGCTTGATGCACAGCAAAGAAGACATAGAAATGGCTGTTCGCAGTGGCTTGAGTGCTGTTAGTGCCAGTAAACGCGAGCTCTGGGAGCCATTTGGAAAAGGTTAATGGTATGTGAAAATAATAATTTACGGAATATTTAAAATATAGCAGGAATTAAATGAAGAGTAGAGAATATATCTAAACTAGAAGAATACAGGGACAGAGATAAAGAGGAAGTCCGCAATTTTCGCCCCAGGAACGGCTAGCAGTTTCTGTGGGCGTTAATTCGGGCTTTTGTTTTTTTGTCCAAGTAAGGGGGTGCCTGAATAACAGTAGGAAAATGATTCGCGTCATTAGCTGAGTATATTAGGAACGCACAATTTCACAAGAAAAAGAAGGGGGTATTATCTATGACTAATTTGTTTGGTGAATTTTTTGGCACGATGATCCTTTTAACATTCGGTTGTGGTGTTGTAGCTAACGTGGTTTTAGCACGTTCTAGAGGAAATGGCGGCGGCTGGATTGTAATAACCGCAGGCTGGGCATTTGCAGTTATGCTAGGGGTATTTGCTGCGCTTGCCACAGGGGCTCCTCAAACCGACCTTAGTCCGGCGGTTACTCTGTTTAAAATGTATGCCGGTGTATACGAAGTGCCTCACGCTCTTGCCACTATGGGTGTCCAATTGCTTGGCGGCATTGCCGGTGGCGTTATTACCTATCTGGTTTATCTCCCGCACTGGGAAATTACCGAAGACAAGGGTGCGAAATTGGCTGTATTCGCTACTGCGCCGATCGTTCGCAAATTCGGGCCAGCTCTGTTATGTGAAGCATTGGCAACTTGCTTCTTACTGATCGCTTTCTACACTATCGGCAGCAAAGCTGTACAAGGTGTTGCTGGTGTCCCAAGTGGTTTAGGTGTTTACCTTACTGCAATGGTAATCTGGGCCGTTGGCTTAAGCTTGGGTGGCCCTACCGGTTATGCGTTGAATCCCGCCCGTGACCTTGGGCCTCGTATTGCTCATGCTATTCTTCCAATTCCCGGTAAAGGTGATTCCGACTGGGCATATGCTTGGGTTCCGGTAGTTGGTCCGATGCTTGGCGCGACTCTGGCCTTCATGATTTGCCGGGCACTTCAATTGGTTTAATTTTTAGATTATTAGGAAAGCTTAGTTATTTAAACAGGTTTTTCGATACAATTGAGGCCTAAGCCTTAAATAAATAAAAAAGGGAGTTGCTGTCATGACCAAAAAGTATGTACTTGCTCTTGACCAAGGAACAACCAGTTCGCGGGCTATCGTATTTGATTCCTGTTCCAACATTGTCGCTGTTGCCCAAAAAGAATTTACTCAAATTTTCCCGAAACCA
>CAZCEN010000002.1:0-13368 GCA_964497205.1 uncultured Sporomusaceae bacterium
CTTCGCATTTGACGAGCATAATGCTATCAACAGTGCAAAAGAAATCATCCGGTTGGCTATTGAAGCTTTCAAAAACCGTGATGCATCAAAAGTTAGTATTCCTGAAATTAAGAATACTGTCGTTGCCGGTTTCAGCTTAGAATCCATACTCAATATCTTTGGTAAAATTAATCCGGAAAACCCAATTCGCGTACTGGTTGATGCAATTGAAGCCGGCGAAATTAAGGGTATAGCTTCACTTATCGGTTGTAACAACCTTAAAGGTACTCATGACCAAAACCACACTGCCATCGCTATTGAATTGGCTAAAAATGACGTCTTCCTGTTAGCCGGTGGCTGCTCAGCGCAAGCTCATGCTTTAGCAGGCATGATGAATGGCGAAGCTGTTAAGAAGTATGCCGGCGAAGGCTTGAAAAAGTTCTTTGCCCGTCTGAACGCAGCTGCAGGCTTAACTACTGAATTACCGCTGATGTTCCATACCGGTTCTTGTGTTGACTACAGCCGTCAGCAAGATCTTGTTAACATGCTCGCTAAGGAAATGGGTGTAGAAAACCACGAAGTTCCTTATGTTGTCAGCGCTCCGGAAGCTATGTCCGAGAAAGCTGTAGCTATCGGTTCCTGGAACGTAGCTTATGGTAATCCTACCCACGTTGGTGTAATTGCTCCGACTGTGGGCAGTCAGCTTGTTAACGATGTTGTTACAAAAATTGCTGAAGATGTATTCGGTGGTTTTTTCTTCTGGGAGCCCGATGCACTGAAAGCATCTGAGCGGCTGGTAGAAATCATTGAAGAACGCAACTGGAAGAATGCTATGCGCAAAAAAGCCCGTGATGCCAAAGCGGCTGCCGAATAGATAAGAGTTAGGACGTAATCGTGTACTACCCCAATAGATAATGAGAATTGACTCTATGAAGGAGGACGAAAAACAATATGTCTATGGAGCTTTTTAAAGGCGCCTACGAAGGTGCCGTCACAGCTACCAGCTATGCGGAAATTCTTCTGGCTAAAGCTATAAAGGAACATGGTGCTGACTGCCCGGTTAAATATCCTGATACCGCTTACAGATTGCCTACAATTACTGCACTGAGCGGTGAGGAAGTAAATACAATTGGTGATCTTTCCCCGATTCTCAACCGGATTCGGACAACTAAAATTAAAGAAGAATTAAACTTAGAAAACGCTAAACTTAACGGCGAGGCAACTTTATATGCTGCTGAAGTTATTGAAGCTCTGCGCTATCTGAAGGGGGCAAAACCTGACGAATATCCGTACTGCGGTTTTATCCCTGACCCGATTCTCCGTAAATTCGGTGTGCCTTTGGTTGATCAAACCATTCCTGGTGTTGCTGTTATCGTAGGTAAAGGTAAAGACAGCAAATCTACTGCCAAGCTTGTAAAAGATCTCCAGTCTAAAGGCATCATGATCTTCTTGGTAAACGAAGTAATCGAGCAATGTATTGAAGAAAACGTTAAAATCGGCGCTGACTTCATTACCTTCCCGCTTGGTAACTTTACCCAGGTTATCCATGCAGTTAACTTTGCTTTCCGCGCCGGTCTGGCATTCGGTGGTATTCCTGCAGGTCAGCGTGAGCGGGCAATTGAGTATCAAGCAAAACGTGTTCTGGCATTTGTTATTCAGCTTGGACCTAATGATATTGTTAAATATGCTGCTGAATTCGGCGCTATGTTTATGGGCTTCCCGACAGTTACCGATCAACCGGTAGCAGAGGAAATTCCTGACTGGTATCAATCCGAACCAGACTATGAGAAAATCGGCAAGCTCGGTCTTGAAATGCGCGGCATCAAAATTAAGATCGTTGATATCCCTGTACCTATCACCATCGGACCTGCTTTCGAAGGTGAAACAATCCGTAAAAAAGACGCCTACGTTGAGTTCGGGGGCGGTCGTTCCACCAGCTTCGAGCTTGTTCGGATGTGTGAAGCTGACGAGGTTGAAGACGGCAAAATCCAGGTTATCGGACCTGAAATTGATGAAATGCCGGAAGGCAGCGTATTCCCGCTCGGTATTATGATTGACGTCTATGGTCGTAAGATGCAGGAAGACTTCGAGGGCGTACTTGAGCGCCGGGTTCACTATTTCATCAACTACGGTGAAGGTTTGTGGCACGTTGCCCAACGTAATATGATGTGGATACGTATTGGTAAGAATGCGCATGCAGCTGGATTCAAAATTAAAGACCTTGGCGAAATCCTTATCGCCAAATATAAATCCGATTATCCGGCTATTATTGACCGGGTACAAGTTACTATCATTACTGATAAGGACCTTATCGAAGACAAAATCAAGCTTGCTATTGAAAAATACGCAGCTCGTGACGCTCGCCTCAAAGGCCTTACTGACGAGTCGGTTCAAACCTACTATTCCTGTACCCTTTGCCAGTCCTTCGCGCCGAACCACGTTTGCGTTGTTTCCCCTGAGCGCGTAGGCTTGTGCGGTGCTGTTAGCTGGCTTGACGCTAAAGCTTCTAACGAAATTACCCCGACCGGCCCGAACCAGCCGATTGATAAAGGCGAATGCACTGACACAGTAAAAGGCAGTTGGAAGAACCTAAATGAGTTCATCTACGCTAATTCCAACCGCACTGTAGAAAATGTAAACTTCTACACCATGATGGAAGACCCAATGACTTCCTGCGGCTGTTTTGAGGCTATTATGGCGATATTACCGATGTGTAACGGCATTATGATTACCACTCGTGAGCATAGTGGCGATACTCCCTGCGGTATGACCTTCTCCGCTCTGGCCGGTACTTGCGGCGGCGGTGTGCAAACCCCAGGTTTCATGGGCATAGGCCGTCGTTATCTCACAAGCTCCAAGTTTATTCCTGCTGACGGCGGTATGGCACGTATTGTCTGGATGCCGAAAGAACTTAAAGAATACCTCGGTCAGGATTTAATTGATGCTGCTGAGCGTGAAGGTTTAGGCGCAGATTTCGTTAACAAGATTGCTGACGAAACTGTAGGTATCACTGAAGAAGAAATTCTGCCGTTCCTTGAAGAAAAACAACATCCGGCTCTCCAAATGGATCCGATGATGTAGTTCTAACCACCTAATTAGTAAGAATTCGGGGCACATCCCGGGGGCCGCACAACAGAGAGCATCCAGATGTGTCCCGGTTCTCATATTTACCAAATAAGTTCTTATATTCGAAAGGAGAAGAGAAAATGGCATTAACAGGTTTGGATATTTTCAAACAACTACCCAAAACTAACTGTAAAGACTGCGGTTCACCTACCTGCTTAGCTTTTGCAATGGCAATGGCTAATGGTAAAGCATCCCTTGATATGTGCCCGCATGCAAGCGAGGCCGCTAAGGAATTTTTGGGTTCGGCAACTGCACCTCCCGTGCGTACCGTAAAAGTAGGTGTAGGTGAAAACGAAATCGTGATGGGTGATGAAACTGTTCTCTTCCGTCATGACAAAACTTTCTATCATCCTACCGCTTTTGCTATCCAAATTTCCGATAAACTGTCCGGTGCTGAACTTGATGCAAAAATCGCTAAAGTTAACGCTTTAGTAATGGATCGCGTTGGTCAAAAAATTGCCATACAAATGGTTGCTGTTACCAATTGCTCCGGCGACGCTGCTACCTTTAAAGCCGCTGTTGAAACCGTAGCTGCTAAAACTGACTTTGCTCTTATGTTAGTTGCGGACGCAGCCGGATTAGAAGCCGCTGTTCCTGCAGTTGCCGCTAAAAAACCGCTCCTTCATGCCGCTACTGCTGAAAACTGGGAGAAAGTTGTAGCTCTTGCCAAAGCTAATAACTGCCCTGTAGTAGTAAAAGGTAATGGTCTTGATGATACTGCTGCCTTAGTTGAAAAAGTGGCTGCTCAATATAAAGAACTTGTTTTAGACTTCGGTAACCAAGGTCAATCCAAAACTTTGGCTGAAATGGTTAATGCCCGTCGTTTGGCTATCAAGAAAAAATTCCGTCCTTTCGGCTATCCGATGATTGCATTCACCTTAGCAACTGAAAGTAAAGAAGAAATCGTTGAAGCTGCTACTTATGTTGCTAAATATGCTAGCATCGTTTGCATGAAAGCTGACGAACAATCCCAGCTTCTGCCGTTAATGGCATGGCGCATGAACGTTTACACTGATCCACAAAAACCAATGGCTGTTGAAGCTAAAGTTTATGAAATTGGTGATGTTACACCTGATTGTCCTGTATATGTTTGCACCAACTTTGCTCTTACCTATTTTGCCGTTGAAGGCGAAGTTGTTGGCAGTAAAATTCCGGGCTATATTGTGGCTGTTGACACTGATGGCTCTTCCGTTCTTACTGCCTGGGCTGCTGGTAAATTCGTTGCCGAGCCTATCGCTGAATTCGTTGAGAAGACAGGCATTATGAGCAAAGTAAACCATAAAAACATCGTTATCCCAGGGTATGTTGCCATTATCAGTGGTAAACTAAAAGAAAAATCTGGGCTAGATGTAATCGTAGGACCTCAGGAAGCTGCTGGCATTCCGGCTTTTGCTAAAGCACGTTACCCGCAGCTCGTGAAGTAATCACCCCCTAAACACGCTATAAAATGATATCAACAGCCTTGCTAACGAATTAGGAGGGTAATTTAGGATGAACAAAAAGTTCGTAACATTTCTTCCCGCTGGAGTCAAAGTCGAGGTAGAGTCAGGAACGGACTTACTTACAGCTGCAAGCAAAGCTAACATTGAGATTAAGGCACCTTGTGGTGGCGACGGTACATGTGGTAAATGTGCGGTTAAGCTCACGAGTGGAACCGCAAAAGCCCGCAGAGAAAGTCACCTAGCAACAAGGCTTGCAGAGAAGGGCTATAACCTAGCTTGTCAGACAATAGTTCAAGACGAGGATTTAGTTGTAGAAATACCTAAAACTTCGGCCATGAGTAAGCATCAGGTACTAGTTGACAGCAGTGCGGCAGGTCAAGGTATGTCTGAGGCTTTGAGCGATTATTTATTGCATGTTTGGCAGCTAAAGGAGCTTTTTCAACAAAAACAGGAATGTCCGCTCAACGGGTATCCCCTTAATCCCTTATGTCGACGGATTAAGCTGACTTTGCCGCCCGCGAATTTGCAAGATAATCGCGATGACCTTAACCGACTGACATTGGCTCTTAAGAAAGAAACCAAATGTACGGACATTAATGTTCCTCTCTCGATCATTCGTAATTTGGGAGAAATCCTCAGGGCTGATAATTTTAAAGTAAGAGTACTCTTGTTTGAGGTTAATGGTAAAGCAGAAGTTCTTGCTATTGTGCCAGGACATGAGTCTAAGCCGCTATACGGTGTTGCCGTAGATATCGGTACAACTACTGTGGTTGCTTACTTACTTGACTTGGATAAAGGCAGAATTCTGGAAACGGCAGGTACACATAATCGTCAAGCACGTTTTGGTGATGATGTTATTAGCCGCATTGTATATGCTGTCGATGAGGAAGATGGAATGAAAACCATTCATCAGGCTATAATCGACACTATAAATACACTGATAATGGACTTGCTGGTAAAGCAAAGACATATTAAAGAGAACGATATCCGTGTAATGATGACAGCTGGCAATACAACAATGGCACACTTATTTTTGGGGATTAACCCCAAGTTCATACGCCTTGAGCCTTATATTCCGACAGCTAACTTTTACCCGGTTGTTAAGGCACAGGAATTAGGAATTAGAATAAATGCAGATGCCTTAGTATTTAGTTATCCGTCAGTCGCCAGTTACGTTGGCGGAGATATCGTTTCGGGAACTTTGTTTACCGGTATGGGCAATGAAGATGCACCAATATCCTTATTAATTGACATCGGTACTAACGGTGAAATGGTATTAGGAGCCGGAGATTGGCTGGTAACCTGTTCCTGTTCTGCTGGCCCGGCTTTTGAGGGATCGGGGATAACTTTTGGGATGAGGGCTATGTATGGTGCTATTGAGCGTATGGAAGTCGATCCTCAAACTTATGAAGTATCCTATACCACCGTTAATAATGGTAAGCCAGTAGGAATCTGTGGATCAGGTCTTATAGACTGTCTGGCCAAACTTCGCCAAACTGGTATCATCGACAGGGCCGGCAAGTTTCAAACCAGCCTGCCTACTGAACGGATGCGCATTGGCGAGGCAGGTCCTGAGTTTGTTCTGGTATGGAAAGAAGAGACAGAACTTGACCGGGATATCATCATTAGTGAAGCGGATGTCAAAAATCTGCTCAGAGCGAAAGGAGCGGTATTTGCCGGAATCCGTACGCTTTTAAATGTAGTCGGCTTTGAATTAGAAAGTATCGAACACATTTATGTTGCTGGCGGCTTCGGCAATTATCTCAATATTCCTGATGCCATTGCTATAGGATTATTGCCTGATATCCCTTTAGAAAAGTACAAGTATGTAGGTAATACCTCAGCAAAAGGAGCTTGTATGGCACTTTTGTCCCAGGAAGCCTGGGTTGAAGCCAACAATTTGGCAAGCAAATTGACTTATATTGAATTGTCGGTAGGCAATTTATTTATGGATGAATTTGTCTCATCATTATTTATCCCTCATACTGATTTAACCTTATTCCCCAATGTCAGTCTTTAATATAAGCTGCAATGGGCGTATTGAAAGGAGTTTTAAGACATGGCAAAACAAATAGCAGTGGCAGGTAAAGGGGGTACCGGTAAAACTACGTTTACCGCACTACTCATTCGATATCTGGTTAGAAATAATAAAGGCTCCATTCTGGCAGTGGACGCAGATCCGAATGCCAATCTGAACGAAGCCTTAGGTATGGATGTAGAACAAACTATATCCGAACTAATAACCAGTACGAAGAACCCCAAAAATATACCGGCTGGTATGACTCAAGAAACGTATATTGAATATAAACTCCAATCGTCATTAGTTGAATCAGATCATGTTGATATGCTAGTGATGGGGGGACCCGAGGGACCTGGATGCTATTGTTTCCCAAACAATCTGCTCAAAGGTTTCATGGATAAGCTTGGTAAAAACTATGGCTATGTAATCATGGATAATGAAGCCGGTCTGGAGCATATCAGCCGCCGGGTAACTCAGGATATTGATCATATGTTTGTAGTGAGTGATGCGTCTGCACGGAGTATTCGCTCAGCAGGCCGCGTACGCCAGCTTGTAGACACCCTGAAAGCTGATGTTAAAAATATATACCTAATTGTTACTAAAACCCAAAATGACGAGGATATAGCTCAATTACAAGGCGAGATCGATAAAACCGGTCTTAAACTCATCGGCGTAATTCCGTATGATGCACAGGTAGCCAAATATGACCTATTAAGCCAACCGTTGTTTGATTTACCTGAGAACTCGGTGGCTGTTCAGGCAGTTAACGCCATTTGTAAAGAAGCACAAATATAAAAGTTTGGAAGGAGCGTAACTATGGCAACTAATATGTTGAAAGAAAGATATACCGGTAAAATCAATACCGTTACCCTCGGTGCAACCAAAGAACAGGGTGGCACCCGTACCAGCACAGTAACAGTTGGCGGCGACGCCACAATGCCGTTCCTCCATTTCGAAGGCGATATGCCTTTAAAGCCGGTAGTTGCAATGGAAATTCAGGATATTAAACCTGATTGGCATCCTGCTTTAAATAAAGTATTTGCCGATGTTATGGATTGCCCGGTTGCTTGGGCAAAAAAATGCGTAGAGTTCGGCGCAGACATGATTTATCTTAAACTTGCTGGTGCTCATCCGGATACTGGCAATAAGAGCCCTGAAGAGTGTGCTAAAGTTGTAAAAGATGTTCTTGGCGCTGTTGGCGTACCTTTGATCGTAATTGGCTGTGGCGATGACGAAAAAGATAATGCCGTTCTGCCTGTTGTTGCAGAAGCTGCTTCCGGTGAAAACTTGCTTATCGGTTTGGCAAAACAAGACAGCTATAAGTCTGTTGCCGCTGCTGCAATGGTTCATAAACACAAAGTGCTGGCTCAAAGCCCACTTGATATCAACATATGCAAACAGCTGAACATTCTTATTTCCGAACTCGGCTTGTCAGCTGACAATGTAATTATTGACCCTGCTACCGCCGCTTTGGGTTATGGTATTGAATATACCTATTCCATTCTCGAACGTGGCCGTCTGGGCGCTCTTGCTGGCGACAAAATGCTGTCCCAACCGGTAATTTGCCAAGTTGGTTATGAAGCATGGCGTGCTAAAGAAGCTGTTGCTGCTGAAGAAGATTTCCCGAAATGGGGCAATCAAGAAGAACGTGCTATTCTTTGGGAAGCAATGACTGCCGCTGGTCTTCTCCAAGGCGGCGCTCACATTATGGTTCTTCGTCATCCGGAAGCAGTTCGTCTCTTCAAGAAAAATGCTGAAGCTTTAATGGTTAAACCTGAAATCTAATTTAAATAACAGGCAAGCACATATTAGATAAAAACTAATTCTTTTATGTTTGGGTTTTATTTAAAAATTCAATTATATGAGGAGGATTTACTTAATGTTAATCATTGGCGAAAGAATTAATGGTATGTTTAAAGACATCGGTCAGGCTATCCGTGAGCACGACCCGAAACCCCTACAAGAGTGGGCTGCTAAGCAAAAAGCTGGTGGCGCTCACTATCTTGACGTTAACACCGGACCGAACTCCGAAGATCAAACAGTAGATCTTCCTTGGATGGTTAATGTTTTGAAAGAGTGCACCGATTTGCCTCTGGCTATCGACACTACAAATTATGATGCAATGGAAGCCGCTCTTGAAGCTTATGGCAAACCCGGCGCTTTAATTAATTCTATTGGCTGCGAGCAAGAAAAAATTGACCGCGTTTTCCCAATGGCTGCTAAATACCAAGCTGACGTTGTTTGCCTTTGCATTAATAAAGTAGGTATTCCTAAGAGCGCTGAAGACCGTGTTGCTATGGCTATGGAATTCGTTGCTAACGCTGAAGCCTATGGTCTCCAACCTGACAACCTGTTCATTGACCCCATCATTCTTCCGGTAAACGTTGCGCAAGAACATGGCATCGAAGCTTTGGAAACAATTCGCCAAATTAAAATGATTTCTAATCCTCCTCCCAAAACTACTGTTGGTCTTTCCAACATTTCACAAAAAAGCCCGCATCGTTCGATTATCAACCGCACTTTTGCTGTAATGGCTATGACTGCCGGCCTTGACTCCGCTATTTGCGACGCTAACGACGAAGCTTTGGTAGATGCCATTGCTACTGCACGCTTAATCCTCAACCAAGACATTTATTGCGACTCCTACGCTAAGGTGTTTAGACAGCGGTAATTTTCCGCTGGGGGTGTACGCCCGGAAAGGAGGTCAATGATGTCAACGGTGAATCAGCCTGTTAAGGGTAAAGCTTCTTTCTGCCGCGAAATTGAGGAAAAATCTCACCAGCCGATATCTTCGTGCTATCATTGTATGAAGTGTGCGGGTGGATGCCCGATTAACTTTGTCATGGAACATAATAACTACGAAATATTGCGTATGATTCAGCTGGGGGAAAAAGACAAAGTATTTGCAAGTAATACTCCTTGGTTATGTGTTGGTTGTAAGACTTGCGCAGTACGGTGTCCGAACGGAATTGACACGTCGAAAGTTATGGATACCATTAAAATGGAAACCATTGCGGAAGACAAGATTCCAGCTAGTCATTACAATATCAAATTGTTTTATGAATTATTCCTTGACTCTATGAAAGGGTTCCCGATAATTGGCGGTGAAGGCCGCGGTTATGAACTTGGACTCATGGGACTTTACAAAATGTGTACAGGAACGTATTTGGCAGACATGGATCTCGGCAAAGAAATGACTAAGCGCGGTAAGATGCCATTCTTACCGCATAATGCACTGAAAAAGCGTAAAGGCGAAATCAAGAAAATATTCCAGAGAGCAAAGGAGAAAAAGGCACGATGAAACTAGGTTATTATCCGGGATGTTCACTACATTCCACAGCCGCCGAGTATAATATGGCTACCGAGGCCGTATTTGATGCCTTGGACCTTGAACTGGCTGAGCTTCCGGAGTGGAACTGCTGTGGGGCGACCGCCGGACACTCTACTGATCGTTTTCTCGCGCTTGCCTTGCCGCTTAGAAATCTTGTTATCGCTGAAGCCGAACAGCAAAAAGAATTAATGCTGCCATGTGCTGCCTGTTATAACCTTGTAAAAGCCGCTGATCATTACGTGCGGGAGGGGACTCCGGAAGCTAAAGACGCTAACGAAGAACTCAAAAGCATAATGGGATCGTCGTACAGCGGCAACGTTCATGTTACACATCCCTTAGAAGTTATCATGAGAAAAGAGTATCTTAGTCAAGTGGGCGAAAAGGTTAAACGGCCTCTTAAAGGCCTCAAGATTGTTCCATATTATGGATGCTTGTTAACCAGACCGACCTACGTTGCTTTTGACGATGTAGAGCAGCCACAGGCAATGGATAAGCTAATGAAGCTTGCCGGAGCTGACGTTAAAAAGTGGTCGTATAAAACCGACTGCTGTGGTGGCAGCCTGACAGTACCACGTACTGACGTTGTTTATGAGATAACTAAGAATTTGGTAACTGCTGCTGAGCGAGCAGGCGCAGATGCCATCGTAACTGCCTGTCCTCTGTGTCAGATGACTCTGGAAACCCGGCAGAAAGAGATAGAAAAACCAATACCTGTATTTTTCTTCACCGAATTGCTAGGGATTAGTTTCGGACATCCTGATGCGAAAAAATGGATGAAGAAACATATAATTGATCCCGTACCGCTCTTGACATCATTGCAATTGTTGTAACCAATTTAGAGAAACCGGCAGAACTATTATTAGGTATGTCCGGTTTCTCTCTGGTTATACAACGTTATGTAATGATGGTGAAGTAAAGATATTTTTATTCGAAAGGCAGTGAGAGCCATGCAAAAGGATGTGCTCGTTATTGGCGGTGGCATTGCCGGTCTGCAGGCGGCTCTGGAATTAGCTGGGGCAGGATATCCCGTTCATCTGGTAACAGATGAAACAAATCTGGGCGGAAAACTGGTGGATTCGGCAAAAACAAGCAGCCAGGCATGTGTCTGGAGCGACCAGGTTAACATTTCTGCTTTGTATTTAGGGGGAAATCTCCACGCATCCAGTACGGTATTGGGTTCACTCATTACCCGTGCCTACAACAATCCTCTTCTTAGTGTTTATACCGGCAGCAAACTGGATGAATTGCAAGGAGATGTAGGACATTTCCAGGCTACCATAAGCGATGTCGCAACAGGCAAGCGCACCCAAGAACTCGTCGTCGGAGCGGTTATTTTGGCAGCCGGTTTCAGTATGTATGACGTCTCCCAAAAAGGCGAATACGGATATGGGTATCACAAAAATGTTGTTACCAGCTTAGAATTCGAACACCTCTTATCCGAAAGCCGCTATCGCTCAGACTGCATCAGACGCCCTTCGGACGGTAAGTGCGCTGAAAAAATTGCTTTTATACAGTGTGTTGGCTCCCGGGATGTAGTTTCCAAAGGCGAATACTGTTCGGCAATTTGCTGCATGTTTACCGCTAAAGAAGCGATACTTGCCAAAGAATTTGCTCCTAAGACCGATGTCACGGTATATTACCTTGATCTTCGGGCTTGTGGCAAAAACTTTGATACATTTTTATCGCGAGCTCAGGAACTAGGTGCTAACTATGTACGCACCATGATTTCTGAGGTTAAAGAGGATCCGGTTACGGAAAGATTGTCAATTAATTACGCGGCAGCTACCAAACCGGTGAAAGAAGAGTTTGACCTAGTAGTTCTTGCTGCAGGCATTCGTCCTTCTACCCGTTTACAGGAAACTGCCGGAATTTTACAAATTCCGCTTAACGAATTTGGCTTTGTTCAGGTAGACGAGCTTGACCCTGTTGCTACCAAACGTCAAGGCGTTTTTTCAATCGGTGGCAGCCAAGGGCCGCTTGATGTTCCGGAGACCATGGCGTTAGCTAGTGCAGCAGCTGCTGCTACTGCCAGAGTGCTTGGTAAAGTAGAAGGACGTCCTGTCCGTAAGCCGGTTCCCGAACGTGACGTTACCAAGGAACCGACACGTGTTGGTGTATTTCTTTGTAAAGCCGGCTTAGAGGCGATGGGAGCTGCTTCTGACGCTGTACTTCAAGCCGCTAAGGGGCAAGGCGAAGTCTCAGTGGTAGAGTGTGAGCAATCCCTCTGTCAACCGGAATCCATAGCCAAAATTCAAAATCTAATTGTCACACAAGGTCTCAATCGAATTGTTGTTGCTCCTTGTGTGCTAAAGCATAACCTGAATCTGTTCCAAGAAGCTGCTCAGAATGCCGGACTCAACCGGATGCTTGTTGAAATGGCTTCTGTACCAGTTAAAGATTGGGGCAATAATGCCGATAAGGCTACGAGTGCCGCTGTCGCTCTAGCCGTCCGTGCTGTAGCTGATGTTAAGGCCTACAAGCCGTTAAGATGGCATGCCGAACCCGTTGTTTCCCGTGCACTTATTGTTGGTGGTGGTATCAGCGGTATGGCTACTGCGCTGGCTTTAGCCGATCGTGGCTTTAGCTCCACACTAGTAGAAAAATCCGCTGAACTTGGCGGCTATGTTCGGAATCTCACCGGCAGCCTGGAAGCGGATAACCTTGATAAAACGCTGGAAGACTTACAAAAACAAGTAAGCAAGAGTGATAAAATTGAGGTATTAACCAGCTCTGAAGCTATCGGTTTTACAGGTCGTCAAGGCCACTTTATTACAACTGTGGCAACCGGGCAGGGTCAAACCCAAAAGGTTGAACATGGTGTTGTAATCCTGGCAACAGGGACGACTACCTATGTTCCTACTGAGTATATGTATGGACAGGATCCACGTATTATTACTGGTGTTGAGGCTATGTATCGCTTGGTAGATGCCCGTATACCAGCAAAAGGTGAACCTACGTATGTCTTTATACAATGCGTTGGTTCCCGCAACGAAGAGCATAAATACTGCAGCCGCACTTGTTGTGGTGAAACGGTTTATGCTGCTACCAAGATCAAAGAACAAAATCCTGATGCTAAGGTGTTCGTATTGTCTCGAGATATGCGTACTCCTGGCTATCTTGAACTTAAATATCGTGAAGCACGCAAAGCTGGGATAGTGTTTGTTCACTACGAAGAAGCTGCAAAACCTGTTTTAGTAAAAGATAGTGCCGGTAGCCTTGTTATGACGGTTATTGATCCGCAATCCGGCATAACTTTGAACTTACAGCCTGACCAAGTGATTTTGGCAGTTGCGCAGACAGCGTCTTCCGAAGCAAAACAGCTTGCTGATCTATTTAAAATTCAAGTTAATTCAGATGGTTTCCTTTCTGAAACTCACTCCAATTTCGGCACAATTGCCTTCCCAGGCGGTGGTATTTTTATCGCCGGTGCAGCTCATGGCCCGAAATCGGTCGTTGACTGCTTGACCCAA
>CAZCEN010000002.1:13378-15324 GCA_964497205.1 uncultured Sporomusaceae bacterium
ATGGGTGGCATGGTGGCTGAAGTAGAATGGGAAAAATGTGCTGCCTGCTTGACTTGTGTACGGACCTGCCCGTATACTATTCCACAAATTACCCGGGAGAAGAAGGAAATGGGCGCTGCCTATATTCCGCCTGCTGACTGCCGTGGTTGTGGCATGTGTGCATCGGAATGTCCGAACAAGGCTATATTCGTACATCATTACCAGGACGATGAGGTACTCGCCCGGGTTAAGACCGCGTTGACGGAGGTGGGCTAATAATGAGTGCTGTTAAAGTAGTTGGCTTTGTATGCCGCAGGTGTGCGCTAATTACCTCTGACCTTGGCCCTCCAGCCGACGTTAACGTTAACATCGAAACCGTCGAATTGCCTTGCGCTGGTAAAGTTGACGGCAGACTGCTGTTAGAAGCGTTTGAAAAAGGCGCAGACGCCGTATTTGTCGCTGGCTGTCCAGAAGACGAGTGTATGAACGTCAAAGGCAGTTCCCGTGCACGGAAACGTTTGGAGCATGTTAAAGAAATTTTGGATCAAGTAGGGGTAGGCGGAGAGCGTTTAGTTATGTACAACGTATCCGGTACCCATGGTCCGCGTTTCGCCCATATCGCCCGGGATATGGCCGGCCTCTTAGAGAAATTGGGTCCGAGTCCGCTTAAGGCCCGGAAGGCCTAGAAAGGAGACGAGTCAAGCGATATGATAGTTGCAGAAATCAAGCCTATAGAAGAAATTGCCGAGACTATAAAAGGCGCAAAAAAGGTATTGGTTGCCGGTTGCGGCGGCTGCGTAACTGTATGTTTGTCTGGCGGTCAGAAGGAAACGGACATGCTGGCCAGCGCTCTTCGTATGAAGATGGAAGTTGACGGCCACCCGATGCAAATCGAAACTGCTACCTATGAGCGTCAATGTGATCCTGAGTATGCTGCAAGATTTAAAGAGCATCTCAAAGATGTTGACATTGTTGTGTCCATGGCTTGCGGCGTTGGCGTCCAATTCATGGCTGAGAACTATCCTGACATTATCTTTGTTCCTGGTCAAAATACAAAATTTGCCGGTGCCGCTATTGAGCACGGTATATGGGAAGAACGCTGTATGCTGTGCGGCGAGTGTGTACTTGCCAAAACAGGCGGCGTATGTCCTATTATCCGTTGTTCCAAGAGCCTCTTGAACGGTCCTTGCGGTGGTTCGCAGAACGGTGTTTGCGAAATTAGCAAAGACACTCCTTGCGGTTGGCAGCTTATCTATGATCGCCTCAAAGGTCAAAACCGCTTAGATCTTATGACAGAAGTTCTGCCGGCTAAAAACTGGTCGAAGAACAGAGATGGCGGCCCCCGCAAAATTGTGAGGGAGGATGTGCGGTTATGAGCGAAGTAGCTATTGATAAACAAGCTGTACTAAAAACAGACAGCAAATTAGAGAAACTGTACTCCTTAGGTCATTTTGTGGTAACCGGTGAGCTTGGGCCGCCCCAGCATGCTAATGGTCATGAATTAGAGCATCATGCGGGTGAGCTCAAAGACATAGTTGACGGCTTCAACCTTACTGATAATCAAACAGCTATTGTCCGGTTATCCAGTATCGCTGCCGGTATTCATGTCTTAAAGGGCGGCGGAGTACCTATCATTCAGATGACTTGCCGGGACCGTAACCGTATTGCTATGCAAAGTGATTTGCTTGGTGCTTATAGCCTGGGAATTCGCGACGTTTTATGCTTGAGCGGTGACCACCAATCTTTTGGTAACCATCCCACAAGTAAAAATGTATATGATGTTGACTCTGTTCAATTGATTTCCATGGTTAAGAAAATGCGGGACGAAAAGAAATTTTTGTCTGACGCTCCTATAAAAACTGATGAACCGCGGTTCTTTATCGGTGCCGTTGAAAATCCGTTCGGTGACCCATTTGAATTCCGGGCCATTCGTTTGGAAAAGAAAGTGAATGCCGGTGCTGACTTTA
>CAZCEN010000002.1:15334-47396 GCA_964497205.1 uncultured Sporomusaceae bacterium
TTCAAACTCAGGCAATTTTTGATATCGAGAAATTTGCCCGCTTCATGGAAATGGTAGTAGCCCGTGGTATTCATGAAAGAACTAAAATTACGGCTGGCATCTTGCCTGTACGTTCAGTAAAAGCACTGCAGTACATGAAGAAAGATGTTGCCGGTATGGAAATTCCCGACAGTCTGATTGAACGGATGAAAAAAGCCGAAGATCCTAAGGCCGAGGGTATCAAAATCTCAATTGAATTATGTAACCAACTCAAAAAGATTCCGGGTGTAGCCGGTATTCACATTATGCCTGTTGGCTGGGAAGCGGCGTTGCCTGAAATTGTTAAAGGAGCCGGTTTCCTGCCACGTCCCAAAGTTTAATTTAGTGACCATTCCATCATCTGGCTAAGCATTGGTTAGAAGGATAAGTCCAGACAGAATGGTAGGGTCAGCCTCAGAAATAGTTGGCTGACCCTATCTTCTATATGTCGCATATCTACTATATACGTCCGGAATTGTGCCAATTTTCACAATTAATTTATTTTGTTATATATACTACTCATCATTGTTATTTACCTCTAGATGCTGGCTTATTCTGGTGTTGCGAGACGTCAAAAGAAAGGGTGAGATAACAAGAATGTGTTGTTCAAAAGTGACAAAAGACCGAGCATTAGAAATCGTTAGAAGATACGATCAAGTCTTAGCAATCATTAATCGGTATGGCAAGGCTAAGGAGCAATTGTTATCTATTTTGCTGGACATTCAGGCTACTTCAGACGAAAATTATGTGGCGGAAGAATGGGCTGAGATTGTCGCCTGCCAATTGGGATTACCCATCAGTAAAGTACATGATGTACTAACCTTCTATGCCATGTTCAATATTGAGCCAAAAGGAAAATATGTTATCGAAATCTGCAAGAGCACACCTTGCCATGTAACCAAAGCTGACGCAGTAGTGGCCATGTTTGAAGAAGTTTTAGGTGTTAAACTTGGCGAAACTACTCCTGACAACCTATTTACTTTGATGCACACCAGCTGTGTTGGTGCCTGTGACATCGGACCGGTTGCTAAGATCGGCGATGAAGTCTATGGTAACCTGACAGCAGCCAAGGTAGCCGAGATTGTTAATAGTTACCGGGGGGTGTCGTCATGTCAAAAATAAATAAGCTCATCTCTAAAAATTGCGGCGTCATTCGCCCTGATAGTGTTGAAGACTATGTAACAGCCGGTGGCTATGAAGGTCTGAAAAAGGCTTTTACCATGAAACCCGAAGAGATTATTGATGAAGTTAAAAAAGCTAAACTATTAGGACGCGGCGGTGCAGCATACCCTGCTGGTTCCAAATGGGAACAACTTCTGGAAATTCCTGAGTTTCCTAAATATATTGTTATTAATGCCGACGAAGGTGAACCCGGCACTTTTAAAGATAAAATATTGTTAGCTCAAGATCCTTTACGGGTAATTGAGGGTATGACCATTGCCGGGCATGTTTTTAATTCCCACGACGGCTATATTTATATTCGCGGTGAATATCGCGCTATTCAAAGAGTATTTCAAAGTGCTATTGACAATGCTGTAAAAGCTGGTTATCTTGGTAAAAACGTTATGGGTACCGGCTTTGAATTTAATATTCATATTATGACAGGTGCTGGTGCTTATGTATGCGGCGAAAATTCTGCCTTATTAAACTCTATTGAAGGCAAAGCCGGCCGTCCGCGTATTAAGCCGCCACATTTGGCTGAAGTTGGCTTATTCTTACTGCCGACACTTGTTAACAATGTTGAGTCCATTGCTAACATTCCTACGATCGTTCTTGAGGGCGGCGATAAGTATCTGAGCTATGGTACCAAAGACAGCGGCGGTACCAAGTTAATTTGCTTATCCGGTAATGTTGCTAACCGGGGCGTGTACGAAATTCCTTTCGGCGTAAGCTTACGGGATGCCATTTATGATCCTGAATTGGGTGGTGGCATTCCTAACGGTAAGAAACTGAAATTTTACCACTTAGGCGGTCAGTCCGGTCCTATTGGCAGTGAAGCTCAACTTGACACTATATATTGTTATAAAGCGCTTCGTAATGCCGGTCTGAGTGTAGGTTCAGGTGCAATCGTAGTAATGGACGAGGATGTTTGTGTTATTGATTACCTCAAGGGTGTTACTGAATTCTTCATTCACGAGTCTTGCGGTAAATGCACTCCTTGTCGGGAAGGCAATAAACAAATTTACGCAATTCTTTGCAAACTTTCCGAAGGCGAAGCTTCCCAAGATGACATGGTAATATTACGGCGCTTGATTGATACCATGACAAATGCTTCTTTCTGCGGTTTGGGGCAAGCGGCAGCAGTAGCTTTAAATACTTGCTGGAAACACTTCACATCTGAATTTGAAGATCACCTAAACAAGAAATGTCCGGCACAAGTTTGCTTTACTGAACAGGGAAGAGGTGAATAGTAATGGGTCATCATGCGTCAGATCCTAACAAAATAGTAAATATTACAATTGACGGCATTCCGGTATCGTGTCCTGAAACTACAATGATTCTGGACGCTGCCAAAATGGCTGGCATCGAAATTCCTGTGCTGTGTCACCATCCAGACCTTAAAGTACGGGCTACCTGCCGTATATGTATAGTAGAACTGAAGGGTCAGAGAAAATTTAAGACGGCTTGCAGTAACGAAGTTTGGGACGGTGCCGAGTTTATTACCAACAGCCCGGCAATCCGCCAAGCCAGAAAAGATATACTTGAGCTTATTTTGGCGGAGCATCCGCAGGATTGCCTGAAATGTGTACGTAATACCAAATGCGAACTGCAGAAGTTAGCTAATGATTTTGGTCTTAGCAGTCCGATTTTCAAAAATGAGCCGAAGCAGATTCCGATCGAAGATTCTAACGGCGTTATTGTCCGTGATATGGCTAAATGTGTAAAATGCGGACGCTGTGTAGAAATGTGTCAAGAAGTACAAACAGTTGGTGCAATTAACACGGCTCACCGTTCGGGAGAATATGAAGTTACTACTGCGTTTGACCGGCCGCTTCAAGATACCACTTGTGTATACTGCGGACAATGTATTTCGGTTTGTCCGGTAGGCGCTTTATATGAAAAAGATGAAACTGAAAAAGTCTGGCAGGCTATCGCTGCTGCTGATAAACATGTTGTCGTTCAGGTAGCTCCGGCTGTGCGGGTAGCGCTTGGCGAAGAATTCGGTATGGCTCCTGGCAGCGTTGCAACCGGTAAAATGGCAGCTGCTTTACGACGGTTAGGCTTTGACAAGGTGTTTGATACCGACTTCTCTGCTGACGTGACCATCATGGAAGAAGGCCATGAGTTGTTGGAACGCATGGGACATGGCGGTGCACTGCCTCTAATTACTTCCTGCAGCCCAGGCTGGATTAACTTTGTTGAGACCTTCTATCCTGAATTATTGCCGAATGTATCCAGCTGTAAATCGCCACAACAAATGTTTGGTGCATTGGTAAAATCCTACTATCCGCAAAAAGCAGGCATTGACCCCAGTAAGATTTTTTCAGTATCCATCATGCCATGTACTGCTAAAAAGTACGAAAGTGCTCGGCCGGAAATGAACGGCAGTGGCTATCGGGATGTTGATGTTGTTCTTACTACGCGGGAGTTAGCCCGAATGATTAAACAGGCTGGTTTTGACTTCAATACACTTGCTGATGAAAAATTTGATGATCCGATGGGCTTATCAACCGGTGCAGCCGTTATCTTCGGCACTTCCGGCGGTGTTATGGAAGCAGCGCTTCGTACTGTATACGAAGTTGTTACAGGCAAAGAGCTTATCAATGTTGATTTTGAAGGAGTTCGCGGTTTGACTGGCGTAAAAGAAGCCGAAGTTGACTTAGAAGGTAAAAAAGTTAAGGTGGCTATTGCGAACGGTTTGAAAAATGCTCGCGTAATTCTTGATAAAATCAAGGCCGGCGAATGTGATTATCAATTTGTTGAGATTATGTGCTGTCCCGGCGGCTGTATCGGTGGCGGCGGTCAGCCTTGGGGTACAACTAAGGAAACTAAAGAAGCACGGATGGCCGGTCTTTATCAAGCCGACCGCGATTTACCAATCAGACAGTCACATAAAAACCCGGCTGTTAAGGCATTATATGATGAATTCCTGGGTCAACCGCTTGGCCATAAGTCTCATGAACTTCTCCACACGCATTACCATCCCCGTCATAAGTAACCAATATAATGAGGACGGCTTCAAAATAGCCGTCCTCATTTATTAGATAATATTGTGATAGTCTTTGTAGAGTAGAGAAGGCTATGATAAAATAGTGCTGAGGAGGAATGGAAAATGATACTAATGATAGACAACTATGATTCCTTTGTATATAATCTAGTCCAGTACCTTGGCGAAATGGGAGAAGATATACGGGTTTTCCGCAATGATAGAATAACAATTCCTCAAATTGAAGATATGCGTCCGGATCACATTATTATTTCCCCTGGACCTTGCACACCCAATGAAGCAGGTATCAGCCTAGAGCTCATTCAGTACTTTAAAGGAAAAATTCCTATGTTGGGAGTTTGTCTTGGCGAACAGAGCATTGGGCAGGTTTTTGGCGGTGATGTAGTGCGTGCTCCCCGTCTTATGCATGGCAAAACTTCAGTGGTTTATCATGACGGAAAAGGTGTGTTTGCCGGTATCAAAAATCCCCTTATTGCTACGCGCTATCATTCGCTTATTGTAAAGAAAGAAACCTTACCTGATTGCCTCGAAATTAGCGCTTGGACTGATACTGACGAAATTATGGGGATTCGTCACAAAGAATACGCGATTGAAGGTCTTCAATTTCACCCGGAATCCATTTTGACTGAAGAAGGACATGCTATACTGCAAAACTTCCTCGCATTAAATCCTAACTGGACAAGCAAATGGAAAGGGGCCGGCCGGTAATGCATCCGACACCCATTATTCGTGAGGTATCCGTAACACTGACACCTGCTGAAATTTTTGCGGTGTTTTCCGAAGAAACGTACAGCGTATACTTAGACAGTGGTAAAGACTTTGAGGGTATGGGGCGGTACTCTTTTATTGCCCGTGATCCTTTCTTGGTATTTTCCAGCAAAGGCCGGACCGTCTACATAAAAGATAAGCAAAAAATTAGAACTTTTGAAAGCGATCCTTTTTACGAACTGCAACAGTTATTAAAAATTTATAAAACCCAAAAGATGCCTGATTTACCTCCATTAACTGGCGGTATTATTGGCTATTTTGGTTATGACATGGGATATTTGCTGGAAACAATTCCGGCTGTAAGTATAGATGATTTAGAGAATCCGGATTGCGTTTTCGGATTTTATGATACGATACTAATTTTTGATCATTACACCAATAAGATTTACATTTCGTCAAATGGTTTTCCTGAAAAAGATTTTATCTCCCAACAGAGACGGGCTGAAGCTCGTATTGACGAACTTACTTCCCTGATAACTAAAGCCCAACCTCTTTCTGAACCTAAACCACAGATACCAGATGGAGAGTATCAGTCTAATTTTACCCATAAAGGACATTGTGATATGGTTCAAAAAGGTATTGATTATATTGCTGCCGGTGATATTTTCCAGGTTAATCTGACCCAACGGTTTAATGCCAAAATAACAGTACCGCCTTATGAACTTTATCGGTACTTGCGGCATATCAATCCTGCTCCCTTTGCAGCTTTTTTGAATTTTGGAGAAGTCATTGTTGCCAGTGCTTCACCGGAACGCTATTTATTGGTAACCGATAAAATAGTAGAAACCAGGCCTATTAAAGGTACAAGGCCGCGGGGTAAAGATCCGGAATCTGATCGTAAGCTTAGAGAAGAACTGATTACCAGCGAGAAAGACCGAGCTGAGCTTGTTATGATTATTGATTTAGAACGAAATGATTTAGGAAGGGTTTGTGAGTTCGGCAGTGTACGGGTACCGGACTTAATCCGCCTGGAAGAATATGCGACAGTATTTCATTTGGTTTCCACTGTTGTTGGCAAACTAGGTGAAGGCAAAGATGTTATCGATTTGGTAACGGCTTCTTTCCCGGGAGGTTCCATTACTGGTGCACCCAAAGTAAGGGCGATGGAAATTATTGATGAACTTGAAAAAGTTCGCCGCAGTATCTATACCGGATCTATCGGCTATATAGACTTTAATGGTGATGCTGACCTAAATATTGTTATACGCACATTCGTTATTAAGGGAGACCGGGCGTATTACCAGGTAGGCGGTGGAATTGTAGCTGACTCAGTACCTGAACTGGAGTATGAGGAGAGTCTGGATAAAGCTCGGGCACTCATGAGAGCTTTAGGTTATCAGGTCTAAATTAAGGCTGGTGATATAAATGTTTATTTATTTTAATGGAAAGATTGTTTCTTCTGAAGAATGTGTTGTATCGCCGCTGGATCATGGTTTTCTCTATGGTCATGGCTTATTTGAGACAATGCGCTCTTATAAAGGTAGAGTTTTTCGATTATTAGACCATATGAAACGGATGGAGACTAGTGCAGGGTATCTTGGCTGGCCGATATTGCCTGACAGAGAAGTGTTTGCCGAGGCGGTAGACAGTGTTTTAGCAGCAAATAATCTTCCAGATGCTTCGGTACGGCTAACTGTATCTCGCGGTATTGGCGCTGCAAGACCGGATGCTGCCAGTTGCGGTCAACCAACGATTGCTGTGTATGCTTCCCCTTTGCCGAAACCACTGCCAGCTGCAGGCTGGAGTTTAACAACAGTAAGTTTACGCCGCAACTTGTCATCACCGCTTGTTAAAATAAAATCTGCTAATTACCTTGATAATATGTTGGCACGAGCTGAAGCTAAGAAACGGGGCGCTCACGAAGCCATTATGCTGAATACGGACGGCTTTGTTGCGGAAGGCTCGATGAGTAATATTTTCATTGTCTCAAATGGCCAATTAATTACACCTGATGACGAGAGTGGCATTTTGTCGGGTATTACCCGAAATGCAGTTATCTTACTTGCGCAAGCCGCGGGGATAACTGTCGAAGAACGGAAAGTTAACCCGGAAGAACTTGCCGAAGCCGATGAGATATTTCTAACGAGCTCGATCATGGAAGTTATTCCTGTTACTGTGCTTGACGGCCGGCCGGTAGGTCATGCACCTGTTCCAGGTGTGACAACCTTAATGCTCGCCCAGTCATATAGGAAACTTGCCGAAAGTGAGTGAGGCTATGAACGCGTGCAAGGGTACAACCAACTATCAAGTTGTTAAAATTAACGGTCAGAGTATAGAAAGCATGAATGAACCTGTTATCGAGGAAATACCACTTACTATTTTTTTGAATGGCAAGGAACTTGTTACTATGCTGGCCGCTGCCGGAGAAGAAAAATATCTTGTTATCGGTTTTTTGGCGACCGAAGGTATTATACAAAATATTAATGAAATAAAGACCCTTGACATTGATGAAATGCAGGGGGTCATCCATGTTACAACAGTATCGGGTGAAACAGCAGCTGAGAAGATGTTTTTAAAACGTTATCTTACTGCTTGCTGCGGCAAAGGACGCAGTGCTTTTTACTTTGTTAATGATGTATTGACAGCAAAGACTGTAAGTACGGAACTTACTATTTCGATCAAAGAAGTTATGCAATACTCCGAATTGCTGGAAGCGGTGTCAGAAACATTTCGTCTGACAGGCGGCGTACATGGAGGTGCTTTGGCTAAAAATGGAAGTTTAGTGTGCTGGAGTCAGGATATTGGACGGCACAATGTATTTGACAAGCTTTATGGACGTTGTTTAACGGAAGGAATTAGTACTTATGATAAGATACTGGTTTTTTCAGGACGGGTATCTTCAGAAATTCTACTTAAAGTGAGTAAAATGAATATATCTGTTATTATTGCTCGTTCGGCTCCTACAAGTCTAGCGATTGATATGGCGGAAGAGCTTGGTGTTACCGTTATCGGTTTTGCCAGAGGGCAACGTTGCAATATATATAGCCATAAGGAACGGGTTTTAGGACTCTGACCGGTAAATATTTTAATATTTTGTTGGCTTGTTCGGAGGTAAAGGAGAGGTAAGTTAATGTCAGTTAAATTGGAAATTGCGCAGGATATTTTGTTAAATTTAGTAACGGTAATGCCTACGGAAAGAGTGGCGTTATCTGAGTGCTGGCGACGTATCTTAGGGGAAACAGTAAGATCCGACATGGATTTTCCGCCTTTTGACAGATCGCCGCTTGATGGTTATGCACTTATTGCTGAAGAAGTAGTCAATGCAACCCCGGAAAATCCTGTATGTCTCAAACAAATTGATTATATTCCGGCCGGAGGCACTCCCAATACTTCCGTTAGTTTTGGTACTGCCTGCCGTATCATGACTGGAGCGCCCTTACCGCCGGTAGCTACAGGTGTAGTCAGGATGGAAGATACTGTTGTAAACGGAGACAATGTAACAATCTTGGATGGTAGAGGTGCCGATAAGAATATATGTTTCCGGGGAGAAGAACTCTTTACCGGCGAAGAGATTGTTTCAGAAGGGAATGTCATTAATGCGGGTATAATGGGGATGTTGGCAGTACTCGGTAAGAGTCGCCCCTATGTTTTTCGCAAGCCCCGTGTAGCTCTTATTGCTACAGGCAGCGAGATTATTCCGGTTGATTTTCCGCTAGTACCAGGAAAAATCCGTAACTCGAATAGTTATATGTTAAGCGCGCAAGTTGCTGAGGCTGGGGCCCAGACTATTTTGTTAGGAAATGCATCGGATAATGTTGACGAAATATCGCATTTGTTAGAATCAGCTTCGGATTGTGATGTCTTCATAACAACAGGTGGAGCCTCGGTAGGAGATTATGATCTTATTGGTGAAGTTTATAAAAAAATGGGTATTACGCTATTATTTGATAGAGTAAGCATTAAACCGGGAATGCCTGTTTTAGCAGGTACCCGCGATGGTAAAATCTATCTTGGACTCTCAGGTAACCCGGCTGCTGCTGCTATTTCTTTTGAACAGTTGGTACGGCCTGTTCTAATGAAAATGAGTGGACGCAAAACGTGGTGGCGGCCAAGGATTAAAGCTGTACTAGCTGCTCCTTTTAAGAAAAAAACAGGTGCCAAGCGCTTTGTTTGGGCACGGTGTTGGCAAACGGGAACCGATATTTTGGTTGAACCATCACGTGCTCAAGGCAATGGTATGCTAAAATCAGCTATGGGGGCAAACGCATTGATTGTTATTCCGGAGAATTCACCTGCATTACCGATTGGTACAGAAGTAGAGGTAATATTATTGGCAGATGCCTAAAAATGTATAAATTGCAAAGAAAAGGCTGAGTACATCAGCCTTTTCTTTTGTATCGTTTTCAGTTAATATATAAAGGTCAAAGGCCGTCAAATGCAGAGATAAGGACTTTGTGAAAAAAAATTCAAAAGATAGCAGGAGTTTTTTGAAAAAGATGGAATAAATTCAGAATATAACGATTACGAGTCCTAGACGCAATAATTTAATGCTGAAATGCACAAAATGCCTACTCAAATGTCGAAAAATTTTGATGGGAGGGAACAATTTGGAGAAAGTTCTAACAGTATGTCCGTATTGTGGAGCTGGCTGTCAAATGTATCTGTTAGTTGATGACAACAGAGTAATTGGCGCTGAACCGGCAAACGGGCACATCAACGAGGGAGAGCTTTGTTTAAAAGGTCACTACGGCTGGGATTTTCTAAATGATACTAAAATTTTGAGCAAACGTTTGACTAAGCCCTTGCTCAGACACAACAGAAGCGAAGAATTTCATGAGGTTGAATGGGATGAGGCTTTGGACTTTGTAGCTGATAAGCTCAAGGCTATTAAGGAAAAATATGGTCCTGATGCCATAATGGGGACAGGATCAGCCCGTGGTATGGGCAATGAGCCTAACTACCTGATGCAGAAATTTATGCGCGCGGTGATCGGCACCAATAACGTCGACCATTGCGCCCGTGTTTGACACGCTCCCTCTGTAGCCGGTCTGGCTACTACATTTGGCAGTGGAGCTATGACAAACTCCATTTTGGAAATAGAAGATGCTACCTGCTTATTTATCTTTGGATATAACGGAGCAGATTCTCACCCGCTGGTTGCTCGGCGAATTGTGAAGGCCAAAGAAAAAGGAGCCAAAATTATTGTTGTTGATCCTCGTAAAACGGAATCAGCACGGATTGCAGACATTTGGCTACCGATAAAGAATGGTTCAAACATGGCCGCCGTTAATAGTTTTGCTAACCTTATTTTATCTAAAGGTTGGGAAAATAAAGAATATATCGAAAAGTACACGGAAGGTTTTGAAGAATACAGAAAAGTTGTAGCTAAATACACGCCTGAGTATGCGCAAAAGATCACAGGTCTTGATCCTAAACTTGTGGAACAGGCGATGGAAATTTACGCTAAATCGGAAAGATCCTTTATTCTTTATGGCATGGGCGTATGCCAATACAATCAGGCAGTAGACGTAGTAAAAGGTCTTGGTGGCTTATGCCTGTTAACAGGCCAAATTGCAAAGCCCAGTTCGGGAATTGGACCTGTACGCGGACAAAACAATGTACAGGGTGCTTGCGATATGGGTGCGCTTCCTAACGTATTCCCTGGCTATCAACCGGTTACTGATCCTGCCAATCGTGAAAAATTTGCGAAAGCGTGGGGCGTGGAAAGCCTGCCGGAAAAAGTTGGTTATATGCTGACAGATGTTCCCCATTGCGTTGAAGAAGGAAAATTGAAAGCCTTCTATATTATTGGTGAAGATCCGGTACAAAGTGACCCCGACGCCGCTGGCGTAAGAAAAGCACTTGATGAACTGGAACTGGTTGTTCTTCAGGATATTTTTATGAATAAAACGGCACTGCATGCCGACGTCATATTACCGGCCACCTCATGGGGCGAGCATGGCGGCGTGTTCAGTGGTGCCGACCGCAGATTCCAGCGCTTCCGTAAAGCAGTAGATGCTAAAGGTGATGTTAAGGACGACTGGGTAATTATTTGTGAGTTAGCGAAACGTTTCGGCTATGAAATGAACTATAAAAACACGGAAGAAATCTGGAGCGAAATGATTAGCCTGACGCCGAGCTTTGCAGGAGCAACTTACGGGAAGATTGAGCAGTTGGGCAGTATTCAATGGCCTTGCCGTACTGTAGAGGATACCGGTACTCCATACTTGTTCAAGGGTAATGTGTTCCAAACTCCAAGCAAAAAAGGCAATTTCTTTGCTGCTGAGTGGCGTCCGCCTGTTGAACAGCCTGATGCTGAGTATCCGATGGTCTTGTCTACTGTACGTGAAGTGGGACATTATTCATCTCGTACCATGACAGGCAATTGCTGGGGTCTTGCAAAATTGGCCGACGAGCCTGGTTATCTCCAGATTAATCCTAAGGATGCTGAAAAACTTGGCATAATTGATGAGGAGCTTGTACGTGTATCTACGCGGCGGGGCTCTGTTATAACCCGAGCCCTTGTAACTGATCGGGTGGGCGTAGGGGTTGTATATATGACCTATCAATGGTGGGTTGGAGCTTGTAATGAACTCACCATTCACGTAGTTGACCCTATTTCTAAAACACCTGAATATAAGTACTGTGCAGTTAAAGTAGAAGCTATCAAAGATCAGAATAAGGCAGAAGAAGAGCTTATTGCGGCATACAATGATCTTAAACGTAAACTGGGTGCTGTTGTTTCCTAGATTATTTTGCAATAGATAATCTGTTTAGAAGAGTCTTGCAGAATAGGAATAAGTAAGCGTTTACGTAAGATTAGTGCTGCTTTACTAGAACTTTAAGCCTTAGCGGAGTAAATTCAGCAATTAAAAAAATTATATGCTGATTGTTTTGCTTACTTCACTAAATAATTCCCCCGGCGTTTTATTATAGATTGGATTTTTTTAATAAAGGGGGATATTTAGTTGGAAAAAGTACTAACAGTATGTCCTTACTGTGGGTCAGGATGTCAAATGTATCTTTTGGTTGAGAACAACAAGGTTGTTGGCGCTGAACCTGCAAATGGACCAATCAATGAAGGCGAATTATGTTTGAAAGGCCACTATGGCTGGGATTTTTTAAACGACACTAAAATCTTGAGTAAACGTCTTACTAAACCTATGCTTCGATATAACCGCGACGAACCTTTGCACGAAGTTGAATGGGATGAAGCTTTGGACTATGTAGCCGACAGGCTTAAGGCCATTAAAGAAAAATATGGGCCTGATGCGATTATGGGTACTGGATCGGCTCGTGGTACAGGTAATGAAACTAACTATGTTATGCAGAAGTTCATGCGAGCAGTCATTGGGACCAATAATGTCGACCATTGTGCCCGAGTATGCCATGGACCTTCTGTTGCCGGTCTATCATTAATTTTTGGTAGCGGAGCTATGTCAAATTCAATACCTGAGATTGAAAACGCTGATTGTTTATTGATTTTTGGCTATAATGCTGCTGATGCTCATCCTTTGGTAGCCAAGCGGATTATACGGGCGAAACAAAAAGGAGCAAAAATTATTGTTGTAGATCCGCGCAGAACTGAGGCTGCCCGTATTTCGGATTTATGGTTGCAGCTTAATAACGGCTCTAATATGGCGTTAGTCAATAGTTTTGCTAATGTTATTTTAGCTAATAACTGGCAAAATGATAAGTTTATTAGCAGTTTTACCGAGGGTTTCGACGAATACCGTAAAACGGTGGAGCGCTATACGCCGGAATATGCTCAGACCATTACCGGGATTGCACCAAGTTTATTGGAAGAGGCAATGAAGCTCTACACTCATTCCAAGAACTCCTTCATTTTGTGGGGGATGGGTGTAACTCAATTCGGTCAGGCTGTTGATGTGGTAAGAGGGCTGGGTTCGCTTTGTCTTTTGACAGGGCAAATTGGCAAGCCGAGCTCCGGAGTTGGGCCTGTACGCGGTCAGAACAATGTGCAGGGAGCCTGTGATATGGGAGCATTACCTAATGTCTATCCTGGGTATCAGGCAGTTACTGATGCAGCTAACCGCAACAAGTTTTCCAAAGCATGGGGTGTAGAGAAGCTGCCGGATAAAGTTGGTTTTACCATAACGGAGGTTCCACATGCGGTTGCCGCAGGCAAACTGAAAGCCTTTTATATTATTGGTGAAGATCCGGCGCAAAGTGATCCTGATTCTGCTGGTTTGCGCAAAGCACTTACGGAATTAGAATTTGTTGTATTCCAGGATATTTTTATGAACAAAACAGCACATTTTGCTGATGTTATCCTGCCGGCCACTGCCTGGGGTGAGCATGGCGGGGTATTCAGCGGGGCAGACCGCCGCTTCCAACGTTTTAGAAAAGCTGTCGATGCTAAAGGCGATGTTAAGGATGACTGGGTTATTATTGGGGAATTGGCCAAACGGTTTGAGTATGATTTGACCTATAAAGATACAGAAGAAATCTGGAACGAATTGATTGCCTTGTGTCCGAACTATGCAGGTGCAACCTATGAAAAAATGGAGCGCCAGGGTAGTGTACTGTGGCCTTGCCGCACACCTGAAGACCCTGGTACGGACTATTTATTCAAAGGGAATATATTTCAAACGCCCAGCAAGAAAGGAATCTTTTTTGCTACAGAATGGCGGTCGCCGGCAGAAGTGCCTGATGAAGATTATCCGACAGTGCTCTGTACAGTGCGCGAAGTCGGTCATTACTCATCAAGGACAATGACTGGCAACTGCTGGGGTCTATCCAAACTGGCTGACGAACCTGGTTATGTTCAAATTAGCGAGGCAGATGCAGCGCGTCTGGGTATTGAAGAGGAACATCTTATGCGTGTTACTTCGCGGCGTGGCTCTGTAATGGCGCGTGCAAAGATTAGTGATAGAGTAAAAACGGGAGCCGTATATATGACTTATCAATGGTGGATTGGTGCTTGCAATGAACTCACAATTGATAACCTTGATCCGATTTCTAAAACGCCGGAGTACAAATATTGCTCCGTAAAACTGGAGTCAATTCCGGATCAGGCCCAGGCTGAGCAACAACTTATCACTATATACAACAATCTGAAACGCAAAATGGGTGCTATAGTGTCTTAGATAAAGTAAACCGAGAAGTTGAACTTCTGAAAGGGAGGTAAATATGGAAAAGTTGAGCCCGTTTGTTGTTGGAGACGGGGAGAAATGTATAGGCTGTAAAGCCTGTGAAGTCGCTTGCCATGTATCCCATAATGTAGAGGGTATTACCGCAGGCAACATTGATACCCCAGTGTTCCCTAAGTTGTTTGTTACTCGCGTGGACGAAGTGACTATGCCGGTGCAGTGCCATCATTGCGAAGACGCTCCGTGTGCCAAGGCATGCTTGGAGAAGGCTATATACTTCGAAGGCGACAAAGTACTGATTAACACTGAAAAGTGTAAAGGCTGTAAAGACTGTCTGGTGGCTTGTCCGTTCGGTGCCGTAGAACTTGTACCGCATTTTGTTAATGGCGAAGAGGTTATTCAGGAAAACTTAAGAAAGCCTCTGCTGTATGGCAATAAATGTGACTTATGCAATGCCCGGGAAAATGGGCCGATTTGCGTTGAAGTGTGTCCGGAGAAAGCATTACGCTTGGTGGAGCCTCATAAAGAAAAAAAAGAGAAAAATAAAAAAGCTGTTGCCACAATTGTCGGCATGTTTAAAAAATAGGAGGTGAGTCATATGCAATATACAATTGAAATTGATCAGGAATTGTGTACCGGTTGTAAGAGGTGCACTAATGTGTGTCCTGTTGGTGCAATTGATGGTCCGGAAGGCATGCCGGTTACTATCGATTATAATAAGTGCTGTTTCTGCGGTCAGTGTGTACAGGTTTGCAGCGCTTACCAAGAGTACAAATCAGAAACAAGTGCACCGCGTGAAATCAAGATGAAGGACCGCGGCTTATTGGATAGCGTGAAGGAACCTTTATTTGCCGCTCATAATATGGGGCATGCGCAAAAAGTATGGGAAGCAATCCATAATCCTGATGTTATAACCATGGTTCAATGTGCTCCGGCTGTACGGGTTGGTTTAGCTGAAGACTTTGGCATGGGATCAGGCGAACTGGTTGACGGTAAGATGATTGCCGCGCTAAGGAAACTTGGTTTTGACCGGGTATATGATACCAACTTTACTGCCGACCTGACAATTATGGAGGAAGGCAGTGAACTAATCAAGCGGATACAGGAAAACGGTGTGTTGCCTATGTTTACTTCCTGTTGCCCAGCTTGGGTTAAATATGTAGAGCAAGAGCAGTTTGAACTTCATGAAAATCTGTCTACATGTAAATCACCGCAACAGATGGCAGGTGCTCTGTTCAAGACATATGGCGCACAAGTAGACAAAATAGATCCAAAGAAAATAATGAGTATATCTGTTATGCCTTGTACTGCCAAAAAATTTGAAGCTTCCCGGCCGGAACTGAACTCAAGCGGCAGTCAGGATGTTGATCTTGTTTTGACAACAAGAGAATTAGCTAACTTAATTAAGCACGCTGGTGTTGATTTCAAAAATCTTGAGCCGAGTAAGCCTGATTCTGTGTTGGGAGCCTATACTGGTGCAGGTCATATATTTG
Organism: uncultured Sporomusaceae bacterium; assembly: GCA_964497205.1. Lineage (GTDB taxonomy): Bacteria > Bacillota > Negativicutes > Sporomusales > Sporomusaceae > Sporomusa. Next base: position 30,835 of record CAZCEN010000002.1, read on the forward strand.
GAGTTACCGGCGGCGTTATGGAAGCTGCTTTGCGTACCGGTTACGAATTGATCACAGGCAAAGCCCTCGCAGATATAAATGTTCTGGATGTGCGTTACAGCCAAGGCATTAAGCGGGCTACCATCCAGGTTGGTGATTTAGCGGTTAAAGTTGTCGTGGTAGCTGGATTAGCTAACGTAGCACCTATTATTGAAGAAATCAAAAATGGCACTGCGGATTTCCAATTTGTAGAGGTTATGGCTTGTCCGCAAGGCTGTATTAGTGGCGGTGGCCAGCCGAAGGTTCTAATAGAAACCGAGCGGAAAGGCGTTTATGCTAAACGAATGGACTCTATGTATAAGCATGATAAGGAATTGCCGCTGAGAAAGTCTCACGACAATCCTGAAGTCACCAAATTATATAAAGAATTTTTGGGTAAGCCGCTGGGACACAAATCTCACGAATTACTGCATACTCATTACGTAAAGAGGGGGTAGGCTAATGATTAATACAGCCTTTGTTATTGGAAACCCTGACTTATGTATTGGCTGCCGTACTTGTGAGCTTGCCTGCGTCTTAGCTCACACCGATAAGAAATTAGGCACTGAAGAAATTAAGAATGTGCCATTTTCGCCCCGGTTGTCTGTTGTGAAAACAGAAGACATTAGCGTTCCTGTACAGTGCCGCCAATGCGAGGATGCACCCTGTGCCGAAGCTTGCCCGGAAAAAGCAATAGTGCAGCGTGATCATACCATCTATGTCTTAGCTGATAAATGTGTTGGCTGCAAAAATTGTATGATGGCCTGCCCTATCGGTGCTGTATATTTAACGCGAGTAGAAGAAGATCCTTGCAAAAAATCGGCATATAAGTGCGATCTTTGCATTGATGTGCCGGAAGGACCGCAGTGTGTAAAAAAATGTCCGACAAAAGCACTGTCGGTAGTGCTTCCCGAGACCATCAAAGAAAGTGTTAAAGAGAAGCGTGCCAATACTGTTCGCAACGTTTAGATTGCTTTTTACGCAGTCATTAAAAATTACAAAGAAAGCTGTGACACTTAGTGTTACAGCTTTCTTCTTTGGGCGTCTTACTGACTGGCCACGCTTTTTTGTTTTTGGTGGTACAGATTTATACTATAGAACTGGCATAATCTTGACGCTATTTCTGCAATTTAGTATAATTATGCCAAATGTCTGTTTATGAGATGGAGCGCTGGTTTTGTTAAGTAATTTCAAGGAAGGTCCCGGGTGGAGGAATAGTATCACTCCCTTCATATTGGCTGGAGGCAAAAGCCGGCGAATGGGGACAAATAAATCGTTTGTAAGATTAGGTGGTAAGCCTCTAATCGAGATTATCGTAAAAAAGGTCACTGAAATTTTTGCCAATAAACCGGTCATTATTACCAACCATTTTGCAGATTATGCGTATCTGGATTGTGATATGGTCAGTGATATTGTAAAAGACAAAGGGCCGTTGGGTGGTATACATGCTGGATTAACCAGTGCGTCAACGCCTTACTTATTTGTTTTTGCCTGCGATATGCCATTCGTTGAAAAAAAATTTGTTGACTATATGATTAGCCGTCTGCGCGACGAAGATATTCTTATTCCCAAAAATGGAGAGCGTGTGGAACCATTGCACGCCATATATTCTAAAAGATGTTTGCCTGCCGTAGAGAAACATCTTAATGAGGATCACCGCCGGGTGCAAGATTTTTTCGGGGATGTAAATATTGCTTATGTTGAGCAATATGAAATGAACAGGCTGAATTTATCGGAAGGTTACTTTATCAATGTAAATACTGTTGAAGATTTGTCCAAGGCTGAGAATTGTCTTAAGAGTACTAAAACCCCAAATCTTGACATTGTTTACTAGGATGGGTATAATCAAACTAACTAAATACGATAATGGCGAGGAATGGAAAAAGTACGCTGGTGCGCCTGCTCAGAGAGGGAACCCTAGGCTGGAAGGTTTCTCTGTGCGCAAGCTGAACGTCATCCAGGAGCCGCTGCACTGAATTATTAGTAGGCGCAGCCGGATTTGCCCCGTTATGGCATGGAAGAGTGTCCGGCCTATTTAAGCCGGGAATTAAAGGTGGTACCGCGGAAGCTGAGTCTTTTCGTCCTTATGGATGAAAGGATTTTTTCTATTTTTAGAGTTAATACAAAGGAGGACAATATGGAGCAAGAGCAGACAAACAATATTTCTACTGTATACGATCCGCAGGCGGTTGAAGCCAAATGGTATAAATTCTGGGAGGATAGCAAGCTGTTTCACGCCGAAGTCGATAAAGACAAACAGCCATTCAGTATTGTTATTCCGCCGCCGAATGTTACCGGCCAACTCCATATGGGACATGCGCTGGACAATACCTTGCAAGATATTTTGATTCGCTTTAAACGGCTGCAAGGCAAAAACACGCTGTGGATGCCTGGCACCGACCATGCCGGTATTGCAACGCAAATAAAGGTTGAGGAAGTCCTGGCTCAGGATGGAAAAACCCGTTATGACCTGGGGCGAGAGGCTTTCATTGACAGGGTGTGGGATTGGAAAGCCCAATATGGCAGCCGCATAATCAATCAGCTTAAACGGCTTGGCGCTTCCTGTGACTGGGAGCGGGAACGTTTTACCATGGATGAAGGCTGTTCTAAAGCGGTTCGTGAAGTTTTTGTCAGTCTGTATGAAGAAGGTCTTATCTATCAAGGACACAGAATTACTAACTGGTGCCCGCGTTGTAATACTGCGTTAAGCGATATTGAAGTTGAACATGAAGAAAAACCGGGTAATCTTTATCATGTTCGTTATTTGGTAGAAGGCACTGACAATGAATATGTAACTGTTGCAACTACACGTCCGGAAACTATTTTGGGAGATAGCGGTGTGGCCGTTCATCCGGATGATGCCCGTTACAACCATCTGATTGGCAAATACCTTATCCTGCCGCTGGTAGGCCGGCGTCTACCTATTGTGGGAGACGAATATGTTGATCCGTCTTTTGGTACTGGTGCGGTAAAGGTTACGCCGGCTCATGATCCGAATGACTTTGAAATGGGTTTACGGCATCAGCTTGCTCAAATTATTGTTATGAACCCTGACGGAACCATGGCTGCTGATACTGGTAAATATGCCGGGATGGATCGCTATGAATGTCGTAAGGCGTTGACCAGTGATCTTAAAGACCAAGGCTATCTTGTAAAAATTGACGAACATAGCCATGCTGTTGGCCATTGTCAGCGTTGTGCAACTGTTGTAGAACCGCTTGTATCAAAACAATGGTTTGTTAAGATAGAGCCGCTGGCTAAGCCGGCCATCGAAGCAGTAACTTCAGGTGAAATTCAATTTGTGCCTGAACGTTTTACCAAGATCTATACCAACTGGATGGATAATATCCGTGATTGGTGTATCTCACGCCAACTTTGGTGGGGGCATCGCATTCCCGCCTGGTATTGCGAATGTGGAGAAGTTACGGTATCCAGAGAAGATATTACGGTTTGTCCCAAATGCGGTGGAAAGGTCGAGCAAGATCCTGATGTGCTCGATACTTGGTTTAGTTCAGCATTATGGCCATTTTCCACCATGGGCTGGCCGCAAGATACTGCCGAATTAAAGCAATTTTATCCTACCAGCGTCCTGGTAACAGGTTATGATATTATTTTCTTCTGGGTAGCCAGAATGATTATGATGGGACTTAAGTTTAAAAAAGAAATTCCGTTCCGCCATGTATTTATTCATGGTTTAGTTCGTGACAGCCAGGGGCGTAAGATGAGTAAGTCCCTTGGCAATGGCATTGACCCGCTGGAAGTCTGTGATAAGTACGGAGCCGATACCCTCCGGTTCATGCTGGTAACAGGAAATACACCTGGTAATGACATGCGCTTTTACTGGGAAAGAGTTGAATCCAGCAGGAACTTCGCCAATAAAATCTGGAATGCTTCCCGTTTTGTTCTTATGAATCTGGAAGGTTTTGATTCTGCTTTTACACCTGATGCAAGCATGTTTACATTAGCAGACCGGTGGATTTTGAGCCGCTATAACCAAACAGTAGCTGATGTCACCCGTAATCTCGAACGGTTCGAGTTGGGAGAAGCTGCCCGGATGGTCTATGAATTTATTTGGAATGAGTTTTGCGATTGGTATATTGAGCTGGCTAAAGGCCGCCTTTATAATACAGAAGATGCAGAAAGCCGTAAAGTAGCTCAATATGTGCTTAATTATGTTTTAAAGAATACCTTAGTACTGCTTCATCCGTTCATGCCATTTATTACTGAGGCAATTTGGCAGAATCTGCCGCATCAGGGCGTTAGCATTATGACAACGAACTGGCCTGTGGAAGATGCAACCCTTGCCAACCCTCAAGATGAGCAGCTTATGGCCGTTATCATGGAAGTAATTAAAGCTGTCCGGAATATGCGGGCTGAGGTTAATGTACCACCTGGTAAAAAGAGCCAAGTTTTTCTGAAGTTTGCATCTGATGAACTTAAAAGTAAAATAGAAGCAAATCTTGCATATATCAAAATACTGGCTGCGGCTGATCCGGCTGAAGTTCTTGCAGCTAATGCAGCTACACCGGAAAACGCCATGACGGCTGTAGCAAGCGGGGTAGAAATCTACCTGCCGCTCAAGGGGCTAATTGATGTCGAGAAGGAAAATGCACGCTTAAACAAAGAACTCGACAACTTAGACAAGGAATTGGCGCGGATAGCAGGAAAACTGAACAATCCCGGGTTTACTGCCAAAGCTCCTGCCGACGTTATCGAAAAAGAAAAGGCAAAACAAGCTGAGTATTTAGAGAAGCAAGCCACTATTAAAGAGCGCTTGGTTTATCTGGCTAGTTTGTCCGATGACTAATTATATCTAAGACTCCCGCCTCTGTAGGTGGTAGTAAGAGCGACTAAGTCCCTGGATAATTCCGACTAAGGTTCAGATGGGGTTAAAAACCCCATCTGAACTAAGTCTCCATTTATAGCGGTCAGTTGCCCAATAAAATTGGAGGTGTAGCATATGAATTATGAACAAACGATGAAATACCTCGAAAACCTGAGTAAGTTCGGTATTAACCTGGGAATGGCCCGCATCGAGCGGCTTCTTGAACTTATGCAGCATCCGGAACGTCGTTTCAAAACCATCCATGTTACAGGAACTAATGGTAAGGGCTCTACAACAGCTATGCTGGCATCTATTTTGACAGCCAGCGGAATAAAAAACGGCATGTATACTTCCCCTCATTTAACTGACTATCCCGAACGGATGGTAGTTAATGGCAAGGAGATGAGCAAAGAAGAATTTGCCCAGGCGATTACGTATACCAGTCAATTTGTTGAACAAATGTTGTCAGAAGGATTTGAACAGCCGACCGAATTTGAAGTAATTACAGCAGCTGCATTTTACTATTTTGCGGCCATAGGTGTTGAATATGCCGTAATTGAAGTTGGACTGGGAGGTCTTCTGGATTCGACGAATGTCATTATTCCTGAGGTATCAGTCATTACCAATGTTACACTCGAACATACGGATCGTTGCGGGTCCACGATTGCCGATGTCGCCCGGCATAAAGCCGGTATTATAAAAGACGGTGTACCGGTAGTTACTGCGGCCAAGGGTGAGGCGCTTGATATTATCAAGCGTACAGCGGTGGAAAAGGGTTCCCGATTATATGCCAAAGAAGAGCATTTTTATAGTCGATTTGTAGGATTTGAGAATGGTAAGCAGCGGGTAGCGATTGACGCGGGTGCATTTGGCCTAGTTGAAACTGAGCTCAATCTTATTGGATGTCACCAAGTAGAGAACAGTGCTGTGGCTGTTACTGCGGCGCTGGTTTTAGCTGCGGGTGAACATCGTATCACTATAAAGGCGATAAAGTCTGCGCTTGCGATTGTACGCTGGCCGGGACGTTTTGAAATTTTCCCCGGGGTCCCGGTTATTATTATTGACGGGGCGCATAATCCGGACGGTGCCCGGGTACTTAGACAGAACCTGGATCAGGTATTCCCAGGCAGGAAGATTACTTTTGCTCTAGGAATTTTGCGCGACAAGGATGTATCGGGCATTATTCGTGAACTGATCCGGCCTGAAGATGCTGTAGTCACTGTTCAGCCGCTTTCCTACCGGGCGGCAACGCCTGAAGAGATAGCCCGGGAAATAGAGGCAAGTCATGTGGAGGCAGCTGCCTCAATTGACGGAGGTATTGACAGAGCTGAAGAGTTAGCGGGTGCTGAAGGTGTGGTGTGTGTCGCTGGTTCGCTGTATTTAATTGGTGAAGCCCGTCAAATTATCTTAAGAAGTAGACAAATGTAACGTAATTGTATATAATAAAAACTGGCGCTTGGATGTAATTTTTCAAGCGCCAGTTTTTTGGTTTACCTTTAGCATACATAACATTAAATTGCGATTATTAAATAAACTATTATATGAATAATTAGTAAAATTTGAAACCGTAGGTGGAAACTGTGTATATTGCATACTCGTACAGCAGCCGGACCCAGTATCGCTTGGATTATTTTATTGAACACTGTATTTTGGCGGTAGCCTTTTTCTTGCCAATGTCCTTGGATGTTGCCACTTTGTTTTTAGGTGCAGGTACTGCCTTGTGGATCGGCAAAATGGTACTTATAAAAAAAGTGCTTTTCAAGCGAACACCGTTTGATGTAGCTGTTGCGCTTTTAGTTCTTTTATCTGCAGCTTCGGTAATTGTTTCGCCAGATAAGGGGTTTAGCTTTTACAACTACTATCACTTAATGGGTCGATACATAATAATTTACTATTTGGTTATTAATAATCTGACTTCACTACAGCAAGTGCAGCGTTTAGTATGGGCAGTATTAATCTCGGCTCTGCTAGTTGCCTTTTATGGATTTTATCAGTACATACATGGTGTGGACATATCCGCGTTCCAATGGGTGGATGGTGAGCAGTTTCCAGATCTCAAAGTAAGAGTTTTTTCCACCTTGCAGAACCCCAATCTTTTGGCAGGTTTTTTAGTGGTAGTTATGTCTCTTGCAGTTGGTTTAGGACTTCACATGGAATCTATGCAAGGAAAACTGCTATTGTTTGCTCTTGTTTTTCTGTTAGGAGTTTGTTTAGTGCTTACTTATTCACGAGGCGCATGGCTTAGTTTAGTTGCAGTTACTGCTGTATGCGGGCGTTTATATAATCGAAAAGTATTATGGGTGTTTTTATTAATTCCAGTAGTTGCTCTGGTTTGCCATGATGCAGTTATAGAACGATTAGTCTCTATTTTTAATCCAACCGATACTTCTTCCACTTTACGTTTAGCGCTATGGGAAAGTACTATTGCTATGATTTTAGATAATCCGTTATTTGGTATTGGCTGGGGCTCTTACTGGATGGTTTACCCAGAATATGACTTTTTTTTGAATAATCCGGCGGCACGGATAGTGCATGCCCATAACATGTATTTACATATTGCTGCCGAGATTGGAATTCCGGGACTTCTGGTTTTTCTGGGAATTATTTATTGCCATACTAAAAAAGCTATAGATATATTGGGTCAAACAAGAAATCAGCAGGTAGCCGGACTTATGCTTGGCGTAATTGCGGCAGTGGTTGGTTTAGCAGTAAATGGTTTTACTGATTACATTATGTTTAATATTCAAATGTCAATGTTGTTTTGGCTCTTAAACGCTGTTATTATTTCTGTAGGGCAAAGTAAATGCCGATAGTTCAGTAATATGGAATGCGTTTTGAGGTGTGTGCACAAACCTGTATTTCTATGCAATTTATTTTATAAATGCCAGCAGGATTTATAACAAGTAACGCGAATAAAACAGAATTGATAGGGTTATTATGTGGACATATAGGGGCTACGTACCCCTCTAATTTTTTATGTATAGTTTTGTGAAATTTCACACAAGTATTGATAATCTTGGCTCATGGAGGTGCCGTGGTGAAGCTAATCCAAATAAGAAAGGCGTTGGATGCTGAGGTACTCTGCGGAATGGAATCGCTGGAACGGGAAGTAAGAAGCGCTTGCGGCTCAGACCTTATGAGCGATGTCTTGGCTTTTACAAAAGAGAACGCACTCTTATTAACAGGATTAACCAACATTCAAGTGATTCGTACCGCTGAAATGAGTGATTTGGCTGGTATCTTGTTTGTACGCGGAAAAAGACCGCCGCCAGAAGTAATTGAAATGGCCGAAAAGATGGGAATACCTTTACTTTTAACCCAGCGCCAAATGTATGAAGCTTGCGGTGTTTTGTATAAAGACGGCCTGGCCGGGTGCTCGCCAAAGGAGGAAGCACATTGCTGCCAGAACAAGGAATAGCACTAAAATTTGAATTACAAGGTGCAGACTTTAATAGCGCCGGCGAAGCATCAAGCAAAATTAAACGAACTCTTCAGCAACTAGGGGTGCGCCCCGATATTATTCGCCGGATTGCAATCAGTGCTTACGAAGCAGAAATGAATGTTATTATTCACGCTTATCACGGGAATATCTTAGCTCAAATTTTTCCTGACCGAACCGAATTAAAGGTCGAGGACGAAGGGCCGGGAATTCCCGATATTAACCTTGCAATGAAAGAGGGATATTCTACTGCTCCGGATCACATACGGGAAATGGGGTTTGGTGCCGGAATGGGTTTGCCTAATATAGCGCGGTGTACCGACAAATTTGATATAAAAACAGTGACAGGAACGGGAACAAAACTTAGTATGATCATCTATCACTAGTAAAGAGATAGAATAAGATTGAGTGGTGAAAGTGATGGAAGAACGTTATCATTCAGTGCGAATAACGTCTGAAAAATGCCAGGGTTGTGTAAACTGTACGAAACGTTGTCCGACTGAAGCTATCCGAATCCGTGGCGGGAAAGCTCATATTACCTCTTCCCGATGTATTGATTGCGGTGAGTGTATCCGCCACTGTCCAGGTCACGCCAAGACTGCCGTTACTGATGAATTGGCCGATTTAAAGAAATATAAGCACAATATTGCATTGCCAGCACCATCTCTTTATGGCCAGTTTAACGCAGATATCCCAGTTAGAGCTATTTTGTCCGGACTCTTGAAACTGGGGTTTGACGAAGTGTTTGAAGTTGCTCATGGAGCAGAAATTGTTTCGCTGGCAATCCGAGACTACCTCAAACGTTCTGATATTAATCGTCCGGCTATTTCCTCAGCCTGTTCTGCAGTTGTCCGACTTATTCAGGTCAAATTCCCTGAACTTATTGACCATTTGGTTCCTTTCGATGCTCCTGTGGAGGTAGCTGCCCGGTTAGCCAGAGCCGAGGCGGAGAACTTGCATGATCTTGCACCGGAAGATATCGGGATTTGGTTTATTACGCCTTGTCCTGCAAAAATGACAGCGGTAAATCAACCGCTGGGAACGGAAAAATCAAGTATTACTGGGGCAATTGCTATTAATAAAATATATTCTGATTTAGTTAAGGTGGTACATGCCGATAGTCAGGATGCCCGCCGCCAAGCTTCCTGGGTTGGTGTCGGATGGGCGGTACCGGGGGGAGAAACGTCGGCTGTAGGTGTAGAAAACGTCTTAATTGTGCATGATATTCACCATGTTATTAATGTGTTAGAGCAAGTTGCATTAGGTAAGCTTAAAGATGTGGATTATGTTGAGGTATTGGCTTGTGCCGGCGGCTGCATTGGCGGGGCTTTAACTGTTGAAAACCGATATGTTGCGGAACACCGAATGAAACAGAGGATTGAAAAAAAGAAAATACTAGATCCTCAATTTGGGAGAACCCCGCGATCTGACTATTCGGAATTTGAACTTGGCATAGCCGGACGCAAGGCGATTGAACCTAAGCCGGCAATGCGGCTAGATGCTGATATTACTAAAGCGATGTCCAAAATCGAAATGATGGATGCAACATTGAAGAATTTACCTGGTCTTGATTGTGGTTCATGTGGATCGCCTAACTGTAAAGCGTTAGCTGAAGATATAGTTCAAGGGCGGGCAAGTATGACTGATTGCCTGTTTCTCTTAAGGAAAAAGGTGCGGGATTTAGCCTACGAAATGGTTAATTTAGCTGATAAGTTGCCCCCGCCGCTTGATAAAGAGCAAGAACAAGAGCAAGATAAATAGTCAATTTTATTAAATTGGTGTTGGGAGGAGTATTTGTGACTGTTCAAGAATTGACAACAACTTTACCGTTACAAGTAGTATCTGGTCATTCTAACCTCAGTAAGGAAATAAGCGGTGGATATGCTTCCGATTTACTGAGTAATGTCATGGGGCAAGCACGTGCCGGTAATATATGGGTAACTATGCAGGGACACCAGAATATTGTAGCGGTGGCATCCCTTGCTAACCTAACTGCTGTTATAATTGCCGGGGGAGTAGAGCCTGATCAGGACGCTATTCGCAAGGCGCAGGCCGAGGAGATTGTCATCCTAACAACGTCACTTTCCACATTCGAAGTAGTAGGTCGGTTATACAAACTGGGTATTATGGGACAATAATGCGCAAGTTTGTGGCAGACCTCCATGTTCACTCACTGTTGTCGCCTTGTGCAGCTGTAGAGATGACACCGCGTAACATTGTTTGGCATGCGGTACAACATGCAGTCGATATAATTGCCATTACAGATCATAATGCTTGCGATAATGTAGTAGCTGCTTTGGAAGCTGCAAAAGGCACTGAAGTTACGGTACTGCTTGGAATGGAAGTGGAAAGCAAAGAAGAAGCTCACCTCATTGTCTTATTTGAAAAAATGCGACAGCTTAAAGCATGGGAGCAATTTATTAAGAGCCATATGTCAGGTAGACTTAATGATGCTGACCGGTTTGGCGCTCAGTTTATAGTTGATGCTGAAGATAATTTTATTGCTGAAAAGACTGAATTATTGTTAACTTCGTTAACTGTGGGCGTCAGTGAAATTACTAGCCAAGTAAAAAATCTTGGTGGAATATGTATTGCAAGCCATGTAGATAGGCCAACCTATAGTATAATTTCACAATTAGGTTTTATCCCGCCTGATGTTGATTTGGCAGCTGTTGAGGTATCAAGAAATATGAGTATAGCGCATGCGGCTGAGCGTATTCCTGCGATTGGTCGTCTGCCTGTAATAACAGCCTCGGATGCACATGTAATGGACGATTTTATTAACGGACCAAAAACAACTTTCTATCTGGAACAACCAACAATAGGGGAAATCCGTCAGGCATTATTAGCTCAAAATTCACGAAAGGTGGTGGTTTGAGCCACTATTATAGCGTCATCATCCGTAACTGCGATTTTTTCATAAGGAGGAGTTAACATGAACAGCGACAAGGAAACTAAATGCTGCTGTGGCGGCGGCGAAGCAGGTAAGCTAGCTCTGGATCAACTAGACGCAATTCTAGAAAAATACCAGGGTGTAAAAGGTGCTCTTATCCCAGTACTACAGGAAGCACAGAATGCTTATGGTTATTTGCCTAGAGAAGTTATCAAGCATATCGCAGAAAAAATGTCCATACCAGTTAGCCAGATTTATGGAGTAGTAACGTTCTATGCTCAGTTTCATCTTAATCCCCGTGGGAAAAACATTGTCCGTGTGTGTCAAGGGACCGCTTGCCACGTACGTGGCGCGAAAGGCATTCTTAAAGCCCTGGAAGATAGCCTGCAAGTTAAAGCCGGAGGCACAACTCCTGATCTTAAATTTACATTGGAAACAGTGGCCTGTATCGGTGCCTGTGGTTTGGCTCCGGTGCTTATGGTCAATGACGATACCCACGGTCGCCTGACTCCCGAAGTAATTCCTGAGTTATTGGCTAAATACGCCTAGACTGACTAATGCGTGAAATATCTCTTCATATACTTGACCTAGTTCAGAATTCGATTGAGGCCGGGGCGACATCAGTAAAGTTAGATATTATTGAAGATATGACTAAAGATATCATGGTTATCAGGGTCTCTGACAATGGCCGGGGTATGGACGAAAAAATGCGTCAATTAGTTATAGATCCCTTCATTACCACTAGGACTACCCGAAGGATAGGGTTGGGGTTGCCGCTAATGGACATGTCTACGAAACGCTGTGGAGGATATCTTAATCTTACTTCAACGCCTGGAAAAGGTACGGTAGTTGAGGCTAAATATCAGCACAGCCATTTGGATAGGCCACCTATGGGAAATTTAATAGAAACAATTAAGACTATACTTGTTGCTAATCCCGCATTGCATTTTTTATATTATCATACTGTTAATGGCAGGAGTATTTCGGTTTCTTCCCAGGAGTTAGCTAATACTTTGGAGGGTATCCCATTAACTCAACCAGATGTATTAATTTGGTTGCACGGATATTTGTCAGATCATATAACCAATTTGTACGGAGGTGCTAAAGATGAAAACAATTGAGGATTTGAAACGTCTGCGTGAACAGCTTAAAACCCAAAATAACTTACGCCACGAAGGCGGCGTTCAAGTCATTATTGGCATGGGAACTTGCGGAATTGCTGCTGGCGCCCGCCAGGTTATGACTGCTGTTTTAGAAGAAATTGCCAAGCGGAAGCTTGAAGATGTTAAAGTTAGCCAGACAGGCTGTATCGGAATGTGCGAGAAGGAAGTTCTGCTTGATGTTGTAAGACCTGGTGAGCCACGGATAACTTACGGCAGAGTTACACCGGCAGATGTCCCCAAAATTATTGCCGAACATGTAGTTAACGGGCGGATTGTAGCAGAGCTTGCTGTCGGTAAAATAACTGAATAATTTTGGTAGAGTAACAGGAGGGGATATTATGGAACATATCAGAGCGCATGTGCTTATTTGCGCCGGTACCGGCTGTGTGTCTTCAGGCTCGAAAAAAGTTGAAGCCGCATTCCGGGAAGAACTGGCCCAAAAAGGTCTAGATAAAGAAGTAAAAATTATTGAAACCGGCTGTCACGGCTTTTGTGAAATGGGGCCGCTGGTAATTATTTATCCAGAAGGCACTTTCTATGTTCGTGTTCAGGAAACCGACGTTGCTGAGTTAGTTGAAACCCATTTATACAAAGGGCGTATCGTAGAGCGTTTGTTATATACAGAACCTCTTACCCACGAAAAAATTCCTAGCTATAACGAGATTGATTTCTACAAAAAGCAAATGCGACTTGTACTGCATAATTGTGGACATATTAATCCTGAAGATATTAAGGAATATATCGCCGAGGGTGGCTATGAAGCTCTAGGTAAAGCTTTATCAGAAATGAAGCCTGAGGAAGTAGTAGAAGAAGTTAAGAAAGCCGGCCTGAGGGGTCGTGGAGGCGGCGGTTTCCCTACAGGTATGAAGTGGGGCTTTACCCGCAATGCTCCCGGCGACAAAAAGTATGTTGTTTGTAACGCAGACGAAGGTGACCCTGGTGCATTTATGGACCGCAGCGTACTTGAAGGAGATCCCCATCGCATTATTGAAGGTATGGCAATTTGCGGTTATGCGATTGGCGCCGACGAAGGTTATGTGTATGTCCGCGCGGAATATCCGCTAGCGATTAAGCGCTTACGAATTGCTATTCAGCAAGCCGAAGAACTTGGCCTCTTAGGCGAAAATATTTTAAATTCCGGTTTTAACTTTAAACTTAAGATAAAAGAAGGTGCCGGCGCTTTCGTATGCGGTGAAGAGACAGCTCTCTTAGCTTCTATTGAAGGCAAACGCGGTATGCCGCGGCCCCGTCCGCCATTCCCGGCTATTTCCGGTCTATGGGGAAAACCTACCAACATTAATAATGTTGAAACTTTTGCCAATGTTCCGCAAATTATTTCCAAAGGTTCCGAGTGGTATGCTTCCATAGGTACCGAACGCAGTAAAGGTACTAAAGTTTTTGCTCTTACCGGTCGTATTAATAATACCGGTCTGGCAGAAGTTCCCATGGGTATTACCATGCGCGAAATTATATATGATATCGGCGGCGGTATCCAAGGCGGGAAAAAATTCAAGGCAGTTCAAATCGGTGGCCCGTCCGGCGGCTGTCTGCCTGAAAACCTACTTGACTTGCCTATCGATTATGACTCCTTAATTCAAGCCGGCGCTATGATGGGTTCAGGCGGCTTGGTTGTAATGGACGAGACCACTTGTATGGTCGACGTTGCTAAGTTCTTCCTGAATTTCACGCAATCAGAATCTTGCGGTAAGTGTACTCCCTGCCGCGAGGGCACTAAGCGTATGCTGGAAATTCTCACCCGGATTACTGAAGGACAAGGCCGGGAAGGCGATATCGAATTGCTGGAATCTATGGCCAAAAACATTAAGACCACTGCTCTTTGTGGCTTAGGTCAAACTGCTCCCAATCCTGTATTGTCAACGCTGCATTATTTCCGTGATGAATACGAAGCCCATATCAAAGAAAAACGCTGCCCGGCTGGTGCTTGCAACAATCTGCTGCAGTACAGCATTACCGAAGCATGTAAGGGCTGCGGTCTTTGCAAAAAGGCTTGTCCGGTTGGAGCCATCAGCGGCGAGCTTAAAGTCAAACATGAGATTGACCAAGATAAATGTATTAAATGCGGCGCTTGCTTCGAAAAATGTAAGCTAAAATCAATCCTTAAAGGCTAAGAATTGATGAATCTCCAGGACGCAAAATGACTGGGAGAAGAGAGGGTGACATGACGATGGAAATGGTTAATATAACAATCGATGGGCAAAAGGTAAGTGTACCCAAGACATCGACTGTTCTTGAAGCAGCGACTTCGCTTGGAATAAAAGTTCCGACTTTATGCTATCATCCTGAGTTGCGCGTAGAAGGAGCCTGCCGGGTCTGCATGGTTGAGGTTGAAGGCGCTCGCAGCTTAGTTGCATCTTGCGTTTATCCTGTAAATGAGGGCATGGTTGTTCGGACCAATACTGCTGCTGTACGCGAAGCGCGTAAGACAGTTGTTGAACTCTTGCTGGCTAACCACCCTAGTGACTGCTTATCCTGTCAGCGTAATTTAAATTGCGAACTGCAAAGTATTGCTGCTGACCTTGGGGTGAGAGAAATTCGTTTTGACGGTGAAAAGAAAAATTATCCATTAGATAATGCTAATCCATCAATAGTCCGTGACCAAAATAAATGTATTTTATGTGGCCGTTGCATTCGTGCTTGTAGCGAACGCCAGGGTGTTCATGTTTATAGCTTTGCCAACAGGGGATTTGACACAACTGTCGTTCCGGCCTTTAACTTAGGATTAGATGAAGTGGCCTGTACATTCTGCGGACAATGTGCGGCTGTATGTCCAACAGGCGCTATCGTTGAAAAAGATGATACCCAAGCAGTTTGGAATGCTATCAGCGATCCTGCTAAACATGTAATTGTGCAAACAGCACCGGCAGTACGTGTTGCTTTAGGTGAAGCTCTCGATTTACCGCATGGTTCCATTGTTACTGGTAAAATGGTAGCTGCGTTAAAACGTTTAGGGTTTGATAAAGTATTTGATACAGACTTTTCAGCCGATCTGACCATTTGGGAAGAAGGCTCAGAATTTATCGAACGGTTAACTACTGGCGGCACGCTGCCGATGATTACTTCTTGCAGCCCAGGCTGGGTTAATTTCATTGAACTGAAATATCCGGATCTCTTAGATCACCTCTCAACAGCCAAATCGCCGCAGCAAATGTTCGGTGCGCTGGCCAAAACCTATTATGCGGAGAAAGCCGGCATTGATCCGAAAGACATTGTTTCGGTATCTATTATGCCGTGTACGGCTAAAAAGGCAGAAGCAGTTCGTCCGGAAATGAAATCCAGCGGTTATCAGGACGTTGACTATGTTTTGACCACCCGTGAACTCAGTCGGATGATCCGTGAAGCGGGTATTAGCTTTGCCAAGTTGGAAGAAGCTCAATTTGATGCTCCTCTGGGTATCGGATCTGGTGCCGGTGTAATCTTTGGTGCTACCGGCGGCGTAATGGAAGCTGCCCTTCGTAGTGTTGTTAAGATGGTAACCGGTAAAGAACTTGATAATATCGAATTCCATAACGTTCGCGGCATGACTGGTATCAAAGAAGCTGAAGTAACCGTCAAAGAAGGCTTAACTGTTAAAATTGCAGTAGCTCATACTTTAGCAAATGCTCGTGTAGTTTTAGATAAAATCCGGGCTGGTGAAGCCGACTATCATTTCATAGAAATTATGGCTTGCCCGGGTGGTTGTTCCGGCGGTGGTGGACAGCCAATAATTACTTCTGCTGAGCACCGTCAAAAGCGTATTGATGCTATTTATGAGTGCGATAAATGCTCAGAACTCCGGAAATCACATGAAAATCCGGCAGTAAAAGAACTTTATGATACTTGGTTAGGAAAACCGCTTGGTGAGAAATCACATCACCTCTTGCATACCCATTATCACCATCAAAAGAAATGCTAGAACCAAAGGGATGTCCGATGGACGTCCCTTTTTGTTTTGATGGAACGAATAACTTTTGCTGATTGTGTTTCCAATTTAATTTTTTGCTGTTACAAAATTTTGCGTAAGTTAAGTTATATTTACGAATTAGAATAAATCCTACCGCTGCTCATGATTGAGTGAGGTGGTTTAGGACGATCGTTTGTAAGGACTTGATACAAGATTAGTCATTTTTCACGTACTTTTTACATATTTCCTGTATATTTTTGGTATGATATACAAATATAAATAGGCTTTTTTTAGTGTGGTAAGAAGGAATTTACCAAATGAGT
>CAZCEN010000003.1:0-38554 GCA_964497205.1 uncultured Sporomusaceae bacterium
CTGGATGAGGCAAAATATTTGGTTGTAGAAGCGGCAAAAACACAGCTATTCGAGGGGCATTAATTATGAGTAGTGGCGTAATTAATGTTCTAAAACCTCCAGGGATGACTTCACACGATGTTGTTTCCTTTATTCGTCGCTTATATGGTATAAAACGCGTTGGTCATGCTGGAACATTGGATCCGGGGGCAGCTGGTGTTTTGCCAATATTTTTAGGTAATGCAACAAGACTTATTGAATATTTAGCAGATGCTGATAAAAGCTATCGGGCTGAACTTACTTTCGGTTTTGAGACAGATACCGGTGATGACACAGGCCAGATTATAAATACTAGTCCTTTTATTAAACCTGATGTAACTAAAATAAAGGAAACATTGGCATCTTTTATTGGTGTAAACGAACAAATTCCTCCTATGTATTCGGCTGTGAAAATCGGCGGTAAAAAGCTGTATGAATTTGCCCGTGCGGGAGAGACGGTAGAACGAAAGCCACGAAGTATTACCATTAGTTCTATTGCGCTTGTAACGGAGTATGAACATGGCTTAGTGTTTGATGTTACGTGTTCTAAGGGGACCTATATCCGGACCTTATGCTCAGATATTGGGCGTAGATTAAATTGCTTAGCAGTTATGAGTTTCTTAGTAAGAACACGGGTCGGGAATTTTCACTTGGAGCAGTCACGAACTCTGGAGGAAATTGCGGCGAATAAGGAGCAAGTGATACAGAAGGCAGATACGGTTCTCACACAGTTTCCGGCTGTAATACTACAGGAAAGAGATGCCAGTGCTATCAAAAACGGCCGTACTGTTATTTATCACGGAACTATTGAAGGTTTAGTAAAGATATACGATATTCGGAATAAATTCATAGGTATAGGCCTGGGGGAATATGGAACCGGCGATTATCCAACTATAACCCCGGTTAAAATATTAAGTCCGGATCGGTAACGCTCCGGACCATTTCCTTACCTACAAGAAGAATATCTTAAGGCAGAATTAGGTATTAATGCTCGGCGCAAGCCGTGTTTTCTTCCCCTAAAGGATTGCTTGCATCTATTGGGAACTGTAGATTACTAGAGAGAGCTTAGCTTTTCTAGAAAGTGGTAACGAGGAGAATTTCGAAACTATGGAAGTTTTTACACAGATAAAAAACATACGTCATTATCCCCGTATTTACATGGCCTTGGGCACTTTTGACGGTGTTCATGTCGGACATCAAGCGATAATTTCGAACACTGTAAAAAAAGCGAAAAATGATAATTGTTTAAGCTCTGTATTTACTTTTAGCAATCACCCTCTCAGTATCATTAATCCAAAACAATGCCCGCCGTTAATTATCACCAATCAGGAGAAAGTTAGTTTAATTGCCGAATTAGGTGTCGATATTTTATACAATATTCCCTTTACTAATGAACTTTTGCAATTATCGCCCGACCAATTTATTTCACTTATGGTTAGTAACATTAATCTTGGACACATTATCGTTGGTGAAAATTTCACCTATGGGTATCGTGGAACAGGGACACCTGCGATGCTAACAAGTGTTGGAGTTACACAGGGGTTTGATGTGGATGTTGTAAAAATGGTCGATATTGAAGGAAGTATTGTAAGCAGCACTTCTATCAGGCAGTTAATTGGTGATGGTGCAGTTAAACAAGCTGCATACTTACTTGGCCGCCTTCCCTCTATCTGCGGAAAAATTGTCAAGGGCGATCAACGAGGTACTAAATTAGGGTTTCCTACCGCTAATCTGGCAATTCCCGAGAAGTTATTAATCCCCGCAGACGGTGTCTATGCGGTAAATGCTATTGATGAAACCGGAGCAAAACTACAAGGCGTGGCTAATATTGGGAATAATCCCACATTCACTCGACAAATTCGCCGTATTGAGGTACATATTTTGAATTTTGACCGTTTCATTTACGGGCAACAGTTAAAAGTGGAATTTATTGATCGTATACGCGGGGAAATTGCCTTTAATAATATAGAGCAATTGAAACAACAAATGAAGTCTGATATTGAGTTTGCTCGAAAACATTATTTTAGTGCTGGATAGGTTTACATATGCTAATTTTTGTGTTAATATAGTCTTTAGTGATTAATTCACTAGATAACCATAGCGAGGGTAGTCGAGTCTCCGGCGATATCTTTGGCTAATGGGGATAAGTAGAAAAAGGAGGTGAACCATCGTGTTGACACCTGAGAATAAGCAAAAACTTATTGAAACATATCGCGTGCATGCAAATGATACCGGATCTCCGGAAGTTCAAATTGCAATTTTGACTGAACGTATCAATTATTTGACTGAACACTTAAGAGAACATAAAAAAGACCATCATTCTCGTCGTGGTCTGTTAAAAATGGTTGGTCAGCGTAGAGGTCTTTTGAACTATCTGCGTGAAAGCGATATTGAACGTTATCGTTCGATTCTCGAAAAACTTAACTTGCGTAAATAATAAAAAGCGGATTTATCCGCTTTTTTTATTTATTTTCCAGGTTAAAGAAAAATAAAAAAGGGAATAATAAGAAAAATGTCGAACAATTAATCTTTGTTAAAAGAAAAGAGGGTTTATCAGAGGAGGAAAATAAAATATGGACAAATTCCAAATGGAATTAGGTGGTCGAACCCTGGTCATTGAATCGGGTAAATTGGCCAAACAAGCTAGTGGCGCTGTACTGGTACGGTATGGTGATACGGCTGTATTGGTAACTGCAACCCAGTCAGCTGAACCTAGAATGGGTATTGACTTTTTTCCGTTAACCGTTGACTATGAAGAACGGTTGTATTCCGTAGGTAAAATTCCCGGTGGATTTATCAAGCGGGAAGGCCGCCCGAGTGAAGCTGCTATTTTAGCAGGACGTCTAATTGACAGACCAATCAGGCCGTTGTTTGCAGAAGGATTGCGTAATGATGTTCATGTAGTGGCTACTGTAATGTCGGTCGATCAAAATAATCCACCTGACATCCCTGCAATGATAGGTGCATCCTGTGCATTAGGCGTTTCCGACATTGTATTTGACGGACCAATTGGCGGTGTCCGTGTAGGACTAATAAACAACCAATTTATTTTGAATCCTACAGTAGAACAACAGGAGAAAAGTGATCTTAATTTAGCAGTTGCCGGCACTAAGGATGCCATTTTAATGGTAGAAGCAGGTGCTAGCGAATTATCGGAAGAAACAATGCTTGAAGCTATTTTATTTGGTCATGCTGCTATCAAAGAAATAGTTGCTTTCCAAGAAGATATTATTGCAAAAATTGGCAAACCCAAGAAGGAAAAACCGTTGTATGAAGTCCCGACAGAAATTGACTCTGCTATTAGGGAATTTGTAGCTGATAAGCTAAAGGTGGCTGTATCTAATTCTGACAAACTGCAACGCGAGGAAAATATTAAACAGGTTAAAGATGAGGCTATAAAGCACTTCTTAGAAATTTATCCTGATAATGCCAAAGAAATTAACTACATGCTCCAGAAGATTCTAAAAGAAATTGTACGGAGAATGATAACTGTAGATAAGATTCGTCCGGACGGCCGTCAAATTGAAGAAGTACGGCCTATTACTTGCGAAGTAGGCCTATTGGCCCGCACTCATGGCTCGGGCTTATTTACGCGCGGACAAACGCAAGTACTTACAGTAACTACTTTGGGCGCCATTGGGGATGAGCAAATTTTAGATGGTCTTGGAGTAGAGGAATCTAAGCGTTATATGCACCACTACAACTTCCCATCCTTTAGTGTGGGCGAAACACGGCCTTCACGCGGCCCTGGCCGCCGTGAAATTGGTCATGGTGCGTTAGCTGAAAGAGCTCTGTTGGCAGTTATTCCTTCAGAAGCTGATTTTCCATATACAATCCGTTTAGTATCAGAAGTTTTGGAGTCTAACGGCTCGACGTCTATGGGCAGCGTTTGTGGCAGCACATTATCGCTAATGGATGCCGGTGTTCCGATTAAAGCTCCCGTATCCGGTGTAGCAATGGGTTTAGTTAAAGATGGCGATAATTATACCATCTTAACAGATATTCAGGGCATGGAAGATGCGCTTGGCGATATGGACTTTAAAGTAGCTGGAACAGCCAAGGGCGTTACTGCGATGCAAATGGATATGAAAATCTCCGGTATTACTAAGGAAATATTCGAAGCCGCCTTGGCTCAGGCCAAGCGCGGGCGGATGCATATAATGGGCAAAATGCTTGAAGCGATTAAAGAACCTCGCAAAGAACTTTCACCGTTTGCTCCGCGTATCATTACTATGGAGATTGATCCGGATAAAATTCGCGATGTTATTGGACCAGGCGGAAAGACAATCAAAAAGATTATCGAAGAGACAGGCGTAACCATTGATATTGAAGATGACGGTAAGGTATTTATTGCGGCTGTCGATGTTGAAGCCGGTCAAAAAGCAGTGCACATCATTGAAACTTTAGTACGGGATGTAGAAGTCGGTGGAATCTATACGGGGAAAGTTACCCGCCTCATGAATTTTGGTGCGTTTGTTGAGATTCTCCCAGGAAAAGAAGGGCTTGTTCATATTTCTCAACTTGCGCGTGAGCGTGTCGCTAAAGTGGAAGATGTTGTAAAACAAGGTGACGAGATTATGGTTAAAGTAACTGAAATTGATCGTCAGGGACGTATCAATTTATCCCGTAAAGAACTGTTAAAACCTGAACCGAAAGAGAGCCGGACTGAAGGCGAATAAGTATACTGAAAAAGACTTGACGATATGTCAAGTCTTTTATTTTTTTGCTCATAAATGATTATTAGCATTAATAGACTGTAATACATGTGAATTGCTGGCAGGAGTTGATGAGTATGCAGTGTAAGATGGTATTTGTAGGAAAAATCCGCCATTGGTATGTTTATTTTGCTGTAGGGGTTTTTATGACGGTAGCTATGTTGTCAGGTAATCTTCAACCGTTTTTGACTACAACACAGCTATCTGAGGCGCCAACGCCAATATTTCAGGGAAATCAGTCTCAACCAAAAGTAGCTTTTGCGTGTAACGTATTTTGGGGAGAAGAATACCTTCCTGATATGCTTAAAACATTGGATGAAAACAATGTTCATATAACTTTCTTTATCGGCGGAAGCTGGGCAAATAAATATCCTGAAGTACTAAAGGATTTAGCCAATAGAGGGCATGAGTTGGGAAATCATACATATAGCCATCCTCACCCTAACAACTTAAGCAAAGAAAAAAATAAAGAACAAATCGTTAAAACAGAAGAACTGGTGGCTAATATTACCGGAATCAAAACAAACTTATATGCGCCTCCGTATGGCGAATATAACAATACCGTGCTATTGGCTGCAAAGGAATTAGAATATACTACTACAATGTGGAGTATTGATACCATTGATTGGAAAAGACCACCGCCGGAAATTCTTAAAGAACGCGTACTGAAAAAACTACATAACGGTGCCATCATTTTAATGCATCCAACTGCTCCAACTGCACAGGCTCTTCCCAGCCTCATTAGCGAAATAAAAGCTCGTGGATATACAATTACGACAGTATCTGATGTATTAAAATAGCATAAATAGGCAGGCGAAAGCCTGCTTTTTTTATTGATAAAACACTGTGATTGTGATAGTATTAGTTTACATAAGTATATAACATGTCGTTATTATGCTTATCTGGTTAAAGGAGGTTGATACAATGCACAAGCATAAGAATCTCATATCATGCATAATCATGATGGCTTTCCTGATAAGCATTATACTGCCGGTGGCTCCGGCATATGCTTTCTCAATATCGGATTTAGTTGGACAAACTACGGGAACTACTGACGCCGGTGGCACAAAAAGTCTGAGTACAGATAAGGGATTTCTAGATATTCTGCTGGGGCTATTATTGGGGAAATTGCTGGGTAAATCAGATAGTGTTCCCATAGGCGGATCGACTAAAGGAAATTCTGGCAGTGGATTAACTTCATCCAAAGAGTTAGTCGGTTTTTATGCCGAATGGTGGGGGGAAGATACTTCCTCTTATAACTCCATGGTTAAAAATGCCGATGCAATTAAAACAATTGCGCCGTTTTGGGCTACTATGCAGGCTGATGGTAGTGTTACTGATAGAGGGGGCAATGACCATGCTTCTGTGGTCAAAACAGCTCATCAAAATAACATGACCGTACTGCTTTTAGTTAATAATGCTAAGCAAGATTCCGGAACAACGCCAGTGCATACGGTATTGGCGGATCCGGTTTTGAGAACCAGGGCTATCGACAATTTTGAACAGTATATCAAAAAATATAACCTTGATGGGGTCAACGTTGACTTTGAGATGGTGCCAGCGGAAGATAAGGATAATTTGACGGCCTTTATGCGTGAGCTTTATGCCCGTCTTAAACCGCAAGGGTATATAGTTTCTGTTGATGTTTTCCCTAAACAGGACGAAACCAATGATGTAGCTGCTGCTTATGATTATGCTGAACTGGCGAAATATGCCGATAAAATTATGATTATGACCTACGACAATCACGGAACATGGAGCGGGGCAGGCCCGATTGCCGATATTAATTGGGTAGAACGAAATGTAAAGTATGCGCTAAAAGCTATTCCTAAAAACAAGCTTTATTTAGGTATTGCCGCATATGGCTATGATTGGTCAGCCAAGGGGGTTCAGTCCTTAGAATATAAAGCGATTATGGATTTAGCGCAGCGTTACGGCAAAACAGTTCAGTGGGATGATGCTTCCCAATCACCATATTTTAGTTATGCTGAGACCGATGGTACAGCTCATACCATTTGGTTTGAAAATAGCCAAAGCTTAAACCACAAGCTTGCACTTATTAATCAGTATGATATTGCTGGTGCAGCTATGTGGAAGCTTGGTGAAGAAGATCCATCAGCTTGGAATGTTTTAAGGAAGCAATTTAATAAGTAATCCGCTACTAAATGTAAATAGGAGGTTCATTGTGTATAGCAATAAGATATTGGTACTAGCTATGCTGTTTGTTTTAGTATTTAATATAATAGCACCTGTACAAGTAAGTTATGCCGCATCTTTAGATAATGTTATAGGAACATTGGGAGCTTCAACCGTTCAAGGATCCGATGGCGGATCAAATGTTTTTGAAAAGATTTTTGGTTTACTGTTTGATAAGATTCTTGGGCCGATACTAAATATTTTCGGTGGTGGAAAGGCGACCACAACTACACCAAACAATCCGGTAAAAGTAACCCCGCTTCCGCCTAACGACGGAACAACTTCTACTGGCGACAGTGGTGTCTTACGAGGAAAAACGATAGTTGTTGATCCTGGACATGGCGGCAGTAATCCTGGTGCGGTAGGTAATGGTACTAGAGAAGCTGATAATAATTTAGCCGTTAGTCTTAAATTAAGAGACAAACTGACAAGAGCCGGTGCAAAAGTAGTTATGACTAGAGAAACAGACCGAACAGTTGCACCTGAGGGTAGCTCACTAGGACAGGAATTAGCTAAAAGGGTAGATATTGCCGAAACTAACAATGCAGACATGTTTGTTAGTGTCCACTCAAATTCGAATCCCGATCCCTCCATTTACGGTACCATGACATTTTTCCCTAGCGGTAAGTCGTCTAAGCTGGCGCTAGAGGTTCAAGACAATATTATTAGAGAAACCGGTGCAGTTGATAAAGGTACTTCTCCTGCTACTTTCTATGTACTTCGTAATACCACAATGCCAAGTATATTAGTAGAAATGGGTTTTGTTACTAATCCTAACGAAGCTATTAAGTTACAGGACGATAGTTACCGGAATAAAATTGCGCAAGGAATCTTTAATGGGATAGTCAAGTATTTTAACAGTTAGTTTTATCCGAGGACTAACCCGCTCTAAGACTCTTTTTTCCCCAAGTGGGAGTTGAGAGCGGTTAAGTCTGGATAAGGCGACTAACCTTCAGATGGGGTTAACCCCCATCTGAAGATAAGTTTACTTTATAATTATTTTGGAACAGAGATAAGCGTAACCGAATATCTCTGTTTTTTTCTTTAGTAAATTTAGGTATAATAAAGAATATATTTAACTTGGCAAGTGCTATATTAAATAGAAGACAGATAGTTTTTAAGCATTTATAGCGAAATTGTAGAGCCTGATGTTGGCTTTGAAAAAGGAGAATTTATGTATCAAAAGTCAGTACTACCTAATGGAATACGCGTTGTATCTGAAACCATTCCGTATGTTAAATCGGTTACCATGGGAGCTTGGATTGCGACGGGTTCAAGATTTGAAGAGGATCAAAATCATGGTGTGTCACACTTTATCGAACATCTAATGTTTAAAGGAACAGCCCGTCGTTCCGCTAAAGAAATTGCCGAAACCGTAGACGCTGTGGGTGGCCAGCTTAATGCATTCACCGCTAAGGAATGCACTTGCTACTACTTAAAAGTTTTGGATTCTCATGCTGATTTGGCTATGGATGTTTTAAGTGACATGCTGTTAGCGTCCAAATTTGCTGAAGACGATATTGATAAGGAGCGCCAAGTCGTACTTGAAGAAGTTCACATGTATGAGGATTCACCGGATGAATTAGTTCACGACATTCATTTAGACACTATTTGGCCTGACCATGTGCTGGGAAGAAATATTTTGGGTACCATTAGTTCAATTGAAAGGTTCAATCAGGATATAGTAAGGGCATATTACCGGGATTTTTATACACCGGATAATGTAGTAATAGCAGCAGCCGGAAATATAACTCATGATGAATTGGTAAAGTTGACATCCCGTTATTTTAGCGATTGGAAAGGGCAACGGAGAAAGTTCGAGATAACCGCGCCAACATTTGTGCCTACTAATACAATTATTAATAAAGACACAGAACAAGTTCACGTATGTTTAGGGACTTTAAGCGTACCCCAGGATAATCCGGAAATTTATCCGGTGCATATTCTTAATAATATTTTAGGCGGGGGAATAAGTTCCCGACTGTTCCAAACTATTCGCGAAGAACGAGGTTTGGCATATTCTATTTATTCTTATCAAAGCAATTATAGGGATGCGGGACTTCTTACTATATACGCTGGTACGCGGCCCAGTAACCTAAATCAGGTATTAGACTTGATTGTGGCAAATTTGAAAGAACTGAAGAATCAAGGGGTAACAGAACAGGAGTTAATTAAGTCCAAAGAGCAGATAAAGGGAGGATTGCTTTTAGGCTTAGAAAGCTCAAGCAGTAGAATGTCACGTATTGGCAAGATGGAAGTTACTCTAGGAAAGTTTATATCTTTGGAAGAGGTTGTAACTAAAATTGATAAGGTAACCTTATCAGATGTCAATCAAATGATATCTAAGATGTTTTCCAGTGGAAATTTATGTTTTACAGCCTTAGGGCCGGTTGATAATTTGAGCATCACTGAAAATTTACATATATGAGAGGAAAATATAGATGATAAGAGGGTTTGAAGTAGTAACTCAATATAAAGACTGCAATATAAGTTTACCTGTGCGTAAAACGACTCGGAGTGCCGGCTATGACATTACTGCCGCTCAGGATGTTACATTAACTCCCGGTGAAGTTACTTTGATTCCGACTGGAATAAAAGCTTATATGCAAGATGACGAATATTTAGGTATTCATATTCGGTCAGGATTAGCCGTAAAGCAGAGTTTAAGCCTAATTAATGGGCAAGGAATTATTGATGCTGATTACTATAATAATTCAGAGAATGAAGGTCATATTTTTATTGGCGTATTTAATCATGGTGCTGAGCCTGTATCTATAACAAAAGGGACTAGAATAGCACAAGGTATTTTTTATAAATATTTAAAAATCGATAATGATTATGTCACAGAAATTCGTTCGGGTGGGCTAGGAAGTACCGGGCTATAAATTATAAATAGGTTATTTCGAAGTTTTTTCATAACTTATTCCAGAACGCCATATACATTGGTAGAAGCAGTTAGGGGGTGCTACTATGTATACATGGGCAATATTGGTTCTAATATTGCTTATGGTTCTGGGATCGATTTGGTTGCGAGTCTATCATTTCCGTGCATCTTTAGATTCTACTGCACCGCAATTTGAACCCAAGCCATCTCCTGTTTCTACTGCTATACAAGATTTAGTAGCTACAGCCGGAGGGGTATATCTTTCCATGGTAATGATTGTTTCATTTTTAAAAATTGATCTGCCAGAAAGAATAACCCTTAGTATTCTCGCTTTCGATCCCTTGGCAATGACTGCTGTCGGCGTAGCGGTTATTCAACCGGTATTTATCAAAATCTTTGGTGGTAAGTAGGTGTGAAGGTATGCGCATAAGTGAAATGGCTGGTAAAGAAGTTATAAATTTGGGAGATGGTGCTCGATTAGGTATTATTGGTGAGTGTGAACTTACTTTCGACAGTCGGACGGGTGTTATCGGGGGGTTGTTATTGCCTCAGAAAAAGGCAATTTTTAACTTTCTGGGTGATGGTCAGATAACCATGATCCCTTGGCAAGCTATTAAGCGCATTGGCGATGAAGTGGTAATTGTCGATTTGAATAATGCTTATGATCGCATTTATTCAAGGCTTAGCCGAGAATAAAAAGTTTGCTGCTGGTCAAACCTAACATTAGGTTGCATATAAGACTAATGTTAGGAGGTTTTATTGATGGTAATGACAAATAATGGTAATATGAACAATCGGACTTCAAACCAAACAATGTCTCAAACTTCGGGACAGGCAGGAAACGGCTTGGTCGGTAGTTATACAAATGCGCAAACCCAGGCAGGAAGCAATGTAAACCAACAAGCCAATGCCAATGCTAATGCATCACAACAAGGCAATCAGCAAAACGTGAAAAGCGTAATAGGAGTATTTAACTCTAAGTCCAATGCTGAACAAGCGGTTAGTGCCCTTAGAAATCAAGGATTTACAACAGAAGAAATTAATATTGTATCTAAGAATCATAATAAGAAAGATCGGCAGGATAACGAATTTTATGAAGATGACATTACTGATGGTGCTCTAACAGGAGGAACCCTCGGTGGTATCGGGGGACTACTTTTAGGGGCCGGTGCTTTGGCTATTCCAGGCGTGGGACCAGTAATTGCGGCAGGCCCAATCGCAGCTGCTTTGAGTGGAGCAGTGGCTGGGGGTATTGCTGGGGGCTTAATTGACTGGGGTATTCCGGCAGAGGCAGGCAGACGCTATGAACAAGAAGTAGCTCAGGGCGGAATACTAGCGGTTATTCGTTCTGATGCAAATAAAGCGAATCAAGCGGCTCAGGTTCTTAGACAAAACGGCGCTAAAGATGTTGAGATGCATGCAGTTAAATAGAACCTTTTAGTAAGATTTATTACAGTTTTTCAATATTTATTGACAATGTTGGAACCTTTAGTATAAAATGTGTATAAAATGAATAAGCAACATCCTGTACAGGATGAAGTAGAGGTGCGGGAGTCAAGAGTACTTTCAGGGAGAGTGGCATCAATGAACTGAAAGGAAAGGGGTAACCGCCGAAGTAAGAACAGACTGCCGAGTCTTCTTACTGGTCTTACATCAAATAGGTTTAAGACTGTCACCATAACTTGGTGGAGCGCTATCTCATCTGGTCGGGGGAAGTATAGATATATTTTCCTATGGTCAGAAAAGGCTGTATTAGCAGCCAGTGAGAAATGCGCTCACTGGCTGCTTTTTATTTATTCTACCAAGAGTTATATTCTTTTGGTATAGATCAAATTGGATGGAGCAGATTGCTCCCGCAGGACTTGGCTTAGTCAAGTTATCTTTAACAGGAGGTGCATAGCGCTTGATTAGAGTGATGGTATGCGGTGCTTATGGTAAGATGGGACGGGAAGTATTACGGGCGGTTCATAAAGATCCACAGTTGAGTGTAGTCGGAGCCGTGGATATAAACTCGGATTTTGCTGATGTAGGAGACATTATTGGTGCCGGAAAAACAGGAGTAACTGTGGGCAATGACCTAATTACTGTTATTAATGAAACAAAACCACAGGTTATGGTTGATTTTACTAACCCGGAATCAGTAATGAATAATATAACACATGCTATTAAGAATGGAGTATGCCCAGTTGTTGGAACTACTGGTCTAACTGAAGCTAATATTAATGAAATTCGTGAATTATGTACATTTTCTAAGGTAAATGCAATTATTTCGCCTAATTTTTCAATCGGTGCGATTTTGATGATGAAATTAGCGCAGGAAGCGGCAAAATATTTACCACATGTTGAGATTATTGAAATGCATCATGACCAGAAGTTGGATGCTCCTTCGGGAACGGCGCTTAGAACGGCAGAGTTAATTGCTAATGTCCGTGGTGAGATGCGCCAAGGACATCCTGATGAGGTAGAAAAGTTAACTGGCGCCAGAGGAGGCAGTTTGGCCGGGATTAGGCTGCACAGTGTTAGACTACCAGGCTATGTTGCTCATCAGGAAGTGATTTTTGGCGGTTTAGGCCAAACGCTGACAATTCGTCATGATTCAATATCCCGGGAATCATTTATGCCAGGTGTTGTACTGGCTTGTAAAAAAGTACTGACTGTTGATGGACTGATTTGTGGTCTTGAGCATATAATGGGCTAAAGTTTGGCGAAGTAGCACAAGATAATGTTAAAATTATGGGGGAGTGGTTTGCATGAAAAAGTATAATGTAGCAATCTTAGGAGCAACTGGAGCTGTTGGCCAAGAGTTTTTGAAACTAATTGAGGAACGCAATTTTCCGTTTAATGAATTGAAGCTGTTGGCTTCTGAACGCTCTGCCGGCAAAACTATTGAATTTATGGATAAAAATTACATAGTTGAGGAGGCAACACCAGATTCTTTCAAAGATGTACAAATTGCTTTATTTGCCGGCGGTTCAATAAGTAAAACGTTAGCACCTGAGGCTGCAAAACGGGGTGCCGTTGTTATCGATAACTCCAGCGCATTCCGTATGGACCCTGATGTACCATTAATAGTACCAGAAGTTAATCCGGAAGCTATAAAAAATCATAAAGGAATTATCGCTAATCCAAACTGTTCCACTATTATTATGGTTATGGCTTTGAAGCCTATCTACGATGCTGCTAAAATTAAAAGAATTGTTGTGTCGACATATCAGGCAGTGTCCGGTGCAGGTAAAGAGGCGATAGACGAGCTGACAGATCAAGTAAAAGCACTTGTAGAAGGGCGTTCTGTTGAAGCTAATATTCTGCCAAGTGCTAGTTTACCAAAACATTATCAGATAGCATTTAACCTGTTACCCCAAATTGATGTTTTTGTGGAAGACGATTATACAAAAGAAGAAATGAAGATGGTACATGAGACTCACAAAATTTTAAATGACTATTCTATAGGAATAACCGCTACGACGGTAAGAGTACCAGTATATCGCAGTCATTCTGAATCAATCAACATAGAGTTAGCTGATGCATTATCTCCTGAAGAAGCAAAACAACTACTAGCTAAGTTCCCTGGTGTAATTGTACAAGATAACCCGTCTGAAATGCTGTACCCAATGCCTTTATATACTTCTGATAAGAATGAAGTATTTGTTGGCCGCATCCGCGTGGATAAGACTGTGCCTCATGGTCTGAATATGTGGGTAGTGGGTGATCAAATTCGCAAAGGTGCAGCGCTTAATGCTGTGCAAATTGCTGAATATATGATCGAGCATAATTTAATTTGAGGTGTAGAAAATGCGTATAATTGTCCAGAAATTCGGGGGAACATCGGTAGCTTCACCCGAAGTGCGGGAACTTGTGCTACGCAAGATTGAAAAAGCGCGTTCGCAAGGATATAGTCCAGTAGTTGTGGTATCAGCAATGGGACGGCAAGGTGCTCCTTACGCTACTGATACGTTGATTGGTGTTGCTAAGACCGCCAATAAAAATATCGCCGCACGCGAACTTGACCAAATTATGTATTGCGGTGAAATGATTTCGGCAGTTGTTATGGCTGGTACACTGCAGGCTGCGGGAATGGATGCGGTAATGCTAACAGGGGGACACGCCGGGATTATTACCGATACTAATTTTACTGATGCTCGGATTTTGAAAGTTGATCCTACCCGGATAAATAGCCTCTTAAAACAAGGAAAAGTACCTGTTGTGTGCGGGTTCCAGGGGATGACACCTGAATATGAATTTACTACCTTAGGACGTGGCGGTAGTGACACTACAGCATCTGCTCTGGGAGCTGCTCTTAATGCTGAATTAGTGGAAATATATACAGATGTTGATGGAATAATGACGGCCGACCCGCGAATAGTCGATAACCCTAAAATTCTTGAATGTATTAGTTATGGGGAAGTTTGCCAACTCGCTCATCAAGGAGCGAAGGTTATTCATCCCCGCGCTGTCGAGATTGCAATGCAAAAGAATATTCCACTAGTAGTTAAATCGACGTTTACCGATGCAGCTGGTACCCTTATTACTCATATTGCTAAAGAGGACCCAGCCGGGGCTGAAGTAATTGACCGGGTAGCAACAGGTGTAACCTATTTGACTAATATTGTTCAGATAAAAGTACATCTTGATGATTCCATGGGCGGGGACGCTAGCTTTAAAGTCTTTAAAACAATGGCTGATAATGGCATTAGCGTAGATTTGATCAATGTTCATCCTGGACAAATTATGTTTACTATTAATGCGGAGCATGCTGAGCAAGCATCAACGAAACTCAGGCAGCAAGGATATGAAATTGCAGTTCTGGAGAATTGTGCCAAAGTATCTGTAGTTGGCGGCGGGATGCGTGAAGTTCCTGGAGTTATGGCAAGTTTTATTGAAGCATTATCATCGAATAGAATTGCTATCTTGCAGACCGTCGACTCGCATACTTCAATTTCCGTACTAGTTCCAAGAAGCGATGTTGGGGCGGCAGTTCAAGCTCTTCATGAAAAGTTCGGTTTATCAAATTAAAGGGGAGAGTTTTATGACTAATTTCGGGCGAATCCTAACAGCAATGGTAACTCCGTTTAATACTGATTACAGTGTGAATTTTACAGAAGCTGCTAATTTAGCTAAATATTTAGTCGATAATGGTTCTGATGGATTGGTTGTTGCCGGGAGTACTGGTGAAGCCGCAACTATGAGTAAGGAAGAGAAGCTAAAATTATATGCAACAGTTATGGAAGCGGTCGGTGACAAAGCTACTATTATTGCCGGAACAGGCTCAAATGACACCAAAGCTTCTATTGAATTAACAAAAGAGGCTGAAAAAATTGGTGTACATGGCGCTATGCTTGTAGGTCCTTATTACAATAAGCCGCCGCAGGAGGGATTTTATCAGCATTTTAAAGCGATTGCCGAGTCCACTAATTTGCCACTGATTATCTATAATGTTCCTGGACGCACTGGTTCTAATATTTTGCCTGCTACAGTTGCGCGTCTTGCCGAGATTAAAAATATTGTAGCTGTTAAAGAAGCAAGTGGCAGTTTAGATCAAATGTCCGAGATTATGCGTATAACTCCTAATGATTTTTTATTATACAGCGGTGATGATGGTCTGACGCTGCCCGCAATGGCTGTTGGTGGTCACGGAGTAATCAGTGTAGCTTCGCATATTGTAGGAAAACGTATGCAAGAAATGATTGCGGCTTTTCTTGCTGGTGATATGACAAAAGCACAAGCCATTCATCTAGAGCTTATACCTTTCTTCAAAGTTATATTTGTTACAACAAATCCGATACCTATCAAAGCGGCTGTAAACTTAATTGGTCTAAATGCGGGACCATTAAGATTACCGCTCGTTCCGCCTACTGATGCTGAAGTAGAGCAGATAAAAAGTGTAATGCAAACAGTAGGGGCTCTATAAATGTAAATAAAAGCAAGTTAAACCGGTAGCGGAGCTACCGGTTTTTGCATGTATAGCCAGTAATTGCATATAATATTGCCGAACGAGATTTGCCACTTGTTGTCACAGGAAGTTAAATGGGTTATAATTATTCACAAGTGGACTGGACGGCCGGTTTTTTTTGTTTGATGCTTAAACGAACGGGCGGTTTACAACTTATTAGAACGAATTAATTTAGATCAGCGGAGGTGTATGTTTTTTTGGCAAGACAACCAAACAAGGTCCAATTAATTCCCTTGGGCGGCATGGGGGAAATTGGCAAGAACATGACGGTTGTTCGGTACGGTGATGAAATAATAATTATTGATTCAGGTTTAATGTTCCCGGAAGATGACATGCTGGGGATTGACCTGGTTATACCGGATATTACCTATTTACTGGACAACCGCGATTTAGTAAAGGCTATTGTATTGACACATGGTCACGAAGACCATATCGGTGCTTTGCCTTATGTATTAAAACAGCTTAATGTGCCGGTATATGGTACTCGTTTGACGCTCGGAATTTTAGAGGGACGTTTGAAAGAAAGTAATGTTCCGGCAAATCATTTAATTCCGGTAAAACCAGGCGATAAAATACGGATTGGCAATTTCGAGGTTGGCTTTATTAGGGTAAGTCATAGCATTGCGGATGCGGTGGCGTTATCTATAAAGACCCCTGTTGGTGTAATTGTTCATACTGGTGATTTTAAGCTGGATCAAACTCCCGTTGACGGAAAAGTAACTGATTTCCATAGATTTGCCGAATTAGGTGATCAAGGTGTCTTGGTTTTACTTGCTGATAGTACTAATGCCGAGCGGCCTGGCTATACTCAGAGCGAAAAATCAGTAGGGGTAACCTTCGATGAGACTTTTCGCAATGCGCGAGAACGGATTATTATAGCCTCATTTTCTTCTAATATCCATCGTATTCAACAGGCTATTGATACCGCATGCAAGTACCGACGTAAGGTTGCAATTCTTGGTCGCAGTATGGTTAATGTAGTTACTATTGCGTTAGAACTTGGCTACTTAAATGTGCCGGATGGAGTTATCATTGATATCGATGAAATTAATAATTATCCGGCATCTGGTGTAGTTATTTTAACAACCGGTAGTCAAGGGGAACCTATGTCGGCTCTAACCAGAATGGCAATGTCTGATCACAAAAAGGTTGAAATAATTCCGGGTGACACTGTAATTATTTCGGCTACACCTATACCGGGTAATGAAAAACTGGTTTCCCGTACCATTGATTATCTTTTCAAGCAAGGTGCCGAGGTCGTATACGAATCGACTTCGGGTATTCATGTGTCGGGGCACGCAAGCCAGGAAGAACTTAAGTTAATACATAACCTTATACGACCCAAATTTTTTATTCCAGTACATGGAGAATATCGACATTTGATAAAACATTCAAAATTAGCACAATCGCTTGGAATGCCTAAAGAAAATATTTTTGTTGCTGAAAACGGCCAAGTTTTGGAATTCACTGCAGAAAAGGGTTGTATAGCAGGAAAGGTTACTTCAGGCAATGTGCTTGTTGATGGATTGGGAGTAGGAGATGTAGGTAACATTGTTCTTCGCGATCGTCGACAACTGTCTCAGGATGGTATACTAATAGTTGTTGTTACTATGGACAAACAGTGCGGTCAAGTGGCTGCAGGACCAGATATTGTGTCGCGGGGATTTGTTTATGTTCGTGAATCTGAGCAACTAATGGAAGATGCTAAAGAACGGGTAAAACAGGCTTTGGAAAAGTGTGAGCTTAATGGTGTTACCGAATGGGCTGCCATTAAATCCAATGTTCGTGATACGTTAGGTAAATATTTATATGAACGTACCCGCCGCCGTCCAATGATTTTGCCGATAATTATGGAAGTGTAAACAAGAGCCTTGATCATATTTCGCTATTTGGCGAAGTATATCAAGGCTTTTTATATTGGTTTACCCCGTATGAAATTCGCATTAGAGCTTAATACTATATGTGATAAAGAAATTGACTAGCTAATCAGTAGGGGGATACTCAAATGATAGTTAATGATAATCCGGTAGTTGCACCTCCAGGGGTTAATCCTGAAGAACCGCACGTAACTCCGCCTCCAAGTGAAACTCCCAAACGAAGCAGGCAAGCTAAAAAATCAGGACCTGCCGAAAACATTCAGGAATTAGGAGCTACCGAAATACCAACTGCTAAAACTAATATTCATGTAATGACTATAATTGGGCAGATTGAAGGTCATATGGTACTTCCACCGCAAAATAAAACAACAAAATACGAACACGTAATGCCTCAATTGGTAGCGATAGAGCAATCAAACGAGATTGATGGATTGCTTCTTATCCTTAATACTGTAGGTGGAGATGTAGAAGCTGGACTTGCTATTGCTGAAATGATTTCAAGTATGTCTAAACCCACTGTTTCTATCGTCGTCGGCGGCGGGCATAGCATTGGTGCGCCGATCGCAGTATCAGCTACCCGTTCATTTATAGTCGAAAGTGCAACCATGACCATTCATCCAATCAGACTTACCGGTTTGGTAATTGGTGCACCAAGTTCGTTTGATTACCTTGAAAAGATGCAGGAACGAGTCAATCGATTTGTTGTTAGCCATTCTAATATCAGTGAGAAAAAGTGGAAAGAACTGTTATTTAAAACTGGTGAGCTGTCACGGGATATCGGTACATCTGTCGGTGGCAATGATGCTGTGAGATATGGTCTCATTGATGAAATAGGCGGTGTATCTCAAGCCCTAAGCAGATTGGAGGAGCTTATAACCGCATACAAAGAACATAAAGATGGCAAGGGGCTGAAGCAGTAATGACTCTCTGGACAATTGTTCCGGAAGAACTGATTTTTGCTGATCCGGACAGTCAAGTTTCTGCCTATGAAGAAATCGACTACTATGGTCAAAAAGTAATGGCGGAAAGATTGTCATCTACTCAACTCAGGGTAGTTCGTTTGCTCTCCACCAATCCCGCCGACTATTTATCAGGCGATTTGCAGCCTGGTACCGTTATCGCTTATAAACCAGTGATCGAAACGCTCTCATAACGAGAGCGTTTTTTTGATATCCTGATAGAAAGTCTGACTTTCGCCTGGATAAGGGCAACATCGACTTCCACTTTCGCCAAAGGCTCGGTGCAAGCCGTGTTTTCTTTATAAAAAAAGCTGGTTTTATAATCGCCTAACCAAGTTTTTCTTCTAAAATAAAGGAGTTTTTGTCGTTGTGTAGAACAAAAACTTTTAGAGGTGGTATGTTTTGCCTAAATGGTTGACCCATTTAACTCCTGAATTAAGGCATGAATTATTTGGTATTACTATGGTAACCGGTGGGCTGTTAGCATTCATTAGCATATTAGGTTTAAATGTCGGTCCATTAGGGCTATTTATTGCTAAAATGCTCAAATATACGTTCGGAATAGGTGCATTTGTCGTACCTTTAGTATTATTTATTGTCGGCCTAAAATATATTGTCGCAAAAAATTCAATTTCTTACACAATCAAATTTTGGGGCTTATTATTGCTATATTTTGTGACTTTAGCTATTTATCATCATATTAAAATTCCTGTAGGCCAAGAAATACTGCCTGATAGCTTAGTTTCCGGCGGTGGATTTACCGGAGGTATGATACTTTTTTCCTTACGTAAACTATTGGGAGTACATGGTTCAATTATTGTACTTTCTGCGTTAGTGCTTTGCTCCATTATTATGACTACCAAGTGGTCATTAGCTGAAACACTAGTAACTGCTAAAGATAGGGCAGTTGAGAGTTTAGCTTCGGCTAAGGAAGCTATAGCGGCCTCGGCGGAAAACGTTTTTTCTGATCAAGAGGAACCGCCAGGTCAGCCTAAATTCTACGATCAGCAAAGGGATAACCGGCCTGAATTTGACCTGTGTCCCCCAAAAAAAGAAAACCCTAAGCCTAAAGATGAATACAGTATTCCCAAGGCGCAGTCTGAGCAGGTTTCATTTGCAGTTGATAAGTCTTCGGCTTCCACAAATAACGAGTACGGCTTACCTCCTGTTTCAATTTTGAAAAAGCCTAATCGTCCACGCCTCAATAAAGTACCTAAAGAAGTTACTGATAATGCACGTATATTAGAACAAACCCTGGACAGTTTTGGCGTCAGCGCCCGGGTCATAAATACTTGCCAAGGGCCTACTGTTACCCGGTATGAACTTGAGCCGGCACCCGGTGTAAAAGTAAGTAAGATAGTTAACCTAGCGGATGATTTAGCACTAAAGCTGGCCTCATCAGGAGTCCGCATTGAAGCGCCTATTCCCGGCAAAGCCGCTATCGGAATTGAAGTGCCTAATAAAGAACTATCAGGTGTTGCTTTGCGAGAAGTGCTAGAAACAGATGAATTTCAGCGATCCTCTTCCGGATTGACGGTAGGTTTAGGAAAGGATATTGCAGGTCAGCCAATTGTTGCTGATTTGGCAAAGATGCCGCACTTATTAGTTGCGGGCGCAACTGGTTCTGGCAAAAGTGTTTGTATCAATACGTTAATAACAAGTATTCTGTTTAAATCTCGTCCCGACCAAGTGAAATTAGTGCTCATTGACCCTAAGATGGTGGAGTTGTCAAATTACAATGGCATACCACATCTATTAACTCCGGTAGTAACTGACTCAAAGAAGGCAGCATCAGCTCTAAATTGGTCTGTACAGGAAATGGAACGCCGTTATGAAATTTTTGCGACTTCAGGAGTACGTGATATTGCCCGCTATAATGAACTTCACCCGGAAGGGCAGTTGCCACTAATTTTAATAATTATTGACGAGCTTGCCGATTTGATGATGGTTGCCCCAGTTGACGTAGAGGATGCTATTTGCCGGTTAGCTCAAAAAGCAAGAGCAGCCGGATTACATTTGGTGCTTGCAACGCAACGTCCCTCCGTAGATGTTATTACTGGTACTATTAAGGCTAATGTACCTTCACGGATCTCTTTTGCTGTTTCATCTCAGGTCGATTCGCGAACAATTCTGGATATGCCCGGAGCCGAAAAACTTTTAGGAAAAGGCGATATGCTATTTTACCCTGTAGGGGCTTCAAAACCAATAAGGATACAGGGGGCCTTTATCGGGGATAGCGAAGTGGAAGATCTGGTATCTTACATTAAGGAACAAGCAGAACCTGAATATAACGAGGGCATAACCACTGTTGAAACAGGCAGTTCCAGTAAAGAGGAACCGGCTCACTTTGAAGATGAGCTTCTTGAAGAAGCTGTCTCTATGGTGCTCGAAACGGGGCAGGCCTCGGTATCCATGTTGCAGCGCAAATTTCGTATCGGCTATACACGTGCCGCAAGACTCATTGATACAATGGAAGAGATGAAGATTGTGGGACCCAATCTTGGCAGTAAAGCACGAGAAATTATCATGACATCAGAACAAGTTTATTCAAGATATTTTAAGAAATAACTCTCTTTTTATGCTTATCGCATTTGGGGACAGGGTAGAATAGTAGTGGTGATTAAATTTGCATAGTATTATAAGAGTAGAAGAGGCCGTAACCCTTGATAATCCGGTCTTTATAGATGTGCGTTCCCCTGTTGAGTATGAAGTGGGGCACATTCCTAATGCCGTAAATATTCCGTTATTCGAAAATAGCGAAAGAGTTGAGGTTGGTACAACTTATAAGCAAGTTGGAGCCGAAGAGGCAAAAGAGCTAGGATTAGCTTATGTTTCAGCAAAATTGCCAAGTATAGTGGGGCAAATTCGCCAGTTTTATAAAAGCGGACAAAAAGTTGTAGTGTATTGCTGGCGAGGAGGAATGCGCTCTAAATCCATAGTAAGCGTACTCGAAATGATGGGGATTTCTGCTTCACAACTATTAGGTGGCTACAAAGCGTATCGTCAATACCTTTTAACTAAACTGAAAGATTTTAAATTCAAGCCGCAAGTAATAGTCCTTTGCGGTTCAACGGGAACTGGGAAGACCGCAATTTTAAAAAAATTGGCGAATCGGGACATTCCCGTAATCGACCTGGAAAACCTGGCTAATCACCGGGGATCGGTTTTTGGCCAGATCGGATTAGGTAAGCCGGCGACTGCGCAAAATTTTGACGCTGATTTACTAACCGCGTTTGAAAAGCTAAACAATAAGCCTTATATCGTGGTTGAGTGCGAAAGTAAACGTATAGGCAACGTATATCTACCAGATTGTTTGTTTGCTGCTATGAAGCAAGGTAAAAAAATATTGATATCTACTGATATAGAAGTAAGAGTAGAACGGTTGATTGAAGAATATTTGGATATATATAACGATAATTGGCAAGCAATAGCTGCCAGCATAGAATCGTTGCGCAGACGCCTTGGCAATAAAAAGACAGACCAACTATTGACTGATTTTAACGAGGGTAAAATACAAGAAATTGTAAGAACACTTCTTATAGACTACTACGATCCAATGTACGGGTACGAAAAATCAGACATAGATAGTTACGATTTATGGGTAAAGGCTGATGACATGGAGCAAGCGACTGAAAAAATAGTCCAATACTTACAACAGTTGGGGAGGTAGTTGTTTTGCAAACAGTAGGAGAACTTTTACGCGCCGAAC
Organism: uncultured Sporomusaceae bacterium; assembly: GCA_964497205.1. Classification (GTDB taxonomy): domain Bacteria; phylum Bacillota; class Negativicutes; order Sporomusales; family Sporomusaceae; genus Sporomusa. Next base: position 22,309 of record CAZCEN010000003.1, read on the forward strand.
GTTTAAAAAAAGACCTATCAATTAAAGATGTTGAAAGTGCTATAAGTATTAGAGGGTTGTATCTTAATGCTATCGAGGAAGGAAACTACGGGATTATCCCTGGTGAAGTGTATTTAAAGGGATTTATCCGTAACTATGCTACTTTTTTAGGTCTTGACGCGCAACAAGTAATGGATATATATCGTCAAAGTAAAACGCAGGCAACAGAAGATGCTCCACCACCCGCAATCCAGGAAGAACCTGCTGTAGAAACTTCTCAAAAGAGTGGTAACACTTTGAAATGGCTTGGAGTTGTAGTTGTTGCTGCCGGCGTAGTAGCCGGAGTAGTTTGGTGGTCAAACGGAAGTGAAAACCCAGTTCCTGTACCACCGCAATCGGCCGCCCCTCAGCAACCGGAACAGTCTAAGCAACCACAGCAGCAGCAGCCCCCCCAGCAAACTCCAGCTAATCAATCTGTGGCACCAACAAAAACAGCAAATAAAGTAGTAGTAACAGCAAAATATAATTCCCAATGTTGGACACAAATAATAGCAGATGGTAAAGAGGTATATGAAGGAACTCCTAAAAGTGGCGAATCATTGACTTGGGAAGCATCCAATAAGCTGGTCGCTAAATTTGGTAATGCGGGTGCTGTTGATCTAACGTACAATAGTAGTCCAGTTGGAAAAATCGGCGGAAATGGAGACGTTGTTGTCAAAACATTTACGTTGACAGGTGTTGCACAATAGTAATAGGAATGAGGTTAATCTACCGCTATGACAAATTTTTTACCAATGACTAAGGACGATATGTCCAAACGGGGCTGGGATCAACTGGACTTTTTATTTGTGAGTGGGGATGCATATGTTGATCATCCTAGTTTTGGACCAGCTATTATCTGCAGGCTATTGGAAAAATGGGGTTACAAGGTAGGAATAATTGCTCAGCCGGATTGGCGATCAACAAATGATTTCAAGCGTTTGGGAAAGCCTAAACTTGGAATTTTAGTATCAGCTGGCAATTTAGATTCCATGCTCAATAAATATACAGCGGCAAAAAAATATCGCAGTACCGATAATTATTCGCCCGGTGGCCAAGCGGGACTTAGGCCAGAACGGGCGACAATTGTTTATTGCAATCGTATCCGGGAGATTTGGAAACATACTCCGCTTATTATTGGCGGAATTGAAGCCAGCTTGAGGCGGTTTGCCCACTATGATTATTGGTCAGACAGTATACGCCGCTCAATTTTAGTTGATAGCAGGGCCGATTTGCTGATTTATGGTATGGGTGAAAGACAAATTAAAGAAGTAGTCACACAATTAGCGGCCGGCATTAGTATTCAAAATATCCGAGATATAGCCGGAACGTGCTATCGTACCGAAACGCTAGAGCATCTCTGGGATTATATCGAAATACCAAGTTACCAAGATGTTGTTAATAGTAAAAAAGATTTTGCAAATGCGTTTAAGTTTCAATATCTAGAACAGGATCCTATCCGGGGTAAAATTTTGGTACAAGGTCATGGTGAGCAGTTTGTAGTACAGAATCAGCCCGCTATGCCGCTTACTACTCCGGAGATGGATGAAATATATGATTTGCCGTATCAAAGAACATATCACCCTTCGTACATAGAGGCCGGTGGTATTCCGGCTATACAAGAAGTTAAATTTAGTATCGTTAGCCATCGCGGCTGCTATGGCAGTTGTTCTTTCTGCGCCCTATATGCGCATCAAGGCCGGATAATCCAGGCAAGAAGTACAGAGTCTATATTGCGTGAGGCTCAAGAAATTGTTAAAATGCCAGATTTTAAAGGATACATTCATGATGTAGGTGGTCCTACCGCTAATTTTCGTCAGCCCGCCTGTGAGCATCAGATGGATCGAGGAACCTGTCGAGGCAAACAATGCTTATTTCCTAATGCCTGCAAAAGCTTAAATACGAATCATACTGAATATTTACAACTGCTGAGGGCAATCAGAAAAATTCCGGGAGTAAAGAAAGTGTTTGTCCGTTCAGGATTGCGGTATGACTATTTGATGGCTGCGAACGATATGGAATTTTTGCGTGAACTCTGTGAACATCATGTCAGTGGTCAGTTAAAAGTAGCCCCTGAACATATCTCTCCCAAGGTCACAAAATTAATGGGAAAAGCCGGAAAAGAAACCTATATGCAGTTTAAAAAAGCCTATGAAAAAGTTAATAAAGAATTGGGGAAAGAGCAATATCTAGTTCCTTACTTTATGTCCAGTCATCCTGGCTCTGGGCTTAAAGAAGCCATTGAAATGGCTGAATTTCTGCGGGATACCGGTTATAATCCCGAGCAAGTTCAAGATTTTATTCCTACCCCTGGCAGCCTTTCAACTTGTATGTATTATACGGGTGTTAATCCACTAACAGAAGAGAAGGTATATGTTGCCAAAACTCCACATGATAAGCGATTACAAAGAGCATTGCTGCAGTATCGGAATCCTAAGAATTACGAGTTAGTGCAGGAAGCGCTTGTCAAAGCTGGCCGGCAAGATTTAATCGGATATGAAGCGAAATGCTTAATCCGACCTCCGCGGAACAAGCAAAACATTGCTGTGGCACAGCCTGAAAAGGTAAACAAAAAACGGCGTTTGGCTCCGTCCAGAACCCAACATAATAAAACAAAGCAGACTAGAAAAATCTAGTCTGCTTTGTTTATTAAGCCAAATGCGCGGCGGCAATCGTCAGATAAAAGATATATGGCAATTAGTCCATGGGGGACAACCGTTAAAACACCCATAGTCATATTGTAACCAAACATGACTATAAATCCGATGACTACAAATATTATGGATAGGACTAATTCAAATAAACGTGCCCAACGTTTGAGTTTCAGTAAGCCCCAGGCTGGAACCGCGTACAAGAGCAGCGCGGCCAGAGAATTGAAAGTAGCAGTTGTGTCATTATGTATAAATCCATCGTAAATGCCAAACGCATAACCAATAGCTACTAAGAGTAAAAAACCAATGATAATCAATAATCGTAAGGTCAAATCCGGATGGAGAAAAGACCAAAAAGAAAGCTTATCTTGCAAGGTAACAACTCCTTTCATAGTATTTTAATTCTATCATACAACGACCTTTTTTAAAATCAATTACTTTTCGGGCCTGGCGGAATCGGTTTAAAATAACTGTATTATGTGTAAAAGGAATTTAAGGCTTGCATAAAGAATAAATAAAGGGTATAGTATATATGTTTGCCTTATCTGTCAATTTAAGTGAACTAGGAAGCGGAGGCAATATGAGACGTTATTTACCATTACTTTGGATATCGTTTTTTTTGGTTATCCTGACAATTACTGGTACTACTTATTTAGTAGGTTATGCCGGCAAAGATAATAAAAATGCACTAACCAGTATTAATGTTTATACAACGTTGCCAGTTGAAGAGGTAGCTGTATTAGCGCAAGAATATGAGAAAAGTGCTAAAGTTAAGGTGAATATAACTCCTCTTAACGAAAAGGAGTTATTTAATCGCTTAATTGATGAGGCGGCCAGCCCTCAGGCAGACCTTATTCTTACTAATCGTAGAATGCTGAAGCAAGCTCGAAATAGTGCATTATTGATACCGTACCAATCGGAGTATACTGACATAATACCGAGCAAGTTCCAGGACACAGACGGTTATTGGGTTGGCATTTGGTACGATCCTGTAGTTTTCGCAGTAAATCAAGATTATTTTAATTCGGTTACTAAAAAACCGGCAAAATGGTCCGACTTGTCGACGGATACCAATTTGAGATTGGGTATGACTGATTTTATTGCAGCGGATGCAGCCGCAAATCTTTTATATACTTTAGTTGCCGCTAATGGTGAAGAGCAGACTTTAAACTTTCTAAAAAAACTTCATCCGCATATTGTTCAATATGCAAAATTTTTAGCGACACCAGCTCGGATGGCGAGCATGGGAGAAGTAGATATTGCTGTTGCTGTACAGAGTGAAACTATGCGCTATGTAAAAGATGGTTTCCCGGTAAAAATTATCTATCCTGAGGATGGCACTGCTTATTTATTGACAGGAACGGGGCTAATCAGAGGCGCTGCTCATGCTACTGAAGCCAAGCGTTTTATAGATTGGCTTACCCAGGCTGAACCTCAGACCATAATGGCTCAGCACAAATTCTATTTTTTACCGACTAATCCGGAACTACGAACAAATCTGGATAATTCCGCAAAAAATATAAAGTTATTAGATCATCATGATATGTATACTATAGAACAGCAACGCAAATTACTTGATAAATGGGTTCAAGCCCGGCTTGGAATAAACTAGGAGGACAATAATGCTTAAAGCGGGATTTATTAGTTTGGGATGCGCCAAAAATCTGGTAGATACTGAAATAATGCTAGGAATTTTGGCCGACAATGATATTGTAATTACAGATAACCCTCAAGATGCCGATATATTAATTGTTAATACCTGTGGCTTTATCGATTCGGCCAAAGAAGAATCGATATCAACTATCATGCAGATGGCTGAGTTTAAACAGGAAGGCAAATGTCGTGGTATTATTGTTGCCGGATGTCTTGGTCAGCGTTACCAACAGGAGCTATTAGATGAATTGCATGAAGTATCGGCTATTGTGGGTACCGGTGCATGGCATAGGATTATGGAAGCCGTTAACGCAGTTTTGGCTGGTGAACGTGTCTTGCTCATTGGTGATCTAGACACTATTTATGATGAGAACATGAGCCGGATTACTACTACTCCCTCCTATAGTGCTTATGTAAAAATAGCGGAAGGATGCAGCAATTGTTGTTCCTATTGTGTAATTCCCTTAGTACGCGGAAAGTATCGGAGCCGTACAATTGAATCGATTGTTAATGAGGTAAAACAACTTACCGAGAAGGGTGTAAAAGAAATAAACCTTATTGCGCAAGATACAACTAGTTTTGGTCGCGATCAAAATGAAGAGCCGCAACTAACTACATTACTCAAAGAGTTGGTAAAAATTGAAGGAGTTGCATGGATCCGCCTTCTCTATTGTTATCCGAAGTATTTTACTGATGAACTGATCGAACTCATTGCTAAGGAACCTAGGATCTGCAAATATATTGATTTACCTCTACAGCATGCGGATGATGAGATATTGTCGGCTATGAATCGCCGTGATACGCGAGTTGATATTGAAAAGTTGCTAAACAAGATCCGCTCTTCCATTCCCGGGGTAGTTATTCGTACTTCCTTTATAGTTGGCTTCCCAGGTGAGACAGATACTCATTTTGAATCATTAAAACAATTTATGATGGAACAGAAATTTGAGCGTGTTGGTGTGTTTACCTACTCGCAAGAAGAAGATACTCCTGCGGGAAAATCTGAGCAACAAATACCTGACGATATCAAAGAAGAGCGATATCATGAATTGATGGCTTTACAGTGCCGGATATCTGAAGAATTGAATCATGCTATGGAAGGTAAAGCACTAACAATACTAATTGAAGGTCATAATGAAGAACAGCCTGACGTAGCATTTGGCAGGTCTTATCGTGAAGCTCCTGATGTGGATGGTCGCATTTTTGTAGAAAACGCAGCAGGTCTAGTTCCGGGAGATATGGTTCAAGCAGAGATTGTACAAGGATTTACTTATGATTTATTGGCTGAGAGAAAGCTAGACTAGCTGCATAATAATATAATGCTAGCTTAAAATAGTAGAGGCTGCCAAGCTCTGCTATTTTTTGTTAAATCATAAAGGAATTGCCAATTTGTGCGCGAATGCAATTAGTGTTAGGAGGGAATGAGATGATTGTTGAATTAGTAAGCACAGGAACTGAATTGCTTTTAGGCCAAATAGTAAATACTAACGCGCCTTTCTTAGCTGCCAGTTTAAATGAACTTGGTTTTAGCGTATTATATCAGACAACTGTCGGAGATAACCGGGAAAGAATGCGTAATGTTTTCACAGCAGCGCTAGAACGAGCTGATATTGTTATAACTAGTGGAGGATTGGGGCCAACCCAAGGCGATATCACTAAAGAAGTAACCGCTTCCTTGCTTGAGAGAAAAATGTATTTGCATCAAGCAAGCGCAGAGCGGATAGAAAAGTATTTTGCTGAAAGACATCTTTGCATGCCGGATAATAATTTACGGCAAGCGATGATGCCTGAAGGGGCGAAAATTGTTGATAATACTTGCGGTACAGCACCGGGCGTTATAGTTGAAGAAGAGTCAACAGGGAAAATAATTATAAATTTGCCTGGACCGCCTCACGAATTATCAGCTATGTTTAAGATATCGATTGTTCCTTATTTAATAGAACGTTTTGGTATTCAGGGATCTATCGTATCAAGAGTTCTTCGTACCTATGGAATCGGCGAATCATCATTAGAGGAAAGAATAAAAAAATATATTTTAGCCCAATCCAATCCTACGCTAGCGTTATTAGCTAGAAATGGTGAGATTCACGTGCGAATTACTGCAAGAGCAGAGAATGAGGCGGAGGCTTTAAACCTAATTGATGCTCTTGAAAATAAAATTCGTCCCGAGCTTGACGAATATGTTTTTGGAACAGATGAAGAGACTTTAGAAATGGTTGTTGGCAATTTATTATTGAATAAAAATTTGTCAATAGCGTTGGCCGAATCTTGTACAGGTGGTCTCGTTACCAGCCTTATTACCGATGTTGCTGGTAGTTCAGGCTATTTGACAGGTTCAATCGTGTGTTATAGTAATTCTGTCAAAATAGAACAAGTAGGTGTTCCAGAAAATACAATCGCCGTAAAAGGAGCTGTAAGTCGCGAAACCGCTGAATTTATGGCGCGAGGCATCAGGGAGAAATTCCAGACGGGTATTGGCCTGTCCGTTACGGGGATTGCCGGCCCGGGCGGAGCGACCGCCGATAAACCTGTTGGGCTTGTTTATATTGCTATTGACGGTCCTGCCGGACTTACGTGTTTTGAACACCATTTTAATGGAACACGTACGAATATAAAACATCGGACGGCTTTAGCGGCCCTAAATCATTTGAGAAAATATTTGCTTAGTATATAGGAGGTTGTTATATTTGAAAGACACGGTAACCTTATTTGGAAATATATCTTTGAGTAAAAAGACTGCTGCTGCGATTACGGAGATGGGTTTTGAAGAGCCGTCACCTATTCAAAGTCAGACTATTCCACTGGTGTTGGCTGGCAATGACGTTCTAGGACAGGCACAGACTGGTACCGGTAAGACAGCTGCATTTGGTATACCCATTATGGAGAGAATTACTGAAGCCAGACAGATACAAGCACTTGTACTAACCCCTACGCGGGAATTGGCTATCCAGGTATCGGAAGAATTAGCTAAAATCGGTAAATTCAAGCGGATTAAAACATTGCCAATCTATGGTGGGCAGGCGATAGAAAGACAAATTAGAACACTTAAATCCGGTGTCCAAGTTGTAATAGGGACTCCCGGCCGATTACTTGATCACATTCGCCGCAATACCATTAAATTAGATAATGTAAAAATGTTAGTGCTTGATGAAGCTGATGAAATGCTGGATATGGGATTCATCGACGACTTGGAAAGTATACTGCAGCATGTTCCCACTGAACGTCAAACCTTGTTATTTTCAGCCACCATGCCGTCTGAAATTATGGCTTTGGCCAATAAGTATATGAAGGACAGGGTAACAGTAACTATCAGTAAAGAACAGCTCACTGTTCCGCTTATTGATCAGATATACTATGAAACTCGCGATAAGCTTGACGGTCTTTGCCGAGTACTCGATTCGGAAACCTTTGGGCGGGTTATTATTTTCTGCCGGACTAAGAAGGGCGTTGATGACCTAGTTGCGTCACTGTCGGCACGTGGTTATATGTCGGATGGACTGCACGGTGATCTTAGCCAAGCTCAGCGCGATCGAGTTATGAAAAAATTCAGGGATGGCAAACTGGATATACTTATTGCCACAGATGTTGCTGCACGCGGACTGGATATCGAACATATTACCCATGTTATTAATTATGATATTCCTCAAGATCCTGAGTCCTACGTCCACCGTATCGGGCGTACAGGTCGTGCCGGTAAAAAGGGGGTTGCTGTTACTTTCATTCAGCCCCGTGAATATAGACAACTTAAGATCATTGAAAAAGAAGTTAAAACAAGAATATTAAGGCGGCAATTACCTTCACCTGCCGATATTCTGGAACGTCAGACCGAAGTTATAAAAAATCAACTTACACAGACAATTATTAGAGGCGGCTTTGATGCGTACAGCAATATCATAGCTGATTTAGCTGCCGATTATGATCCTATTGATATTGCCGCAGCTGCTTTAAAATTATTTCAAGAAGGCTACAAAGAACAAGCTGTTATTGAAAAAAATCAATTTGGTAATACCGGCGCCGAACCTGGCATGGTGCGCTTATTTATTAATGCTGGAAGAGCGCAAAGAATTCAGCCGCAGGATATTGTGCGTACAATAGCCGAAGAAGCTGACATTGAAGGCAGTATTATCGGAGTAATAAATATTTATGATAAGTTTACTTTTGTTGAAGTACCTGAAACGGTGGCCGAAAGAGTATTGTCAGTTATGAACAAAAATACGATAAAAGGCTATCGTATTAATATCGAACCGGCCAAGGGGCGTCAGTAGTAATTTTAGATAATTACCTCACTGTGCAATATTATTGACAAAACGAACAGATGTTTGTATACTGTTATTATAGTTGTCGGGGGAGGTTTATGCATGGATAAGATAAAAGATTTTGAGAAGAATCGTGAAATGGATAAATTTAAAGCGCTTGAAATGGCTATGCGTCAAATAGAAAAAGATTTTGGCAAAGGCGCCATTATGAAGCTTGGTGAGGCCGCTGCCAAAATGAATATCGAGGTTATTCCTACCGGTTCTTTACCGCTAGATATTGCTCTCGGGGTCGGCGGAGTACCGCGGGGACGGGTCATTGAAATATTTGGACCAGAGTCTTCAGGTAAGACAACAGTAGCCTTACATATTATCGCGCAGGCTCAAAAAATGAATGGAATTGCTGCTTTTATTGATGCTGAACATGCGCTTGACCCGGTTTATGCCAAAAAGCTTGGTGTTGACATTGACAATCTTTTAATTTCCCAGCCTGATAACGGTGAACAAGCTCTTGAAATTGCGGAAGCATTAGTGCGGAGTGCCGCTATCGATGTTATTGTTATTGACTCGGTAGCTGCGTTAGTGCCCAAGAATGAAATTGACGGTGATATGGGTGACTCCCATGTTGGTTTGCATGCCAGGCTTATGTCCCAAGCTTTACGTAAGCTTACAGGGATTATCAGCAAATCACGTACTACCGCCATCTTTATTAACCAAATTCGTGAGAAAGTCGGGGTTATGTTTGGCAATCCCGAGACAACTACCGGCGGACGTGCCTTGAAGTTCTATTCGTCAGTGCGTTTAGATGTTCGTAAAGCTGAAACTTTGAAACAGGGTAACGATGTTGTCGGTAGCCGCACAAAGGTTAAGGTTGTTAAGAATAAAGTAGCTCCTCCATTCAAACAGGCCGAATTCGATATAATGTATGGCGAAGGTATTTCTCGTGAGGGAAGCTTAGTTGATATTGGGGTTCAGCTTGATATTATTAATAAGAGTGGAGCATGGTTTTCTTATAATGGACAGCGCTTAGGGCAAGGCAGGGAGAATGTCAAAGAATTCTTTAAAGAAAATCGTAACCTTGCTGATGAAATTGATAAGAAGATCCGTGATGTTTTACTTGCCGGTGATGCTAAGCTGGAAAATGTTTCAAGCAAAGATGATGCTTTTAGTGAAGATAATGATGAGGTTTTTGAAGCCGAATGAACACCAGTATATCCGAAGCTGCTATTAAACTGCTAAGATACAGACCTTACAGCAAATATGAACTTGAACAAAAGCTTTTAAATCAAGGCTATGGACAAGCTGCAGTAAATCAAGCCATTGAATATGTCGTTGAGCGCGGTTATCTAAATGATACCGCGCTTTGTGATATGCTTTTAACTAAATATGCTGAAGTAAGCAAGTATAGTCTGAAAGAAGTTTACATAAAACTAAGACGTCGGGGATTGTCTTCAGCGTTAATTAAAGAAAGATTAGCTGATTGGGATGAAATGTTAGAATACCAGGCAGCTATGAATTTGGCAGCAAAAGTGTTGGCTCGGGATAGCAGTCGCGACATGCGTAAAATAATACGACACCTGTCTGGTAAAGGGTTTAAGGCAACCACTGTGACCAAAGTTTTAGAGCGGCTTAGGGATATGTCTCCTTGACACACATTTGAAAAACATTTACAATAAAATTATCCAATCGTGTAATTAAGTTGAAATCTACTTAGGTAAACTTTTAGGAGAGCTTGTATGCTGTTTTTAAGCATCTAAAAAGCTGCTTTTAAAAGCCAAGTTTACTTGGCTTTACCCTTAATACAGTAAATAAAGGAGGTGGAACATATAGTAGAAATTATTTTAACCGCAATTTTAGTCGGACTGTTGAGTGCTGGCGCAGGCTATTGGGTACGAAAAAATATTGCCGAGGCCAAAATCGCTTCTGCTGAAACTGCAGCCAGAAAAATATTGGAAGATGCAGATAAGGCGGGCGAATCCAAGAAAAAAGAAGCCTTGGTTGAAGCTAAAGAAGAAATTCATAAGCTAAGAAGCGAACTTGAGCGGGAGATAAAGGAACGTCGTACAGAACTTCAGCGTTTGGAACGGCGCTTAGTACAAAAAGAAGAAAATCTTGACCGTAAAATCGACTCTTTGGAAAAGAAAGAAGAGATACTCAGTCGCAAGGAATCTGATTTGGATAAAAGCCAAGAAAAGATCAATGAGCTTTATGCCAAACAAGTTACTGAACTTGAAAGACTGTCTGGTTTGACCTCAGATGATGCTCGTAGCTTATTGCTTGCCAATGTAGAAGAAGAGATTAAGCATGAAACGGCTATGCTTATTAAGGAACTCGAACAACAGGCTAAAGAAGAAGCGGAGAAAAAAGCCAAAGAAATTATTTCATTAGCAATTCAACGGTGTGCTGCTGACCATGTTGCAGAAACTACTGTTTCTGTAGTGGCTTTGCCTAATGATGAAATGAAAGGCAGGATTATTGGCCGAGAAGGTCGCAATATCCGAACCCTTGAAACGCTTACTGGTATTGATTTGATTATTGATGATACGCCTGAGGCGGTTATTTTATCGGGATTTGATCCTGTGCGGCGGGAAGTTGCTAGAATAGCACTGGAAAAGCTTATTGTTGATGGTCGCATTCATCCAGCCCGCATTGAAGAAATGGTTGAAAAGGCTCAAAAAGAAGTTGAACAGAAAATTAAGGAAGCAGGCGAACAGGCTACTTTTGAGACTGGAGTTCATGGTCTGCATCCAGAACTGATAAAACTTCTCGGAAGATTAAAATACCGTACTAGTTATGGTCAAAATGTACTTAAGCATTCCATTGAAGTTGCACATTTAGCTGGAGTTATGGCAACCGAACTCGGAGTAGATGTAATGTTAGCTAAACGTGCTGGTTTGCTTCATGATATTGGTAAAGCAGTTGACCATGAAGTAGAAGGACCTCACGTTACAATTGGTGCTGATTTAGCTAAAAAGTATCGTGAAGCTGCTGAAGTCATTAATGCAATTGGTGCCCACCATGGTGATGAAGAACCTAAAACTGTCCAGGCTGTACTTGTAGCGGCAGCTGATGCTGTATCCGCTGCGCGGCCGGGAGCTCGCAGAGAGACCTTGGAAAGCTATCTTAAGCGATTAACACGATTGGAAGAAATCGCTGAGTCATTTGATGGCGTAGAAAAGTCATTTGCTATACAAGCAGGTCGTGAAATTCGGATTATGGTTAAGCCAGATAAGATTGATGATTTGTCAGCTGTTAGATTGGTAAGGGATATTGTCAAAAAAATCGAGAGTGAACTTGAATATCCAGGCCAAATTAAAGTAACAGTTATTCGCGAAACTCGCGCTGTTGATTATGCCAAGTAGAATTTAAATAAAGTCAGTTAAAACGGTTTTACCTTTGGGTAGAGCCGTTTTTTAGCTTTTTTCCCAACAATTTAAAAGCAGGATTTAAATCTCTTCTAGAGAATAACTTAATCAGAAACATAGAAAGCAATTATTTTATTTTTTTTGGACGGTGAAACTGTATGCCCGAATTCTTCCAGAACAATGAACAAGTTTCTGATGGAGCTAATCTTCTTATATCTATGTTAGTGCGTTACCCCGAGATTGGAACCATTAATTTCAATCCAGAAACAAATTCGTTAAAATTTACATTTATGATTTCTGGTATTCCTACTGCTGGCGATTTTGAGAGTGTCAAGCAGTTGATTATTAATAGCATAGCAACCTACCATTTACTTCAAGGCATTACTGACAGCAAAATTGATGTTGAGTTAAGTAAGTATGAACAGGTTGCGATGTTAACTATCATGCGAGATGTACACACCATGTCACAAGGAGAGATAGGCCTGACGGTTAAGCTTCTTCGTGAGCGTTTTGCTGATCGGTTAACTGCAGATCAAAATGACTCTATCTTGGAAGAAGATCTTCTATTACAGGAAGAGGTAATTGAAGATATGTTAGAGAACATGCGTAAACAATATAACGAACGCCATAATCTGATTGGTATTCGCGAGGACGGACGTGTTTTTGTGTTCAATAAATAAATTAGACGTAGCTTTTGGTGGGGTTTTGACCCCATCTGAAGTTAGTCCCTGGATAAAAATATGAATTTGTTGTAATAATTAGATTTTTTTGGATATGAAAAAAGGAATTTTTTCCCGTACACCGAATATATCTAATACATAGGGACTAATAACGTTTTTTTTAATCAAAGGAGGGCACATAAAAACATGGACGTCTTGAAAGTATCAGCAAAATCTAATCCTAATTCTGTAGCAGGAGCTTTAGCTGGAGTATTGAGAGAACGTGGTGGTGCTGAGATTCAGGCAATCGGCGCAGGAGCACTTAACCAAGCTGTAAAAGCAGTAGCAATTGCCAGGGGATTCGTAGCACCGCATGGAGTTGATTTAATCTGTATCCCTGCCTTTACAGACATACTTATTGATGGGGAAGAAAGAACAGCTATCAAGTTAATAGTAGAACCCCGTTAAATAGATAATACCTAAAACCTGTTCAGTGGTGAGCAGGTTTTATTGTTTTAAGAAGTAGTTTTATGGCATAATATATTCAGTATAACAGATTTGTGAGGGGTGAATAAATGAATATTGAAGTAATAAATGGTTCAGTAACTGATGTTTTGTGTGATACACTTATTGTTAATTTATTCAAAAATGTAACGACCCCTAGTGGTGCAACCGGAGCTGTAGATAAAGCGTTAAACTGTCATATAAGAAAAATAATCCGGGATAATCCGGGATGTGGCAAATTTGGTGAAACCACAGTAATACATACATTTGGTGCGATAGGTGCTAAGCAGATTATTATTCTCGGACTAGGTAAAAAAGGTGATTTATCGCTGGACAAAGTACGAGCATTGACTGCTATTGCCATGCGAACGGCAAGAAAATTGCGTTCCAAAACAGTAGCAACAATTGTACATGGGGCAGGCAGCGGTGATTTAGAAAGTCGCCAAGCCACGCAGGCAGTCGTTGAGGGTGCAATTATGGGGTTATATAAATTTGACTGCTACAAAACAACCCGTGAAGAGAGTAACAAGATTGATAATTTGATAATTGTTGAAAACGATAAAACGAAACTTGCTGCAATCAAAGAAGGACTTTACTTTGGTAAAATATTCGCTGAAAGCGTAAATTATGGCAGAGATTTGATCAACCATCCAGCTATGTACATGACTCCTGCAAAAATGTCGGAGTATGCCAGCGATATTGCCAATAAATACGGGCTAGAATTAAGTGTTCTTGAAAAAAAAGACATGCTGAAACACGGAATGGGGGCACTATTGGCAGTTGCTCAAGGAAGTAGTGAAGCCCCGAAACTAATCGTCTTAAAATATCAAGGGGATCCTTTACAGCAAGAAATGATTGCGTACGTCGGAAAAGGAGTTACTTTTGATAGTGGCGGAATATCTCTTAAACCTAGCCAAAGTATGGATGAAATGAAACGGGATATGGCTGGCGGCGGTGCAGTTTTAGCTGCAATGCTTGCTATCTCACAAATAAAGCCAAAAGTAAATATTCTTGCTGTTGTGCCATGTACAGAAAATATGCCGTCAGGAGCGGCATGTAAGCCAGGCGATATTGTAACCTCGATGAGTGGCAAAACTATTGAAATATTAAACACTGATGCCGAAGGACGCTTGATTTTAGCAGATGCTATCACCTATGCAAAAAAACTTGGGGCCACAAGACTTATTGATATAGCTACACTAACCGGGGCATGTGTTGTCGGTCTTGGTGACATTTATTCCGGCGTTCTTACGAATGACAGTGAATGGTGCCAAACCATGCTTAATGCGGCTCAGCAAGCCGGAGAAAAGATGTGGGAATTACCGAATGACAAAGAGTATTTGGAGCAAATAAAAAGTTCCATTGCCGATTTAAAAAATAGTGGCGGAAGGCCGGCCGGAACTATTACCGCGGGTATGTTTATAGGTCAGTTTGCGGATAAGACACCTTGGATACATATTGATATAGCAGGAACATCTGATGCTGATAAAGATAAAGGTTACAACCTAAAAGGTGGAACAGGTGTCGGTGTGCGGACGTTAATACAATTAGCTGTAAACTTGGGGCAGTTATGATCGCAGATCTTCACATCCATACATCTGCTTCAGACGGGCGTTTGTCACCAATGGAAGTAGTTCAGCATGCTTTAGAAGTTGGTTTAAGCTTTATTGCGATTACCGACCATGATACAGTTGATGCTCACTTTGAACTTAGAAATGAAAGCGGTGATAAAGCTTTCATTTCTAAGTTATCAATTATTCCCGGAATTGAATTTAGTACTGATTTACCAAGACACGAAGTTCATATTCTGGGATACTTTATTGATATAGATAATACCATTCTTAAAGAACAGTTGGAAGTAATTCGTAATGATAGGATACTACGTGCAAAGAAGATGGTTGAAAAACTTAATAAATTAGGTTATGCAATTGACTACAACAGAGTATTGGAAATAACGAGCGGGTCAAAATCAGTTGGACGTCCGCATGTAGCTAAAGCGCTTGTAGAAGGAGGGTATTTTTCCACTGTATCGGAAGCCTTTGATCAAGTGTTAACAAACAATGGACCAGCCTATGTTCCTCACTATAAACTAGCTCCGGAACAGGTAATTAAGCTGATAAAACAGGCAGGAGGTATTGCGGTACTGGCTCATCCGGGGTTAGTAGGGGATGATAATATAGTTAGTCATCTAATTCAATCAGGCATTCAAGGCTTAGAAGTTTACCACCCCGAACATAACCAGGCGATGACTAACAAGTATTTGAATATGGCTATTGAACACAACTTAAAAATTACAGGCGGATCGGACTTTCACGCGATTCCTGGCCGGTTTCCGGAGAAGCTAGGAATATTTTCCATTTCTGCTGATATGGTTGAAACTTTGTCAAAGTAACATACTTTTACTTGACAACACCTAGAAAGGTGTTTATTTTTATATTATTAGGAACTATCTTTTTTTATCCTGTGACCAAGTTGCTTCTAAGACTCCCGTTTCTATAAGCGGGAGTTAAGCGCAACTAAGTCCCTGGATAAGGGCGACTAACCTTCAGATGGGGTTAAAACCCCACCTGAAGCTAAGTCTACTTTATCGGCGTAAGCCGTTTCTTTATGTTAAAATTACATACTAAATCAGGAGGCTAGCCTATGGACACCATTGCGTTGGTAGGTCCAAGTGGAACAGGCAAAAGCCATCGGGCGTTGATCGTAGCGCACGAACATGACGTTGATACTATTATTGACGATGGGCTGTTAATAAAAGATAGCAAAATTATTGCGGGGCATTCTGCCAAAAAAGAGCCTAGCAAAATTCAAGCTGTTAAACGTGCCATATTTATGGAACCCGATCATGCTGCTGAAGTTAAAGAGGCAATTGCCAGAGTAATGCCTAAACGTATTTTAGTGTTAGGCACATCAAAAAACATGGTGGAAAAAATAGTTGACGTGCTCAATTTACCACCCATAAGTAATATAATTCGTATAGAAGATATTGCAACCAAAGCTGAAATTGCCAAGGCTCGGGAAAGTAGGTTAAAAGAAGGAAAGCATATTATACCGGTGCCGACTATTGAACTTAAGCCGCATTTTTCAGGTTACCTCATTGATCCACTGGATATTTTCTTTAAAAAACCCCGCTCAAAACAACG
>CAZCEN010000004.1:0-38355 GCA_964497205.1 uncultured Sporomusaceae bacterium
GTATTATGTTTCTTCCCAATAGTTTCAACAAAAGTAGCATTTTCCCTTTTTTTTTGCTAGGAAAATCGATGCTTTTTTTTAAAATAATAGTAAAGCTTCAAAGCCGATAAAAGTAGACTTAGCTTCCAGGTGGGGTTTTAACCCATCTGAAGTTTAGTCGCCCTTATCCGGGGACTTAGCAGCTATTAACTCTCATTTGTAGAAGATGAGAGTTTTCGAGCGGGTTAGTCACAGGATAAAATTACCAAGTGGCCTTGAAGCTTTATTATTTATTTTTTTAGAAAATATCTCCTAATAATGGCCAGGTTTTGGAAAATACGTAAACCAAACGCTAAAAGCGCAACATAATACAAATCAATTCCTAACCTGTCGCCGATGTACACTAAGCCGGCCGCCAGCAAAGCGTTGGTAAAAAAACCGGTTATGAACACAGTGTTATCAAATTTTTCCTCAATACCTGCCCTAAGACCGCCAAATACTGAATCTAGAGACGCCAGTAAGGCAACTGACATAAATTTAGCATATTCGACTGGCACTGTAATAGGAAAAGAAATGCCAATAATTAAACCTATAATAAGTCCGGTAATCGGCAATGCCATAGTTAACGACCACCCTCCTTAACCGGTTTAGCAAACTCAAACCGGAAAGCGCCTTTATATGCCGGCACGTTTACAATATCTTGTCTTTTGATAGATACCTGAATTCCCCAAAACTGTAATGTCTCAATTACACCGCCACGCATTTTTAAGGCATTTTCTAATGTTATCGGATCACCTATTGCGCGAATGTCATAGGGTGGTGAATAACGGGAATTATTAACAGATAATGTTGGCCCTGCACAGCGAATTTCAGAGCTAGCAATAAGCCTTTGTTCATTAATCGAGATAGCCTCGGCCCCTGCCGCCCATAACTCATTAATTACTTTTAAAATATCGTCATCATGAATTAAATATAAGTTGGGATTTTCCCCCGGTTTGGATTGGCGTTTGCTGTCGTCAATAGTAACAATAATTCCAGGACCTTCCACAGCCACTACGCCTGCTCCCATTTTTACTAGTTCAAATTCTTTTGTTGCTGCTTCGGCACCTGAAGCACGTTTAAGTTCTTGGACTTGTTTAATAAGCGTGTCCCGTTCCTTTTCAGTTTGACTTAAACGCTGAGATAAGTCTTCGACTCTTTGGTAAGGAATGCTTGATTTGATGTCCTGCGTAGTACGGAATTGCACTGCAAGCATAATCCCCAATACTACACAGACTAGAGCAATCGCGAATTGCCCTTGTTTGATGGGTAACAAAATATCGTCTCCTTTCAAAATTCCTACTTATTACGTAATTTTATGATAGGGGAAGTGTAATTGAGGTCTATATAGTCAACCACCATCTTCTTCGCAACAATTTCCTGCAAGATTTCCCCTGTTAATTTTGCTTTTTCAGTAAGACGCTGACTATCACCAACTCTAATATATACAGAATTAGTCGTATAGGCAACAAGTTCATCTGTCGATTTTATATTAACTTCTGATAATTGATTTAATACATCCTCATCTAATGCCGCTAAATAGGTTAAGACATTTAACAGACCAGCGTTGTTTACTTGATCGCCAACATATACATTTCCCAAACGAACACCTGTAATAATAGGTACTTTTACCTGTTTCAGATTTTTAAATGCCGCCATTACTACTCCCTCGCGATCAATCTCTACAAACCCGTATTGACTGGCGACGAAAGCTAATGGCTGGCGTTCCTTAATACTAATGATAATAGTAGCTGGAAATTTTCTTTCAATATGAACTTCTGAGACCCGAAGATCACTCATCAGTCGCTCCGATAATTCAGTGGTTTTTAATCTAAAAATATTTATCCGCTCGGGAACTCCGGCTACCCGCAATACTTCTTCAACGGTTACATACTTATTGCCTTCAACTAGCACTGTACCCACAGTAAAATATGGGGAATTAACAAACAAAAAAAAAGCTATCAGCAAGGCCAAAGCCGCCAGCCAAAGTGCCAAAATGGATGCTCGTCTCTGCCTGGCCGCTTTTAAGCGTTCTGCCGTCTGCATACAATCACTCCTGTAGACGTCTTCTGCAGTAATTATACAACGGATTGTCCACTAAATAAATAAAAAAATGAGCAGTTAATACTGCCCATATTATCATTATTCTTCCACCATTAAAAGAATGCGTTCGCACAAATCAGCAAAAGATATACCGATAGATGCTGCAGCCTTAGGCACTAAACTAGTGGCCGTCATGCCGGGAATTGTGTTAATTTCCAAAACATAGGGCTGATTTTTCTGGTCAAGCATTACATCAACCCGGCCAATACCCCGGCATCCTAACAGTTTATAAGCCTCGAGTGCAATCTGCTGTATTTTCTGAGTGACATCATCTTCTAATCTGGCGGGAACTATATACTCGGTAGCACCTTTGGTATATTTTGATTTATAATCATATTTTCCTGATTGTGGCACTATTTCAATAATTGGCAGTGCTTTGGGCTGGTCAGTACCAAGTATTGAAACTGTTAGTTCTTTTCCCTTAATAAATTCCTCAACAATAATATGACTGCTATATTTAGATGCTTCAGATACGGCAAATTCTATATCAGCCGCTTTTTCCACGATTACGACACCGATACTTGAGCCCTGAGCAGCAGCTTTAACTACCACCGGAACACCAAATTCAGCTAAAATTTCTTCCGCCAATTGCCCTTGCTCTACATCCAGCTTGCTATACAAGCGAGAACGCGGGGTTGGAATCCCTGCAGCTATAAATTGACGCTTTGTGACTCCCTTATCCATTGCCATTGCACTTGCCAGGACTCCTGAACCTGTATAAGGTATGTTTAACATTTCAAGTGTACCCTGCATTAAACCATCTTCACCGTAAAGACCATGAATAGCATTAAATACTATATCAATCTGCTGCTTTTTTAATTGCTCCACAAAACTACGGGGGTTGAGGTCCATGCCGACGGCATTATACCCTTTTTCTTGCAGCGCTGTCAGAATAGCCTTCCCTGTATTCAATGACACTTCTCTTTCAGCAGATGGTCCACCCATGACAACTGCAATCTTTTTATTTTTCATAAAAAATCCCCCTTTAGTTTCCCTATACCTTTGCAATTTGAGCCCCCAAGGCTTGCAATTTTTTTTCAATGCTTTCATAGCCGCGTTCAATATGATACACTTGCTCAATTTCTGATGTACCTTCTGCCGTAAGTGCCGCCATCACTAAAGCGCTGCCAGCTCTCAAATCGGGCGCCGCTACAATGGCCCCTGTCAGTTTAGGTACACCGCGAATAACAGCAGTCCGGCCTTCTACTTTAATTTTAGCACCCATTCGGGTAAGCTCATCAACATGCTTAAAGCGATTTTCAAAAATAGTTTCAGTAATTATACTTGTTCCTTTGGCGATTGTTACTAAAGATAGCATTGGTGCCTGCAGATCTGTCGGAAAACCCGGATACGGCAAAGTTTTAATATCCACGCCACGAAGTTCTCTTGCCCGTATTCTAATCGAATTCTTACCAGTTATTATCTGAGCACCAATATCCTGAAGCTTATCAGTGACAGAAAATAGATATTCAGGAATGATATTCTCAACCAAAATATCGCCACGTGTCATGACACATGCCATTAAAAAAGTGCCTGCTTCAATCCTGTCGCACATTACGGTATGTTCGGCAGGCGTTAATTTATTCACGCCATCAATTCTAATTGTATCCGTACCTGCGCCACTAACCTTAGCACCCATTTTATTAAGCAAAGCCTGTAAATCACCAATTTCAGGCTCACGTGCTGCATTACGAATAATAGTAGTACCTTTTGCCAACACAGCAGCCATAATAGCATTTTCGGTAGCACCAACACTAGGGAAATCAAAATTTACTTCCCCGCCGGTCAGCTCTTCTGCCTCAGCATCTATATATCCAAAACTTTCATCTACTTTTGCGCCGATTCGTTCTAAGGCTTTGATATGTAAATTAATAGGTCTAGGACCAATAGCACAACCGCCTGGATAAGATACTCTTACTTTGCGGAATCTACCTAGCAGCGGGCCCATTAAAAAAACAGAAGCCCTCATCTCCCGCATAAGATGCTCAGGTATTTCAGCCTTACAAACATTAGTTGTATCGATTAGCATTGTATGACCTTGCCTGGTTATCTTAGCCCCCAGAACTGTCAATATATCCTGCATTGCTTGAATATCACGCAAATACGGCACATCATGAATAACGCTGATACCAGAACATAAAAGCGTCGCCGCCATAATTGGTAAAGTAGCATTTTTCGCTCCGCTAATACGGACGGTGCCACTTAGTTGTACTTCTCCTTTGACGATAAATTTCTCCATCGTCTTCCCTCCCAGAAAAGTACAATCACCCTTATTTATATATCTAATCTCTATTTCTAAATCTTACTGTTGCTGGGTGAGCTTTTCAACTAACTCCTCGCCAGCCTGATAAATATTGCCAGCTCCCATCGTCATGATCAAATCCCCGGGTTCGGCAATTTCCGCCAGATAACGGGCAATTTTGTCTTTGTCCGGAATATAAGTAACCCGCTGGCTAGTTTGCCGTTCAACTTCATCCTTAATTGTTTCTCCGCTAATTCCTGGAATCGGCTGTTCACCGGCCGAATAAATGTCGGTAAGAATCAACATATCCGCCGGAGTAAACGCCCCGCCGAACTCTTTACACAAAAATTTCGTACGTGTATACCTATGAGGCTGAAAAACACAAATCAAACGTTTAGGCTCGGTCTGACGTGCTCCCTTTAAAGTGGTTGCAATTTCCGTAGGATGATGAGCATAATCATCAACTACCCAAATACCGTTAACTCTGCCTTTAGACTGAAAACGGCGTTTAGCACCTTGGAACATACTCAATCCTTCTGCAATTTGTGAAAAATTCAACCCAACTTCCATACCTACGGCCACGGCAGCCAGAGCATTTGTTACATTGTGCAAACCTGGCACACAGATTTTGGCGGTACCTAACGGCTCACCTCCATGATATACCTCAAAGGTAGTAACCGGACCATCGGATTTTATATTGCGCGCAGTATAATCTGCCTCATGCTCCAATGCATAGGATACATAGCGTCTCCCAATGTTAGAGGCAATATCTCTTACATAAGCATTGTCAAAGCATAAAACAGCTAACCCTTCTTTTAGATCAAGCTTATGTAAAAATTGATCAAAGGTACGCAATATATTATCCATAGTCTTGTAATAATCCATATGGTCATTTTCAATGTTTGTTACAACAGCAATTTGAGGCGAAAGTTTTAAGAAGGAGCCATCGCTTTCATCTGCTTCCGCAACCAGATAGCGGCCTTTACCAAGTTTCGCGCTACCACCAATGGATTCTAATTCACCACCAATGATTACTGTCGGATCCATTCCTGACTTCTCCAGCATAAGTGCAATCATCGAAGTAGTTGTTGTCTTGCCATGAGCACCAGCTACCGCAATTCCTTGCTGTTTAGACATCAAAAATGCCAGCATATCAGCTCGGTGATAAATGGGGATTTTATGGTCACGCGCAGCTTTAACCTCAGGATTATTGTCGGGAATGGCAGTCGAAACAACTACAGCTTGCGTATCGCCGATATTTTCATAATTGTGGCCAATATGAACCGTTGCTCCAGCTTGTTCAAGCTTAGTGGTAACAGCTGATTTTTGGGCATCAGACCCGGAAACAGTGTACCCCATATCAAGCAAAACTTTTGCAATGGAACTCATACCCGAGCCACCGATACCAATGAAGTGAAATTTTTTTATGCTACTTAACAATAGAATTTCTCCCCTTTCTTGCGCCCCTGTCTCCAGTGACCGCATTAGCAGAAGAAGCTTAACTCTGGCACGACCCGGTTGCCACCTTGGCATACAACATTGTATGCGTTACCCGTAAGCGTTGTTACCATACAATTAACTTTAAGGTTTTTTTAAACTTAACGCCAATCTGGCGATCGTCTCAGCCGCTTGGGGTCGTCCCAACTCTCTGCTCTTATTAGCCATATTAGCTACCATCTGCGGATTATTGAGCAGTGTTTCGATTGAATGTATTAGTTTAACATCTGTTAACTCTTTATCGGCAATAACCATAGCTGCTCCATTGGTTTCAAGAACCCTAGCATTAAATTCTTGATGGTTTTCTGCAGCATAAGGATATGGAATAAGAATCGAAGGTATACCTCTAGCCGTTAGTTCAGCCAAACCTACCGCACCGGCCCGAAAAACAGCCACATCGGCAGCCGCCAAAGCTAAAGGCATATTATACAAATAAGGTTTGATGATAATATTACCATCACCGGAAAGCTCTATACCAGATTGTTCAATATTGCCAACTATGCTATTATACTCGCTTTGACCTGTCACATGCAATATTTGAATACTTTCATTACCATTAAAATGTTTGCAAACTCCCAACATCGCGGTATTAATACTGCGTGCGCCACGACTTCCGCCTACCACCAAAAGGGTAAGTCTATCAGGTCTAATCCCTAAAACTTTTTGCCCCTCTTCACGCGTAGCCGACATCACTTCTGGCCTGATTGGATTACCTGTAAAGACTATTTGATCAGGCTTGTACTTCTTAAAGTATCGTTCCGCCTCGGTGTAGCCCACAGCGATTTTATCGACAAACCGAGCCAAAATCTTATTAGTTATACCTGGTATAACATTTTGCTCTTGAATTAGGGTAGGTATTTTAAGAAAACTGGCTGCTAACAAAACTGGACCGCACACATATCCG
Organism: uncultured Sporomusaceae bacterium; assembly: GCA_964497205.1. GTDB lineage: Bacteria > Bacillota > Negativicutes > Sporomusales > Sporomusaceae > Sporomusa. The sequence goes on from CAZCEN010000004.1 coordinate 6,765, forward strand.
CCAGTACCAATAACTACATCAGGTTTAAACTTTCTTATTATTTGGACTGAACGCCAAACGCTGCCTGCTGTCGCAACCAGTGTTAGAACATTCTGCCAGGAAATTTTTCGTTCCAGGCCTCGAACTTCAATTGTCGCAAAATTAAAGCCTTCCTTAGGTACTATATCGGCTTCAAGACCATGTTTTGTTCCAACAAATAAAATTTCGCAATTATTAACTAACTTGGCTACTTCTTTTGCGATAGTAATGGCGGGGTAGATGTGCCCACCTGTTCCCCCGCCAGAAATAATCATTCGCATTGTATTGCCTCCTAATTCATTTCAAGCTGACAAACCGGGATATATTGAGAAGAATACCTACTCCGGATAACGTAAAGACCAAAGCTGATCCACCAAAGCTAAGAAAAGGAAGTGGTATTCCCGTCACCGGCATCGAGGCAGTCACTACTGCAATATTCATAAGCGCTTGCAGTACTATCATACTAGTTATACCGCCGGCAAGCAAACTCCCATAAATATCTGGCGCCGAAATTGCTATTTTAAAACCACGCCAAGCAAACAAGAAAAAAAGTATTATGACAGTAGCTGTACCTATAAAACCAAGTTCTTCAGCTAAAATCGCAAATATAAAATCCGTATGCGGTTCAGGCAAATATAAAAACTTTTCCCGGCTGCGTCCAAGCCCTACACCAAACAAGCCGCCGGAACCTATAGCATACAAAGACTGAATAATATGGTAGCCGCTATTTAGCGGATCTGCCCATGGATCGCTGAAAGCCAGCAAGCGTTTTAAACGATAAGGCTCTGCTATAATCGCCGCAACTATACCCGCAACACCTACAGCACCGAGGGATCCTAAATGTGACAACTTAGCCCCCGCCGCGAATAAGAGGATAAATACGGTACCGCTTACAACAAGTGCAGTCCCCAAATCAGGCTCTTTTAAAATCAACCCAAATACTAATAGCAGCATCAACAGTTGCGGAACGACACCTTTTACAAAATTTCCAATCTTATCTTGGGACCTTGCTAGGCTATTGGCGGTAAACAAAACCATACTCAACTTGGCAATCTCGGATGGCTGTAAATAAAGAGATCCAAAACCCAGCCAGCGTCTTGCACCATTAACTACTTTACCTAAACCGGGAACAAGAACAAGGACTAATAGGACCAAGGTAACTATCATGATAGGCTTAGCCAGTTTACGCCATGCATGATAATCAATATTCATTGTAAGCAACATGGCCAGTATTCCCAATGTAGCCCATATCATCTGGCGCTTTAAAAAATAGTAGCTGTCATTATAGTTTACATATGCTGAAACAGCACTCGAACTATAAACCATTACTATACCAAACCCCAACAAACCAATAATGGCAAAAAAGATGACGTAATCGGGCGACTTAGGTCTGCCTACCAATCTCGCTCCCCCCTTAGCCTAAACGGCGTACTAACTCTTTGAAAACCTTCCCCCGTTCCTCGTAATTGTTAAACATATCATAACTAGCACAAGCCGGAGATAATAGAACTACTTGCGGCGGCTTAGCCAACTTATGTGCCAGAGATACCGCCTCGTCAAATGACGCCACGTTATGAATATTTTTAACACCATTACTTGCTGCCGCCTCAGCAAAGCGCCCTTGTGCTTCACCCAACAATATTAGGTGATCTACCTTTGCCTTTGCTAACTGCATAAATTCAGTTAAATCTGTGTTTTTATCCCGTCCCCCGGCCAGTAAAATAATATGCCCATCAAAGGCCTCTAAGGCTTTTATAGAAGACTCGGGGTTGGTCGCTTTGGAATCGTTATAATAAGGTACACCGGCAATTTCCGTCACGGGTTCAATTCGGTGTTCAACACCTGGGAAAGTTTTAAGAATCTCGGCCATAGCTTCCGGCTGCGCTCCGGCAAAATAACCCATTGCGCAAGCCGCTAATGCGTTTTCTACATTATGCCCGCCTTTTATTTTTATAGCATCAACTAAGCAAATATCTATTGTTTTACCGTCCCATTTGAGTCTAATAGTGCCATCCTTAACAAAAATACCGGAATCAAGCTCCTGCTGACGACTAAAATAGACCACTTTACTTGGTGCCCGTTCGGCCATTCCCCGTACAGCAACATCATCATAGTTTAAAATTATAAAGTCATCAGGTAGCTGATTGACAAATACCCTTTCCTTCATTTCCTTATACACAGTCATGCTACGATGTCTGTCTAGATGATCAGGTGTCAAATTTAAAATAGCGGCAATATGCGGCCTGAACTTTATAACACCTTCCAATTGGAAGCTTGATATTTCAGCTACAACAAAACCTTTTTCAGTCGAGTCCAGAGTCTGTTCGGAAAGTGCCGCTCCAATATTACCACCGACAGCTACTGGGTGACCAGTAGTTTTAAGTATTTCCCCAACAAGGGTTGTTGTTGTAGTTTTACCGTTAGTTCCGGTAATAGCTACCATTGGTGCAGAGCTTAGACGGTAAGCCACCTCGACTTCACTAACAACAGTAATTCCCCTGTTTTGAGCTGCAGCAACCAATGGGATGTAAATGGAGATGCCTGGCGATAATACCAAATAGTCTATACCATCCAAAAGGTCTTCATTCTGATTTCCTAGTTCCAACTTTACACCTGCTGCTTTCAGCGCTGAGAGATCTTTATCAATTTTTTCTTCGGCTTTAGCGTCACTTAAAGTTACGCGAGCACCTATTTGTTGCAAAATGCACGCTACCGAAATACCACTTATACCAGCACCTAAAACCAATACTTTTTTATCCGCAAATTCCGTCCTTCTAACCACTTATATCCCTCCTGCCCGGCTGATTGCTAATATGCTTAGGGCTACAACTGCAAATAACACGCCTGTCAGCCAGAATACTGTTACTACTTTTGTTTCTGTCCAGCCGGATAATTCAAAATGGTGGTGAATAGGACTCATTTTGAAAACGCGTTTACCGGTTGATTTAAACGAAGCTACCTGAATAATAACAGATAATGCCTCAATCACAAACACCCCGCCAACAATCACCAGTAAAAATTCGGTTTTAGTCATTACTGCAACTGCTGCCAGCGCCCCTCCTAAAGCTAACGAACCAGTATCTCCCATAAACACTTTAGCAGGATGAGCATTATATCTTAAAAATCCAAGACAAGCCCCCGCTAACGCTACACAAAATATAGCAAGATGAGGCTTGTTAAAATAAAGGGCGATTACAGAATAAGCCAATGCCGCAACAGTCGTTGTACCCGCGGCCAAACCGTCAAGTCCGTCTGTCAAATTAACGGCATTGGTAGTACCTACAAGCACAAGAAAAATCAGCAAATAATATAAAGCCCCAAAATCAACATTAATACCAAGCACAGGTATCCATAAGTCAGTACCACGTCCGAAATAAATACTAGCAATATACGAAAGCGCTAACGCCATAATAATTTGCCCTAAAAGTTTTTGCCGGGCCTTTAGGCCTAACGAACGCTTAAGCACTACTTTAATAAAATCATCGAGAAAACCGATTAGCCCATGGCCTAATGTAACAAATAAAGCCAACAATACTTCCGCATTATTTCCTGCAAATATGAGACTGGGAATAACGAGTGCCAGTAAAATCAGCACCCCACCCATAGTAGGTGTGCCAGCTTTGGCATAATGGCGTTCAGGACCTTCTTCTCTGATGCTTTGCCCAAATTTAAGCTTTCTTAACATAGGAATAAGCATCGGTCCGGCTACTATAGCAATACCAAATGCCATAGCGGCAGCATACAACAATTCCTGCATGATAACCTCCTGTATTGGATCGTTGCGATTACAGCGATATATCCTTAAATGTCTCCAGCATAGTTTCCATCTTCATACCGCGAGAACCTTTAAATAAAATATAATCTCCAGGCTTCATAATACTCCGTAAAGCTTCAATAGCTTCCCTGTGTCCGGCAAAAGCCTGAACCTCTTTTATTCCATGCTCACGGGCGGCATCGGCAATATGTTTTGCGAGTTCGCCCACAGTTAGAAGAACTTCAATTCCTTTTTCCGCAGCTATCCTGCCAATTTTGCGGTGAGCCTCGATAGCGGCATCACCTAATTCTAACATATCACCAAAAACCGCTATTTTGCGACCTTGACTAATGCTAGCCAGCGTATCCAGCGCAGCCGTCATCGATAATGGACTGGCGTTGTATACGTCATTAACGACCGTATATTCGCCATACTTCTGTACTTCAAGCCGCATTGCGCCAGGTACGAAACTAGCGATTCCGGCTTGTAACTCGCTAAGTTTGAGGCCTAACTCCCACCCAACTGCGATAGCGGCTAATGCATTGTAAACATTGTGTATGCCAACAGCATGTAAAACAATTGAAACAGAACCGCGCGCACTTAAACAATCAAAGCGAGTAACTAATTGACCATTTTCTCCACTGACAATGTTTTCTGCACGAACAGAAGCGCCGGGATTTAACCCATAAAGTACTACCTTCCCCCGGGTTTTATTTTGCATGGCCAATACATAGGGATTATCTGCATTAAGTATTACTAAATTATCATGACCTATCGCTTCCACAAGCTCGGCTTTAGCTGCAGCAATATTATCAAGCGAACCTAGTATTTCCATATGCGTTTCCCCTACGTTGGTTACTACTCCTACCGTAGGCAGCGCAATTTCTGCCAACTCCTGAATTTCCCCCCGAGCCCGCATACCCATTTCTACTACAGCGGCTTCATGGCTTTGTTCAAGCTTTAATAACGTTAGCGGCAAACCTATTTCATTATTAAAGTTAGCTTCTGTTTTAAGAACTTTAAACCTACTGCCTAACACGGCAGCTAACATGTCTTTGGTAGTAGTTTTCCCATTAGATCCAGTAACGGCAATTACGGGAATATTAAAACGCTCCCTATGAAATCTTGCTAATTGCTGCAATGCGATAAGCGTATTTTCGACCTCTATTACGGTAACATCATCTGGAACAGTAACAGATTTACTAACAATTATCCCAGTAGCTCCTCTTTCCGCGGCCTGACCGGCGAATTCATTCCCATTAAACCGCTCACCTACCAAGGCAACAAATAAATTTCCGGGTTGAATATTCCTAGTATCAGTAGATACACCCTTAAACATTTTATTGCCTTTAGCGTTTATCAGCCGCCCCCCGGTTGCTTTTAATATTTCAGTTAGACTAAAATCAGCCATTTACTTTCATCTCCTTGATGACCTCGCGTGCTACCTGCCTGTCATCAAAATCAATAGTTCTTTCTTTTAATATTTGATAGGTTTCATGACCTTTACCAGCAATAAGTACAATATCCTGTGACTCGGCCAGTTTTATTGCTTTGGTAATTGCTTGGCGGCGGTCAGGAATAACTTCATACATTTTGTTGCCACCATCTTTAGCAAGAGTTTCTTTAATGCCTACTTCAATATCTGCTAATATTTTTTCCGGATCTTCACTACGCGGATTATCAGATGTGGCTATTACTATATCACCGTATTTAATGGCAAGACCACCCATAATAGGCCGCTTGGTGCGGTCACGGTCGCCACCGCAGCCAAATACTACAATGATTTTGCCTTTGGCAAGCTGTTTTGCCGTTGTAAGCACATTTTCTAACCCGTCTGGCGTATGTGCATAGTCAACAATAACGGAAAATGATTGACCGGCCTGAACAAGTTCAAAACGTCCCGGAACGCTGGTAAACTTCTCAAGAGCCTTTTTCACAGTTTCCGGTTTAACGCCTTCCGCCAATGCGGCTCCGACAGCTGCTAATACATTATAAACATTAAACATACCTGTTATGGCAAGATTAAGCTTCATTATGCCAAAGGATCCTTTGATATCGAAACTAGCCCCTGTTGCCTTAACATCAACGTTAGTAGCAGTTAAAGCTGCATCCTTGTTAACCGCATAACTTATAACTGGGCAAGTTGAGTATTTAGCCATAACGGCACCGGCATTATCGTCAAAATTTATTACCGCTGTTTTACCTTTCTTGGTGCTATTGGATTGGCTTAGCTGGCGAAACAACTCGGCTTTAGCTTCGGTGTATTTTTCGACAGTTTGATGAAAATCCAAATGATCTTGGGTCATATTAGTAAAAATACCTACATCAAACTCGCATCCAGCTACCCGGTTAAGCACTAAAGCATGTGAAGAAACTTCCATTATTGCATATTCTATTCCGGCAGCCACCATTTCCGCCAATGTTTGCTGTAATTCAATAACATCCGGCGTAGTGTTCTTTACCGGCAACACTTTATCATCGATCAATGTTTGAATAGTTCCAATAAGCCCCACCTTGTGACCGGCTTCCCGTAAAATAGTGCGAATCAAATACGTCGTCGTCGTTTTACCATTAGTGCCTGTTACACCAATCATTCTTAGCTTATGACCGGGATAATCAAAAAAGTAAGGAACGATAGCCTGCATGGCAGCCCGGCTGTCATTAACTTTAATTATAGTTATATCATAGGCCGATAACTCAGGAACATCTTTTTCAATAACTACAGCCACAGCACCCCGCCGAGCGGCTTCTGCGGCAAAATTATGTCCGTCAACATGAGCACCAGTCAAACAAAAGAACATTGTCCCCGGAACTACTTTACGTGAATCGTGAGTTACTGTCTCAATAGTTCTATCGATTCGCCCCTTAACCTCTGACTGCATCAATAATTTAATTAGTTGTTCTAAATTCTTGACCATTTAATTTCCTCCTGCCCAAATATAGAAAAATTTGGTTAGTTTAGCAATCTCTTATTTTATTTTTACCAATATTATTGGTTTTAACGCTTTTACTCAAAATAGGTACTAATACTTGTTCCTGCTGATACTTTGCTGCCAGGCAGAGGGTCTTGTTTTATAACTTTCCCACTTGCGCCTACCGGATTGATAACAAGCCCCAGTTCCGCCAAGACATCCGATGCTTCGCGCTGGGTCCGCCCTGTTAAATCGGGTACAGTAACTTCGCCCGACGAATACCTTGACGTCAGGGTATATAAAAGTACTCCACCGCCCGCGGGGATGCGACTTCCTGGTTTAGGAATCTGGTCTGCAACCCTGTCACCCGACTCCTCAACCCTGGGGTTTAAACCAGCCTTTTGCAGCTCCTTAATTGCTTCAGGTACACTCAGATTAATTACACTGGGAACTAATACATGTGCATCGGCGTTACCAGTTTTCGTCGATTCTGTAACCTGCGGATTTACCTTCAAGTATTGTAATACATCTTTCATTACAGCGCCAAATACCGGAGCTGCGATTTGCCCTCCATAATACAATCCAACAGGCTCATCAATAATAACCAGCATAGCTACCTGTGGATTATCAGCAGGCGCAAACCCAACAAACGAGGCAACATATTTATCGGGAAGATAACCGCCCGCACCAACTTTCTGTGCTGTACCGGTTTTACCGGCAATTTTAAAACCTTCAATATAGGCATTTTTACCTGTTCCTTGGGAAACTACGGATTCTAATATATCCTTAACTTGCTTTGTTATTGAAGTATCAAGTACTTGCCGGACAACATCAGGCTGAAAACCTCTGATAACTTGGCCTGATTTATCTTTAACTTCTTTGACAATTTGCGGCCTAAGCAATTTACCGTCATTTGCTACTGCGGCTACCGCCGTTACCAGTTGCACAGGCGTTACAGCAATACTTTGACCAATAGACATAGTAGCAATATTTATGGGTGTAGCCTTAGCACGATCAATCATAATGCCTTTGGCTTCTCCCGGTAAGTCAATATTAGTGTGCTGACCGAAACCAAAAGACTCAATATAACGGTAGAATGGGTCACGTCCTAAGCGTAATCCTACATTTACAAATCCAACGTTGCAAGAGTTTTGAACTACTTCAATAAAACTCTGGCTGCCATGGCCGCCATGTTTCCAACAGTGAATATTTCGTCCCTGAACTTCGACTTCACCTGGATCAAAAAACCTTTCTTCAGGTTTTACAATATGCTCAGACATAACTGCCGATGTCGTAATAATTTTGAACGTCGAACCAGGCTCATAAGCATTCGATACAGCAATATTACGCCACAATTTCGGTGAGAAATCACTGAACTTATTAGGATTATAATCTGGCCTGTTAGCTAATGCCAAAATCGAACCATCACGAGGATCAATGGCAATAATAGTAGCCGCCTTGGCCTGGGTTTCCTTCATTACCTTTTCAAGCTCACGCTCAGCAATTTGTTGAATCACTACGTCAATTGTTAGATAAACATTGTGACCTTCAACTGGCGGAACAAACCGGTGGGAAGCATGAGGAATCTCTCTTCCCCGCGCATCATATTCAACAACAATACTCCCTGAACGGCCTTTTAAGTAACCGTCAAACGTCATTTCCACACCATCAAGTCCCTGACTGTCAATCCCATTAAACCCTAAAACATGAGCTGCTAAATTATCGTAAGGATACTGACGCTGACTTTCTTGAGTAAGACCAATTCCAGGAAGACTAAGCATCTGTATTTGACGAGCGGTTTCCGTGTTAATTTTGCGTTTTATCCAAGTAAAGGCCTGACGCCGTTTTAATTTGTTTTTAAGATTGTTTTCATCTAATGCCAAAATAGCAGCCAGTTTGGCTGCTGTCTCTTCAGGATTACGTATTTCGGCTGGTATCGCATAAACAGATTCCGTGCTGACACTGACTGCAAGTTCACGGCCATTCCTATCGTAAATAATGCCACGCTTGGCCTCAACCGGAATTTCACGTATGCGCTGATCCACAGCACTCTCCGCTAGCCAACTACTCTTATAGAACTGGAGATATAGTAAGCGACCAATCAACCCCATCATAATTACCGATATCATAAGAAAAAGGAATGCCACCCTTTTCCTGATGGTAACATGCGAAACAGATGCCACTTATGTATCTCCCCCATCATCTAAATTACCGCCCTGTACTCGCCTCCGCTTTGTTGACTTTAAACGCACTTAACATCTTATCAGCTACCCCTTCAGTCTTAGCAGCGACAGGCTGAGGCTGACTGGTTGCAGGAGCAGTTGCCGATGCGTAATAAGCGTTCTTAGGCATAACTAATCCCAACTCTTTTGTCGCGATTTCTTCGATACGCTGCGGCGACTTAAGTTTGGCAATATCCAGCCGCAAAAGTTCATTTTCCTTTTCGACTTTTGCAACTTGGCTTTTAACTTTTACCAAATCATAACCGGCTTGAACAATAGCAGCACTCTGCATGGTTGTAACCACAGCCATGACAGTCGCAATAACTACTAATATCAAGCACTTAGCACGCAGCCGTTTGTCGGCTTTTTTTACAACCTTGGGCGCAGGCGAAGCGGCTTCTTGTTCATATACATACATTTCTTGCTTTTTATGTACTAACATTTTTATTGTTCCTCCCCACTATTTAGAACAATTCCCAGATTATAACTTTTCTGCCAGCCTAAGTTTAGCACTGCGTGCCCTTGGATTATTTTCAAGTTCGTCGGCCGATGGTGGAATAGGTTTGCCTAATACCTTGACTTTGGCCTTAGTATTACAAACACATATCGGTAACTGTGGCGGACAAATACATGTTTTGGCTAACTCTTGCAAAGTTTGTTTAGCAATTCTATCCTCTAACGAGTGAAAAGTTATTACACCGATTCGTCCACCGGGTTTTAGTCTTTCAACCGCCGTAATAAATGTATCACGTAGAATTCCCAATTCATTATTTACTTCAATTCTGATAGCTTGAAATGTTCTTTTTGCAGGATGTGGGCCATCGCGACGCGCTCCGGCAGGTATAGCTTTTTTTATAATATCTACCAGTTGCCCGGTTGTCTCAATACTGCCGGTCACTCTATCTTCAACGATAAATTTAGCTATTCGTTTCGCCCATCGTTCCTCGCCATACTCAGTAATTATTTCAGCCAATTGTTGCTCTGTATAAGAATTTACGACATCATAGGCTGAAAAATCGGCATTGGGATTCATCCGCATATCAAGCGGCGCATCCTGCATATAGGAAAATCCCCGTTCGGCAACATCAAGCTGATGGGAAGAGACCCCTAAGTCAAACAATATGCCGTCAACTAAACCTGTATCTAATTCATCAAGAACCAAACCTAAATTTTGAAAATTATTCTGAACGATGCTTATTTTGCATGCCGACTCTGCCAACCGATGCTTACCGGTATTAACTGCTGCCGGATCTTGATCAATACCAATCAACCATCCTGTTGGTGCCAAGCGTGAGGCCAAACGCATTGAGTGTCCGGCACCTCCTAGCGTACAATCCACATAGATACCCTGGGGATCGGAAAAGATACCTGAAACGCTTTCCTCCAACAACACACTGGTATGTTCAAAATTAAATTCTTGCACTTAGACCACTCGTTTCAATTAAATTAAATACCTAAATCAGCAAGGTTCTCGGCTATTTCGGCTACTGTGGGACTAATTTGCTGGTTATACTTGTCCCAAGCGCCTTTATCCCAAATTTCAATTCGGGTAGATACGCCAATAACCACAACATCTTTTTCCAGACTCGCATGTTCACGCAGATTAGTCGGCAATAACACCCTGCCTTGTTTATCACATTCCAATTCAGCTGCCCCCGAAAAGAAAAAGCGTACGAAAGCTCTTGCTTCTGGTTTGGCTAATGGTAGTTTTTTTAATTTTTCTTCTAGGATAGCCCACTCGCTTTGGGTATATACAAATAAACAGTTATCAAGTCCTTTGGTAGCAATAAATGTTTCTCCCAGTTCTTCACGAAATTTAGCAGGGAGAATCAGCCGTCCTTTGTTGTCAACAGTATGTAAGTATTCACCCATAAACACGGCTGTCATCACCACCACAAAGATAACTCATCCACTTTTCACCACTATACACCACTTTTTAGTCTATTCTGGGCAAAAAAAAAAATTCCTGCCTAAAATTTGCAGGAATTAAAAAAAACAACAAATGGAGACTTAAGTCCTATAGCCAACTCATCAATTTCTTATCAAACCAAATCGTTCTAGTACCGGTGCACCATTAAGTCTGATAAAAAAACTCCGAAAAGTCTGCTGACCTCTAAATATAGGAATACGCTCCAGTGCGTAAGGATTACTGTCAATACCAGCCTGCCCATACCGGATGGTAAATGCCGCTCTATACCCGGCCTGTTTTACCATTTCTTCCACTTGTTGATTATAAGCCCCGGTAGGATAAGCAAAGTATTTCACTTTAGTTCCCAATTGTCTTTCAATTTCTTTACGTGAGTTTACCAATTCGTCCATAGCCTGATTTCGAGTAAGATTAGTAAGCGCAGTATGAGATACCGTATGTGACCCAAAAACAAAGCCATCCTGTTGCATCTGCCGTATCTGATCCCAAGTCATAAACCGCTCATCGTGCCCGACCAAATCAGTAACAATAAATATCGTTGCAGTAAAACCATACTTTTTCAAAATTGGATACGCATTAGTATAGTTATCAAGATATCCGTCATCAAACGTAATTAATATTGGTTTCTCCGGTAATTCTTTATCATGGTTAAAATAGGCCATAAGGTCATCTGGCGTAATAGTAGTATAACCGTTTAGTGACAAATACGCTATTTGCTCTTCAAATTCCTGAGGTGGTATAGATAGTGCGTGATAAAATGTATCGATCTTATGATAATTCAAGATAGGAACATCAGCAAGAGCTGCACTTTCGGAACGGTTACCATTGCGTCCAGCGACCACCGCAGTAGTGCTAACGGTAGATGATGCTAAAATTAATAAAAAAATTAGACCAAGAATAATAAGACATCCCTGGCGCCGGCTAAAGCGGGACACCACATCTCCTCCTAAAATCCCCGGCCACTATTCCGGGTTAATTTATTACGCCAAAACAAAAGAGTTCCGCCAAAAAAAATAGAAATTGCACTTATGATTTGCGCTAAACGCCACCCGTTTAGCATCTCGCTATCAAGCCGAAATTCCTCAGTAACCACACGACCTGCAGAATAAAAAATTATATATAATAAAAATAGACTGCCTGACGCTATTTTGTTCGGTTTTTTAGCCGCTATCCAACTAATCGCGAATAGTAAAATAAATATTAATAAATTCCAAAGGGACTCATATAAAAAAGTGGGGTGAAAAAAATCGAACTGCTCATAGCCAATCGGTCGATAAACATAATCAATATAAATTCCCCATGCAACATCAGTAGGATACCCAAAAGCATCCTGATTAATGAAATTTCCCCATTGCCCAATCGCATATCCTAAAATAAGACCAGGCACAACTAGGTCAGCCCAACGCCAAAAAGAAATTTTATTCACTTTGGAATATATTAAAATAGTGAGCGTAACTCCAATTAAGGCACCGTGAATCGCTAAGCCTCCATGCCAAATTTGAAAAATTTCATTCGGCGCAGCTGCGTACAATGGCCAATTTACCATTACATAATAAAGCCTGGCAGCTATTATTCCCATAGGTATGCCATAAAGTGTCAATTCAAGCAATTTATCCGTATTTTCTTTATGTAAACGGATATGATACAAATTAACTAAATATGCAATTATTATGGCAACCGATAAAATCAAACCAAACCAACTAAAGCTAAGTATTCCAATCGAACAAGCAATTTTTCCCATGTCCACTCCTAATGCCGTCAGATTTGCATATAAAGTACATAAAAACTAAAATGCAGGCGATAATAAAAGCATCGTACGACATTCCCTAAATTCATAATAAAGTCATGACAACCATTAGTCAAGTATGATATAATTAATTGTCTTACCAACAAATTCCATAACAATTCAAGGAGGCTATAGAATGACTATTACTAAAGAAATGAGCATTGTCGAGGTTGTACAAAAATATCCTCAAACAGTTCAAGTATTTCGCAATTTTGGCATGGGCTGTCTGGGCTGCGCTGCTGCCCGTTTCGAAAACATCGAACAAGGTGCCTCTGCTCATGGTATTGATATAGCTGCTTTAATCGCCGACTTAAACAAAGCCGTAAGTGAATAATTGTAAAAAAAAACGGGCTAATGCCCGTTTTTTTTTTCTACATACATTTTACCACAACGATTCCTGATGCCGCTTCATAATCGAGAGCCAACTGGGTATTCCCGATTTCCAGAACAAAAGCAGGAAATGTTTGTATCATCTCAAGTTCCATCCCTGGCAATAAGCCAAATACAGTAAGTTTTCTCAAACTTGCAGCATCTCGGGCAGTTATCCCCACAATTTTGCCTTTTTCACCAGCTTTAAGTGTAGTGACAGATTGTTCCATCATCTTATCCCCTCACTTTTAGAATGCAAATAAACTAAGTACTCTATGTACGAAAGCCGCCGAGCCAAAAGCTACTAAAATAATCAAAACTACCATAGTAACAGCAGTAATCACACCCCGCTCTTTGGCCATAACAGCAAACTGTGCAATACAAGGAACAAACAAGGTAATCGCAATTGCAGCAATTACTAATTGAGTATCGGTCAGTTTTCCCGCAATCGTCAAGTCATACAATCCGGCGGCACCATAATCACGGCGAAAAAAACCTAGAAGAAACGCTTGAGCAGCTTCCGGCGGTAAACCGATAAATAACATCGCAGGCTCAAAACATTGGATTAATTCATTCAAAATACCGCTGTAATCTCCTACCCACAGCATTACACTTGTGATAATAAATACAGGTAATATCTCCATAAAATACCAGGACATTCTGCTATAAGCTTTCTTCACGACATTAGATAATAACGGCAGCCTAAGTGGTGGTATTTCCATATAAAAAGCGCTTCGTTTACCTGGTACCAGCTTAGCGCTGATCCAACCTATAAAAATAAAAACCAACAGCATATACATACTCCAAATGGCAACTGCGGCAGTATTATGCGATAACAAGGCAAGCACCACACCCAATTGCGCCGAGCAGGGTATCGTTAACGATAGTAAAAAAGTAGCTAATAGCCGTTCACGACTGCTTTCTAGAGTACGCGTAACCATAACAGCCATTGTGCCGCAGCCTAGCCCTAACGTTAGCGGAATTATGGCTCGCCCATTAAGTCCAAAATAACGAAAGGCGGCGTCAACGAGCATAGCCAGCCGAGGTAGATAGCCGGTATCTTCAAGTATCGCAAAGACAAGAAAGAAAGTCCCGACAATGGGTAGAATAATAGCTGTCGCGTAGCGAAACCCCATAGTAAAAATACCAAATTCCCCTACCAACAATGAGTTTACCCAGTCCCAGGGAATAAACGTACGGGCTAGTCGTTCCACAAACGGATTAATTAAGGGTACAAACACGCTGTTATTTATATAATCTACGAGATAACCTGCACCAAATTTACCCACAAACTGATATAAGCCAAAATATAAAACAAAACATAGAATCGGAATTCCTGTCACTGGACGCCTGGTTACCTTACCAAGCCAGCCGGCTAGAGTCCTGGCAGGCTGCCTCTTCAGTTTTGCATACTTCACAACTTTAAGTACTATTTCATCTGTGACAGCCTGTAGTTCTGCTGCAATCATAGCCTGAAGGCCAACCTTGTATTTTACTGATAATTCTTTAATTGCAGCATCAATTTCTAGCCATTCTTCTTCCGTCTGCGCCATATCAAGTGTCATTTGGTCACCTTGCAGCAACAATAAAGCGCTGACTCGTTTACCCAATCCATAGTGACGTGTTAATCGTCGGCTAATCTTAACAACGGTTTGCTCAATTTCTTCCTGTAAAGTAATAACTTTAGGAATAGCTCTCTTGTGGTTAGCAATTGCTTGTTTAAGATTATCCAGCCCTATCTTTTTAGCAGCACAAGTAGCGATAACCGGAATCCCCAGCAGTTCTCCTAATAGTTTTAGGTCAATTAACATACCCCTATCTTGGGCTTCATCCATAATGTTTAGATCAAGTATAACAGGTAAGCCGGCAGCTATAAGCTGCAACGTCATAGTAAGCATGCGTCGTATATTTTTAGCATCAATAACATGGATAACTACCTCTGGCACTTGGGTAGTTAATAACATCCTGGTTACTTTTTCTTCATCAGTTATCGGGATTAATGAATACATTCCCGGTGTATCAATAACTTCAAAATGTTTTTTTCCACATTTTAAACGGCCTATAGAGATATCAACCGTAGTTCCTGGATAATTAGATACAGCTACATAGCTGCCTGTTAAATAGTTAAATATTGCACTTTTACCGACATTAGGCGAACCGACTAATACCACCTTTGCTGCTGTATCGTTCATTGCTGAAATCCCCCGCTTGTTTGAAGAAAATATTATTGATATTTCCTATGCTTAGGAATGCGGGGATATGCGTTTGTTAGGCAAAATAAAAATCCCGGTCATGTAGACCGGGATAAAGTTAAACTATCGTTTCTAGCTTAGCAGCAATATTGGCTTTGGGCATATAACCCATTATTTTTTCTACTTCGTCACCGCTTTTGAAGACAATCATTGTTGGCAAACTCATGACACCATACCTTTGTGCCAGTGACCGGCTTTCGTCCACATTGACTTTGGCAACCTTAATTCGGCTATCCATTTCCTGTGCCAGCTCATCCAGAACCGGTGCCAACCTAGTACAATAACCACACCACGGTGCCCAGAAGTCAACAATCACGGGAATAACCGAGTCTAAGACTTCCTCTTGAAAATTATTTTCGTTGGCATTGACTACAGTCGCCATCAGACAGTCCCCCTTTAACTAATTTCTTACATATCCTATTTGTGGTTGCGAAGTTCAGCTAATACACAATTTTTATCAACCACATTAAGACCAAGTTCTTTAGCCAAGGCTACTACATTGGCAGCGTTGGAACCAGGCTGCAGCCAAACATTCTTAATTCCTAATTCCGCGCAATTATTTATTATTTGTTCACTAATCTTTGCCGGAACTACAATATTCACAACCTCAGGCGTAATCGGCAAATCACTAAGCGCCGGATAGCATCTATCACCAAGTATTTCGTTTATGCCCGGGTTTACTGGATACACATTGTAGCCTGCTGCCTTCAACACTTTATAAATCTTACAACCATATTTTTCTGTGTTATCAGTAGCTCCTACAACCGCCCAATTTTTCAGTTTCAGCATTGACTCAACATGACTCACAGAGCATCCTCCTTACCGTTATTTTACGGCATCAACCCTTAAATCATTCCTCAACGACTGTTACTTTATTCATTACATCGCCTTGATTGATTTGATCGACTACATCCATACCTTCAATAACTTTTCCGAATACAGTATGTACGCCATCCAGATGAGGTTGTGGTTCATATACAATAAAGAATTGGCTACCACCGGTATTAGGACCGCGGTGTGCCATAGATAAGGATCCCCGTTCGTGTTTATTCGGATTACCTTTGGTCTCACAAGGAATGGTATATCCAGGGCCACCGGTACCATTACCATGAGGACAGCCACCTTGCGCAACAAATCCTTTAATTACGCGGTGGAACTTTAATCCATCATAGAAGCCTTCTTTAATCAACTTTTCAAAATTTGCTACTGTTTTAGGGGCATCATTCTCAAACAGCTCGATAGCTACATTGCCTTTATCCATTTCGATAATCGCTTTTTTCAAATTGTATCCCTCTCTTAACTAGAATTATTTTATTATAACATAGTTAGCTATAACTTGGCAAAACTGGAAAATCACAAATAAAAATACTCCTTCTGCCCAGAAAGAGTATTATAATTATTTATGTAACCCAAAATGTCGTCACTCAATATGTTCAAAACCTGCCCGCTAGCAGGTGGGCGCTTTGTAGTTATGGTTTTGCCTTCCACTCTCAGGAGGCCCGGCAGCTGCACAACATCAAACTCCCCATGTAAATGAGTCGGTTGAACATATAAAAGATTAACGAGCACTTCAGGCATTTTTCGTTCGACATATACATCTTATCATGACCTTCACACTAGCTCAAGAATGAAAACAACGCAAAAAGCTGAGTTTTTCGATTAATATACTAAGTTACTCTTAAAAATACCGTTATATTCTTGATTATACGCAGACGTAAGCTATTTGACTTCGCGGATATTTTGCTGTTAGCTTTGCTATCCACTCAAATTTCTAATCACTATAACAATCCATGTTATCTTTATCTCTTGCTTCTACGTAATCTAATTACTTTTATTCGATAAAAAGTCTCAAATAATAACCCCGGCTTTGTCGTCCACACAAAGCTGGGGTTTATTACTTATTCCATTAAATGTCTGATACAGTTTAAAAGGATGATTGTCGGTCTGTCGTCATGATATTCAACTATATTTACGGCAGTATTATCCTGTCTTATACTCCACACATGATTTAAATGAATATCAAGTATGGCACACATAATTGTACCAATAGTACCGCCATGCGCCACGATAACTACTGTTTGTTCCGGGTGATCTTTAACAATTTTTTTTATAGCAGCGTAAGCACGCTCTTTGAGTTGATAGAAAGTTTCGCCACCGGGAATTTCAAGTTCGTCCGGCGTTGTCCACAGCTTGCCTAACATTCCCGGCCATTTTTCCGAAATTTCTTCGTAAGTAAGCCCCTCCCATTCGCCAAACTTTATTTCTCGTAACGCCGGAACACTAGTTACCTGTAAATTATGTTTAGCAGCAATACATTCTGCTGTTTTAAAAGCCCGGGATAAATCACTGGCATAAACGGCGTCGATCTTCTCGGCTGCTAACCTTTCAGCTACAGCTTGCGCCTGTTGGAGCCCTTTATCTGTCAAAGCAATATCACTATGGCCTTGATATTTTTTAACTAAATTCCACAACGTTTGTCCATGCCGCACTATTATTAATCTAGTCATGAGTTTCTCCTTAACACTTGTTCCAAATGTCCGAGCAAAATTTCATTTTGCTCAGCTAGCTTTACAGCTACCCGCATGTAATAGGGAGACAAACCGGGATAATTGCCACAATTACGGATTAAAACACCGTATACGGATAACGCCCGGCCTACTTCGGCAGCAGTATAGCCTGATTGACTTATATCCAACAATATATAGTTAACAGCAGGCGTAAATGGCCTTACACCTGCTAAAGCCTTCAGTTTTGTGTATAAAGCGTTTTTTTGGCATTCTATTACCTCACGGCTTTTGCTTTGATATGCTTTATCCGCTAACGCAGCAACTCCGGCCGCTTGAGCCAAAGAATTAACGTTCCATGGATCTTTGGCCGCATGCAGTTTGGTCGTAAGTTTAGAATTAGTCAGGCAAAAACCGAGTCTAAGACCAGGTATAGCATAAAACTTTGTTAGCGAATGCAGTATTACTAGGTTATCATAATATGAAAGCAGCGGGCGGCCTGTATACACCTGATCATCAGAAATAAAATCCATAAACGATTCGTCAACCACTACCATTGTTCCGGTTTTTTTGGCCGCTGATAGCAACTTTTCAAGCCGGTCGACTTGAAAAAGCGTACCCGTAGGATTATTGGGGTTACCAATAAAAACAATATCTATCTCATTTAACCGGCTGCATAGTAGATCAATATCAAGAACAAAATCATTTGCTGCGGATAAATACATGTATTCAATAGCGGCCCCGGCAGCTCTAGCAGCACGTTCATACTCGCAAAACGCAGGGGCTGGAATAAGTACTCGCTTAGGACGCAGGGTATGAGCCAGAACATACAATAATTCGACTGCTCCATTACCTGCTGTAATATAGGAAATATCAACCTGATAATGGTTACTTATGCATTCTTTTAATACAGACGCTTCAACGTCTGGGTAATGAATAACCTGCTCAATAGAATTAATTAATGCTTGCCGTACACCTTTAGACAATCCCAAGGGATTGATGTTTGCACTGTAATCAAGTACACTTGCTATTTTTTCCCCACGTTCTCTTGCCCAAGCGTGTACGTTACCCCCGTGAACAAAACTGACTGGTTTACCTTCAGCGTTCACTGCCATCATCTCCTGTTACAATAAGTCCGCCGCCTATCAGCCGGACAGTCCTCAAATAAGTAACTTCAGGACAAGCACGGGTTACTTCATCAATACAATTCTCATGCCCATCCATAGTTGCTGCACTGAACATAATTCCTATTACTGTGCCGCTATGAGCCGCACAAACACCAACAGCACCAAAATCGCGACTCATCGATATTACCTGTTCGATACAGGGTTTAAACAATATTGTCTGATTAACCAACGCGCTCAATGTAGCACCTTGGCCAATAAGCCGGGCATCACCCATTTCAAGACCCTTTGTCACCAATTCAACGGCGGCAGCAATCTGTTGTTCATTGGCTCGGTTTAAACTTGCTAAATCCTCACGATCATTAAAGGCCAGCGTATCCACTTCACCGCCAACATCAAAAACAGCAATATACATAGGTGGTGGATAACCTAGTTGCCGTCGAATTTTTCCCTGGACATGATCAAACATAACAATTCCCGGGTAGAAAATACCATCGGTAGGTTCAATTTGTAAGGCAATATCGGCAATTTCATCACAAGACAATTTCTTGCCGGCAGCGGCTAACGCAGTAGCCTGACAAGCAGCACTGATATCAGCGCTACTGGAAGCCATACCTTTTCCCACCGGCAAATCGGATGTTACTCGTAATCCGAAATTTCCTGAAGTCTTAAGATAATTAAGTGTTTTGCCCATAGCCGCTGTTGTCTTAGGCTCAGCGCTTGCCCTCGAGCCGTCAGGAATAACTGATACTTCTGAATACCAATCCACCGGACAAGTAATCAAAAAGTTAACTCCATTTATTGTTCCCTGCACCAATTCGCCGCATGTGCCAGGTGCTTTAACTTTTATGATCATAGAAGCCAGCCTTTCAATGATTGAATCTTTTTAGGGCTAAATGACAAACACAAGTAATGTTATTAATTCAGTCAGTTCTGTAACCGCACCGTAGGTATCACCGGTAAGACCGCCTAGTACTTTGGCAAAATATCGAGCTGCTGCAATTCCAAACATAATAGCGACCCCTGCACTAATCATTGCCTGAAGACCAAGCGGGATAATGATTACCAAAGCTATAATGGCCGCAACAAAGAGCGCATTGCGACCAGCATACTCGGCAAATGCTTTTCCCATACCATCAGGCCGGGCATAGGGAAATGAAGTTATACTTATAACCATTGCCAAACGTCCTACGATAGGCATAATAACGAGTGCAGTAGTAAGCAGGGTCGGCGTCATATCAAAAATCAACGAGTATTTCAATAATAAAAGCAAGCCAAAAGCCACTACCCCATTGGCTCCCACCCGGCTGTCTTTCATGATTTCCAGCATTCGTTCCCGTGAACGTCCCGAGAATATGCCGTCGGCGGTGTCCATAAAGCCGTCACAGTGTAAGCCGCCGGTAATTATAATTTCCGACATAACAATAACAGCGGCTAACACATGCTGAGGCAAAAATTGACTTAGTATATAATTTAACCCAGCCAGAATAAGCCCGATAATAGCACCAATTAAAGTAAAATACTTTACACTGCTGCCAAATCGCTCAAGTGACCAGTCTGTTTGCTCAACAATGCGGATGCGGGTAAGAAACTGTAACCCGGTAAAAAAATCCTGCAAATATATCCCTCCTTGAATTGCGCCTTGGCTACGAAAGCAGCCATTTTAAAGCAAATGCCGCTGCAATAAACAAGGTGGTAACTACATACATAATTTGAATAGTTTTTTCGATATGTATGGGCCCAAGCCCTACTTTAGCCTCACCCATGTGGGCGCGATGGGAGGCAATTCCGCCATAATAGTTTAATCCCCCCAGCCGGACTCCTAAAGCTCCGGCTACTCCGGCTTCAGAAAAACCGCTGTTAGGACTAGGATGTTTGGCAGCATCACGCTTGATGGATTGCCACGCACCGGCCGCATCCAACCCAAGAATTTTAGTGGCAATAATAATCAGTAATCCGGTAATTCGTGCCGGAATATAATTAAAAACGTCATCTATCCGGGCGGCAGCCATACCAAAATCCCGGTATTTTTCATTTTTATAGCCAACCATAGAGTCCATAGTGTTTACTGCGCGGTACAAACAAGCCAAGGGTACACCACCGATTATAGCATAAAACAACGGTGATATAATACCGTCAACAATATTTTCGGCAACAGTTTCCACTGTCGCCCGGGTAACCTCCGGTATATCAAGCTCGGCTGTGTCCCGTCCTACTATCCAACCAACCTTAACCCTTGCTTGTTCCATATTTCCGTCACGAAGATACCCGGCTATCTCCCGCCCAGCTTCGGCCAAACTGCGAGGAGATATAGTAAATGAGAGAAACATTATCCCTCCAATATAACCGCCCCAAGGGTGAATAGTAGTTAACATTGCCAGGGTTAGCCCTACTGCCGCATACACTGTAATCAGTACAATAATCACTAATACTGCACCGGCAAACTTCTTGCGTCCGACCGAGTTATTTGGGTTTAACAGCTGCCGTTCTAACCAGGCAATAAAGTTACCAATAACGACTACGGGATGAAGTGATGTGCGCGGATCACCAATTAGGCGATCAATAATAACCGCGCCTATTGCTAAATAGTGTTCCATTTCTATCTACCATTGGAATCGTTCATAATACGATAGACTAAATCCATATCCATATTCTTCCGAACAACATCGGCCAGCCGATTATAAGCTGCATCCTTTAACGCCTGTGTATCCTGAATAACCCCCAGCGGAGCCAGCCCTTTACGCACTCTCATCGCATCAAGTACTGTCCGGCGATAGGAGTCATTATCAAAAATACCATGCATATAAGTACCCATAACCAGCCCATTTAAAGAAACAGCACCATCAGACATAGTTACTTTCTCTCCCGAACGGGTATTAATGGTAAAAGCAACATCTACCGGGCTCAGAAATTGGGTACGACCCATATGAATTTCGTAGCCTTTCAAGTGAGTGCCACTATAATTAATTCCTAAAAAACTATGATTAGTAGCAGTTGCTTCGACCTGATGGGTTACTTTCTCGGGCTCAAATATGGTAATGCTATCAATAAGCCCCAACCCCATAACCTTATCCAAATCTGACTCGGTATGTTCAGGATCTTGCACTTCCCGCCCAAGCATTTGGTAACCACCGCAAATACCAATTATCGGTGTACCGTTTTTTACTAATTTGATAATTTCCCGTTCATAACCGTTATTGCGAAGGTACAGCAAATCTTCGGTAGTATTCTTACTGCCAGGTATAATAATCAGGTCGGGTTTGCCCAATGCCTCGCCTTGCCTTACATAGCGTACCGTAACATCACTCTCGTTTGCTAAGGCATCAAAATCAGTAAAATTAGATATTTTAGGCAGACGCAGAACGGCAATATCCAGATCGCCGGTTTTAGTTGTTTGCTGCTTTTCTTCCAATGATACCGAATCCTCATCATCAATTCCCAGCCGATCAAGATGCGGAACAACCCCTACAACGGGCTTGCCTGTTTTAGTTTCAAGAAACTCCAGCGCCGGTTTTAATAAATTAATATCACCCCGGAATTTGTTTATAATTATGCCTTTGACCAGATCACGCTCATCGGGGTCAAGCAATTCCAGCGTCCCCACTACCGACGCCAGGGCTCCACCTCTATCAATATCGGCGATTAGAAGTACAGGAGCGCCAGCAAGCTTGGCGATCCGCATATTAACAATATCATTAGCTTTAAGATTAACCTCAGCCGGACTACCGGCTCCCTCAATTACGATAGAATCAAAATCTTTATGTAATTTTTCAAGACATTCAGTAACTACACCAAGGGCGGTAAGACTGTAACCGGAATGATATTCTTTAGCGGACATGTTTCCTACCGGCTTACCCATTACAATAACTTGCGAACAGGAATTTCCGGTAGGTTTCAATAATACGGGATTCATTTCAACAGCAGGATCCAGGCCGGCAGCCTCAGCCTGAGCCACTTGCGCCCGTCCCATTTCTCCGCCTGTTTTTGTTACATAGGAATTAAGAGCCATGTTTTGGGCTTTAAACGGCGTTACCCTTAATCCATCCTGTTTAAAAATCCGGCATAACGCCGTTGTTAAGATGCTTTTGCCAACATGGGAGCTTGTTCCCTGCAGCATAATTGCTTTAGCCATTAAGCTCAACCTCCTCCAGACTAATGGCTATTTTTTTTAGTTCAACAGCCAAGCCGCTTACAACTAAATATACTTCGTCTGCACATTTTGCTATCTTTTGATTAACAAGCCCTGCCACATCGCGGTATTCCCTGGCCAGAGCATTATCAGGCACAATACCTGTGCCAACTTCATTACTTACGAAAACTACATCGGCATCGCCTTGCTTAGCGCTGGTCAACAATTTATCAATTGCTGCCACGATGGTCTGGTAACGACCTTCCCGGTCAGTTGGGGCATCTTCAGCTAATAAAAGATTGCTGGTATATAGTGTCAAACAATCAAATAAAACCGCCTCAGCACTTTGCACAGCCTGCGCCAACGCCACGTCAGCATGGTATGGTGCTTCAAACGTAACCCAATTAGCCGGACGGCGACTTTTGTGAAGCTGTACCCGTTCTTTCATTTCTTCATCATAAATTTGGGCAGTTGCGATATAGGCAACTTTTCGCCCGCCTTGCGCGACATATCGTTCGGCAAACATACTTTTACCACTGCGCGCCCCGCCAGTAACCAAAACAATCTTCCCAGACATCTATTTTACCTCCCGCTAGCCAAGCTACTATACCGAGCACAGCGTTCAACAAATCGCTTGGCGGCTCGCCGATTACCTGCGAAATGCATATGCAGATAAGAAGCCAGAACCTCTCCTAACGCATAGCCGCCCTCATACTTAGCCCCTGTCCGCATTTTTTTGAATTCAAACGCCCAAGGAAACTTTTCAGGTTCTCCATCCGGTGTCATCCGGGAAAAGTGAAATTCATGCCCGCGCAAAGTATCACCACTATTACATAAGACGTTATCGGTCAAAGCTGTTGCTTCCACATAACCTACTGTTTCAAGTTTGTTTTCCATCTTGGATACTGCCGGAATTACCCCGGCCATGTCATACGCCTGCCCGCTAAAGTCTACTATCTGCCGGGTTAAATACATCAAGCCGCCACACTCAGCATATATCGGTATACCGGCTTTAGCTGCACTGAGTATACTATTGCGCATAGAAACATTTCCTGACAACTCTTTGACAAACATCTCGGGAAAGCCACCACCCAAGATAATACCGTCAATATCCGGAAGCTGTTTATCGTTAAGCGGACTAAATGGTACAAGTTCTGCACCAAACTCAGTCAACACCTCAAGACTTGAGGGATAATAAAAAGTAAACACGTCGTCCTGGGCTACGCCAATGCGAACAGTTGCCGGATCGACCCTATCCTGAGCGGCCAAACACCGGCCGGTCAACGAACCCGCTGTTTTAGCTAAATCCAGCAAATTGTCCAAAGCTACCTGCTCAGCCATTTGGCGTCCCATTTCAACGACAGTGCTTACTGCATCATTCTCAGTGACGGGCGTCAAACCTAAATGCCGTTCAGGCATCGTAAGCCCGTTATTGCGAAAAACTGACCCCATAACCGGAATACCTACTTTTGCAAGAGCCTCGCACACCATCAATTTGTGACTTTCCGAGCCAAGCCGGTTAATAATGACGCCAGCTAGATTAACATCCGGATCGTACAGTTTGAAGCCTAAAGCAATAGCCGCAGCACTTTCGCCCATAGATTTTGCGTCAATAATCAGCACAACCGGAGCTTTAAGCATCTTGGCCACCGTAGCCGTACTACTGACGCCCGAACGCCCGCCATCATATAGGCCCATAACGCCTTCAATAATGGCTATATCATTGCCGGCCGCCGTACTGGTAAATATTTCGGTAATTGTTTCAGGCGGCACCAGCCAGGTATCCAGGTTATGAGCGTTTTTGCCACTGGCTAACCGGTGAAAGCCTGGGTCAATATAATCAGGACCAACTTTATAGGATTGAACATTTAAACCACGTGCAGCTAACGCTGACAGTATACCTGTTACGATGGTTGTTTTGCCAACACCGCTATGTACCCCTGCAATGACAATCCGTGGAATATTCGACTGCCCCATAGCTATCCTCCTAGTATCGGTCTCGCGTTAGCCATAAAAGCCTGATAATTACTTGCGCGGCCGTGTTGTTAAATCAGTAAGTCCCGTTTAGCGGCCAAGCATATACATAACTGCATTAACTGAAGCTGCAGCAATTGGGCTGCCGCCCTTGTTCCCCAGTACGGTAATAAAGGGAACAGGCGAAGTAGTATTGAGCAGTTCTTTGGATTCTGCTGCACCAACAAAGCCTACCGGTACACCAACTATAAGCGCCGGTTTGATACCGTCTTCTTTAATCATTTTTAACACTTCAAATAAAGCGGTAGGAGCGTTACCTATCGCTACAATGGAACCATTAAGCTTAGTGCCAAACTTGCGCATAGCTGCCATTGAGCGGGTTATTCCCGCCGCTTTTGCTTCTTTTGCTACTGTCTCATCTGCTACCAAACAATAGGCTTGACCGCCAAGTTCAGCCAAACGGCGTTTATTAATACCGGTACGAACCATTTCGACATCACAAAAAATATTGCAACCGGCTTTAAGTGCGGCAAGACCTGAGGCAATGGCATCAGGATGAATTCTAATAATATTGGCATAGTCCGGATCACCGGCAGCATGGATAATCCGCGAATAAACCTTGACGGCTTGTTCATCTAGATTAAAACCAGCCAAATACGGCGCAATAATCTCCATGCTGCGCGTCTCAATGGCCATGGGATCTTTTATGTACTCCATTGTATTGCCTCCCTGAAGTTCGCTTATCTTACGTTAGACACCTTACAAAATACCTCTTCGGGTGTCTTACACAAATTTCTATAATTCATATCTGGTCTGCCAATTACAATAAGCGGCAGCCCTAATTCCATAGCCGCCGATATTTTAGTATCAGCTCCACCAACTGTGCCGCTGTTTTTGGTTATAACAACCTGGGTACCGTATTCTTTAAATAACGCCACATTAAGTTCATGGGAGAACGGTCCTTTAATGGCCACAATATCACCAGGATTAAACCCCAGACCCATACATTCCGTTATAACATCAACCTGCGGCAATACGCGGGCAATTAACCGGCAATCGGCTAATTGTGGTTCATTTTTAAATATCTTAAGCGTGCGGCTTCCTGTTGTTAAAAAAATGACCTTCCCCAGGCGGGCAGCAAGCCTGGCCGCTTCACTGGCATCACTAACCATATAGAGTTGCTCATAATCAGGCAATCCCACTTCCGCCCGTTCATAGCGGATGTATGGAATGCCACTATCTTCACAAGCTGCCATAGCATTCGCCGATACATTAACAGCATAAGGATGGCTGGCATCTACCACTGTTTTAATCCCGTTTGCTGTTATTAGTTCCTTCATTCCCTCGGCTGCAAGCTGTCCGATGTGAACGCTAATACCTGGTACCTCAGCTAAACTTCTCCCGTACTCGCTAATTACTGATACCATAACCTGAAAACCGGTTTTAGCTAACCTCACAGCTAATTCCCGGCCATCGAGCGTCCCGGCCAGCACTAAAATCATAGCCGGTAGCCTCGCGGTGTTACCATTTTTCCGTCGGCAATATAGGTCTGACTGTTGCCGATAATAACTAGTGAGAACATATCAATATGTTCTTTAGTAAATCCATCCAAAGTTGATAAGGTCCTATTTTCTTTACTCCGGGTAGCATGATGGACGATACCGACAGGAGTATCCGGACTGCGGTGTCTTAATGTAATTTCGCGTACCGTTTCAATCTGGCTCGTCCGCCTAGTACTTTTAGGATTATAGATAGCTATAACAAAATCGCCTGCAGCAGCCATTTCAACTCTCTTTTCGATTACTTCCCACGGGGTCAGTAAGTCGCTTAAACTAATAACGGCAAAATCATGCATCAATGGAGCGCCTAAGATAGAAGCAGCCGCACCTACAGCACTGATTCCTGGAATAATACAAACTTCAGGCTGAACAGCTGCCGGATACTTACCAACAAGTTCAAGCACTAAACCGGCCATGCCATATACACCAGGATCGCCGCTGGAAATAACAGCAACCTGTTTTCCAGTCATAGCCTGCTCTACGGCAGCTTGGCAGCGATCAACCTCTTGCATCATGCCGGTCCCGATAGTGGCTTTATCTGCCAGTAAGTCTTTTATCAAATCCAAATAGGTATCATAGCCAACAATTATCTCGGCACTTTCAATTGCCTGCCGAGCCCTTGGCGTCATGTCATTTACACTTCCTGGTCCTATTCCCACCACCGATATTTTACCGGCGTGATAGCTACAGTCACCTTGGGATACTTGGTTTTGGGCAACATCAGGTTGCTGTTCTGCCCCGCTAAAATTGCTGCTGGTTCGCATACATTCCCCACTCCTATCTTTTCATGTACAAAATCCGATAATGATAATTTTTGCTGGTCGATACATTTTTTGAGCTGCTCATTACTAAAAAATTCAATAGGTACATCTAATTGCTGGGCCGCAGCCAATAACCCTATCTCGTCTTCTTTTAGAACAGTACTGCCGATTACGGCTATACTTTTAAAACTTCTTCCAATCTGTGAGCAGGCCTCACTAATTGCGGAAAGAATTTCCGCACTGGTAGTACCACGGCGGCACCCCAGGCCAATAGCTAAACTTCCTGGCCGTAAATATAAATGCGGTTTGGAAATAGGAAGTTCCTTGTCAGTGATTACCACCGCAGCATCATACTTATCCGTATCAGTGAGTTTACAGGCATCAATCAATCTGATATTTTGTTTGGCTGCTAAATCAATATAGTGCTCATGTTCAGCCAGTTCTGTATCGATAAAGAATAACACTCTATCGCCATTAACAATAGCTGAATTTACTGTTTTTAGAGAGCTAAATGGCTCTATGGCTAAGTTTAACCGTACAGCTAATACATCCGCAGCAGGCAATTGGGCAACGTCGGTAGCTGTAGTAATAACAGGAACAGCGCCAGCGGCCTTTCCTACAAGCTTGGTTAAATCATTAGCACCGCCAATATGACCAGCTAACAGACTAATGGCAAAATTACCACCATCATCCATAGCCACAACTGCCGGATCCAACCGCTTATCCCTGATATAGGGAGCAATAACCCTGACTACAATCCCCGTAGCCATAATAAAAACAAATCCATCATATTCCGGGAAAATTTTCTTTATTAACTCACGCAAAGAGTCATATACTTGATGAGAAGTAAAAGGGTTACGCTCAATTTTTGCATAAATATCTACATTTGGTCCCAATAGCGGCTTTATCTGTTCAGCCAGTTCGGCCCCTTTCTGAGTAACAGAAATAACTGCTAAATTCACAACTTACTTATCCTCCTGAGCCTGTCTGAACATATGTCCAAATTCCGGAGCATATAAACGTGATAAAGCATAATCGGTATGTAAAACTTTACCTACAACGATCATAGCTGTCCTGTCAATATTGTTTTCCCTGGCAATTTTAGCAATTGTAGCCAAAGTAGCACGGAAGATTTTTTCGTCAGGCCAGGATGCTTTTTGGACAATAGCAACAGGCGTATCATAGGAATATCCTCCATCCACCAATTCTTTAACAACATTATCAAGCATGTGAACGCTTAAGAAAATGCACATAGTGGCCTCATGGCTTGCTAATTTAACCAGCTTTTCTTTTTCCGGGACGGGTGTGCGTCCTTCCAGACGAGTAATGATTACAGTTTGAGACACATCCGGCAAGGTATACTCTTGCTTTAGAGCTGCAGCCGTAGCCAAAAAGGAGCTGACTCCAGGAATAACTTCAAAGTTAATCTCTTTTAGAGCCAGTGCATCCATTTGTTCTTGAATAGCGCCATAAATGCTGGGATCACCTGTGTGAAGCCTAACTACAAGCTTATTATCCTGAACTCCCTTGACCATAACGTTAATAACTTCATCGAGCGTCATCGAGGCACTATTATAAACAGCTGCGCCATTTTTAGCCAGCGATAATAGTGCGGGATTTACCAAAGAACCAGCATAGATAATAATATCAGCCTGACCTAAAAGACGTTGGCCTTTCACAGTTATTAATTCGGGATCGCCGGGACCGGCTCCTACGAAAAATACATTCATTGTTATTTCTCCCTTCTTTTCGGTAGTACTTTAACAACCAGTCTAACTTTTATTACACTCAATAATATAAATTGGATTTAGCGCCTTGAACATATTAGTGGAACCTACCGGCTGAATCCGTGTAACCTGTACACAGCATGCATCAACATTATAGTCAGCTTTCTGTCGCATAAGCGCAAGTGCAGTTGATAGAGTCTCTACAGTAACAGCCGTTATAATAAGCCGACCGCCTGGTTTAAGCAATTGATCTGCACTGGCAAGAATATCAGGCAGTTTGCCACCGCTTCCCCCAATTAAAACAACGTCGGCGGCCGGTAATCCAGTCATCATTTCCGGTGCGGTTCCCAGTATCGCCTCAACATTAGGAACGCTAAATTTAGCAGCATTTGCCTTGACTAGCTCAAAGCCCTCAGGTTCACGCTCAATTGCAATTACTCTACCTTTCTTGGCTAATAATGCAGCCTCTATAGACAAGGAACCTGTTCCTGCCCCAATATCAATGACTGTATCATGTGGAGTAATTCTAGCCTTTGCCAAAGTTAGTATCCTAATCTCCTGTTTGGTCATAGGTATGTCGCCTCTGATAAAATCACTGTCCGGAATACCTAATCCATAGCTCATACCTTCACCACCATTACGCAATGCTCAAAACCTGGAGTTTCAGTCGCTTCAACTAAGGTCATTTCAGCAATAAGCTCATTATCATAGGATAAGTTTGTGCACAACCATACAGTAGCAGTTTCAGGCCAACTATGCGTTAATAAAATACGGGCAATCGTTGCCGGATTATGCTGTGTATCGGTTAAGATTCCCAGCTTATGATGGGGCGACTGGAAGTTAAGCGTCTTATCATCCGCTTTCCTGCCATGCATGCTAATTAGATCCGCATCTTGCCAAACATCAGTTAACCGGGCAAACGCCAGCTGTGCTGAACTAATACCCGGAATAACACTAATTTGTTTAGCTGCAAATCTATTTCTGATTGCCGCCAACATACTGTAAAATCCCGGATCTCCCGACACCATAACTACAACATCCTGGCTACTAAGCTGTCCTTCAATAAAATCCAGTACACCTTTAACATCTTTGTCAATGACTTTCGTAACCTGGCCTGGGTTAGAAAAAGTATCGAGCGCCCGCTTGCTGCCAACAACAACCTTTGCGCCCGCAATCGTTCTGCTAGCTATTGGTAACACATAGTCAGGCGAACCAGGCCCAATACCAACAACTACTATTTTATGTCTAGCTTCCATCCTAAATGGCCTCCAATTTCCCGGGCGGTCTGGTCAAGCCCCAGTATGTCACCTTTTAAAGTCACAATGACTGTTCCCACAGTCAAATCACCGAATACATAACGCATAGCACGAACACTGGCTCGTTCGGCCAATATCTGATATATACAATTCATATTGTAACGGTCAATAATTGGCATGGCAGCTTCAGTGGTGGTTACCGCCAAAACCTCTTTAACAGCCTCTTGTGGGGCTCCGTTCGCCGCTAAATAGGCCGCTATCGTTTCTAACCTGGCGTCTGCCATGCGATTATGAGTATGAAATATCCCTGACGATATTTTGACTATCTTGCCGAGATGGCCAAACAGCAGCACCCGGCGCATGCCATACTTTACGGCATTTTCCAGCATATGCCCAATAAAATTACTTGTTTGCACAACGGCAGCAGCCGGTATTCCATAACGATTGATCGCAATATCCTGACCAATCTTGCCAGGCGCAAATACGATATCATTATATCCTAATGCCTGGACAACACTAATTTGCGGTACAAGTGAATTTTTAAAAGCCTCTTCCGACATTGGCTCAACAATGCCGGTTGTACCAATAATCGACAGGCCGCCAACTATACCCAATATGGGGTTTAGCGTTCGAGCGGCCAGTTTTTCACCGTCGGGAATAGAAACAGTAACGACCGCACCTTTACCTTTGGGTAAGCATTCAGCGACTGCCCGTGTAATCATAGCTCTCGGTCCCGGATTTATTGCCGGTTCACCAACAGCGACAGCCAACCCTGGTTTGGTCACTGTCCCTACACCCTGACCAGCTTTAATAATAATTTCCGGCTTATCGGTAAGGATTACCTTTGACTCAATCCTGACGCCATTGGTAATATCGGGGTCATCCCCAGAATCTTTTATTACTGTGCCACAGCCACCGTCAGCAATTATTTTGGTATCAACAATAGGCACTGTCAGTGAAACGCCCTGCGGCGAAATTACCTCGACAATGCTGATATGCTGACCTTGCCAAGCCAAAATTGCTGCCTTAGCAGCAGCTGCAGCACAAGTTCCTGTAGTTATGCCTTTACGCATTGGTTTATCTTTATCATCCAATAGAAAAACCCCCTGTGCAGGGGGTATAACACCAAACAACAAAATAATTTATTTGCCTGATTATTGTACCCACACCTGCCTATCTTCCGTAGGTCCTAGCGGCATGTGTTAGAATAGGCAGGTCTCCTGACTTTGGCTCATCACATACCTAACCTTCCCAGTTTCCCAGTGGCATCTAAGGTAGCATCCCCATTACAGTGGCGGGACCGCGCCGGTTTTACAC
>CAZCEN010000005.1:0-8534 GCA_964497205.1 uncultured Sporomusaceae bacterium
GTTTGAATGGACTCTATCCCTTGTAGTAATAGCGCAGAAATCAAGAAAGAGGCTGAATTAAAAATAAAAGAAACATAGAATCCAAATTCTCCGATAGTCCAACCACTTAACATTGATCCCAATGCGATAGTCAAGCCAAAAGTAAAGCTAGTAAGCGCATTTGCAATATAGAGATTTTCCTTTTCTAAGATTTGCGGCATATAAGAAAGCTTTGCTGCGTCAAAAAGAACTGATCCGACAGACAAAACTGCGCCCAGCAAATAGACAATCCACAAATCTTCTATCCGGTCAATGTAAAAATACCCTAATGCTAGCACTGCTCTACTCAAATCAGACCCAAGCATAATCCATTTTTTGTTTAGGCGGTCAATAAGTACTCCGGCCCAGGGCCCTAGGACTAAAATTGGAATTGTTCGGCAAAGAATGGTTATTGCAACCTGCAACCCGGAATCTGTCAAATGTAATACCAGATAAATGATTGCTACGTAGTTAAACCAATCTCCAATACTGCTTATAAACTGAGATAACCAAAGATAGCGCAGGGATGCATTATTTTTAAGTAAAGCGACCCAGGTCATTAATAGTGCCTGCTTGGTTGTATGAAGATACTTACTGCCATTTTATTAAGCCCCGTTTGCCTAAATCCTCTAGAAAGGATACTAGTTCATCCTTAATTTCTTCTTCAGGCAGCTTAAATGCATCAGATAGTTGGCTGATTATTTCCTTGACGGTATGCTGGCCGTTGCACAGGTTGAAAACTGTGCTTTCAGCTTGTTCCAGCAGTAATATTGAAGAACCAGTGTGAATAATGGTTTTGCCATCGTCTTCTTCAAGCTGCACGTCTGTTTCTAATCTTGTGGGTTTGCTATCCAGCAATAAGGGTCCGGACATAAATAATCTCCTTTCTCTTGCCAGGCTAAAGCTCTGCAGCCTCCACCGCAGCGTTCTTTGTATTTACAGGTGGTACAAGCTCCTTTTAGAAGTTTGGTATTACGTATTTCCATGAGAAAAGGAGCGTTTTGCCATAAGGAAAACAAGTCATCTTTGCGAATATTACCCAAAACAATATCCATCATGTTGGGGCAAGGATAAATATCTCCGTTAGCATGAACACCTAGAAAGAAATACGCTAGTAGACACCGTTTTTCAATGTCAGCGTCTTTTTCAGGGGCTACTAGGAAATCCAAAGGACTATCAGCCTTGATTTCAACACCATAAGTGCATTCCCATTCATTTCTTTGCTCCATCACCATCCGGAAATCTTTTAGTGGCAATAATAACTCTTTCTGAGTTACCCCTCTTCCTGCAGACATAATCGGATTAACGTGAAGAACTTTCATTTTTCTTTTTTGCATCAGTTGTAATAATTCAGTAAAACCGCTGATGTTTTTTTTGTGAACGACAGAGGACAGTTCGGGTACTATACCATTTTCTTGTAAGTTGTCTAATGCATTTACTGCTGCGGTAAAACTTCCAGGAAAGCGATATGCATCATTATCTTCCGGGTGGGCTGCATCTAAGCTAATTCTAATTCGTATCGGTTTTATATTGTTCAAATTCTTAATAAAGCTCGCTGTCTGTTTGTCGATCAAACTGCCATTGGATACTAAAGAAACGCTTAGACCTTTTTTCACAGCGTAATGCAAAATTTCAGGAAAATCATGACGGCAAAAAGGTTCTCCACCACTAAAATCAATGGATTGTACTTTATTTGCCTGTGCTTTATCTAGGAACGAAAAAATTTCTTCTTTTGTCAATTCGTCGGCCCAAGTATTTGATTTTTGGGCGTCCACAATGCAATAACCGCAAGAAAAGTTGCAGCGGTTGGTTACAAAAAGTCCTAAAGATAAAGGATATTTTAGTACATACATAAAATCCTCCTAAAATTTTAGGGGCAGCCGGTCCTGGTAAAAGACCGACTGCCTTTGAAGATTAAAGCAGATTACATTGCACTTGGATGATGGTTCATGCAACCGGAAAGACGATATTCTCTTACTTTTAAGGTGAATTTTTTCATTTTAGCACACTCCTTTCTTTGAAATATGTTAAATCCCTTAGAGCTCTTAAGGAAACTTTAAAACTTAGGCTTGTAAATCGCTTTCTTGAAAATTAAAAAGGCCATCGATTCTATTGCATACAGTTTCAACCGTATGCATAGAATTGACGACCTTCAGATCATCTGCCTAAACACGAGAACTTTACCAGAAACTTTATGAAGTAACTTTTACTATACATATAATACCATGTTATGAAAAGTCTGTAAATGATATTGTGAATTTAATAACAACTTTTTTTATCGGAAAATTTTAACGTTAGTCATATTGCCTAAATACGATAAAATAGCAGGCGCGATCCATTGATACACGGGCTTATCCGCTGGGCCGGTGTGTGCAACAGACTATTTTGTTAACGTTTGATAGTGTCAAAATTCTTTTTTAGTAGGAATCCGGTTTTCTTAGGGAGAATAATAGGAAAAAGCGCCACGTCGTGAACCATTTATGGACAAGGTTTGTTAGCTTGTGCAAGGCAACGGAGGGGATTAGTTGGGCAACTATGAGGATATTTTGCAAGAGTTTAATAGAGCGCGTATTAATGAGGATGCTGTAAACATAGAAAGAGTTTATTTTTATAAAACAGACAAGAAAGTTGATCCCAAACGGGAAGATCCTTTTTGGATAGCGTTAGGTAAACTCCCTGTCTTGGTATCGGCTCCTCATGCCGTCAGGCACTATCGACAAAAAAAAATTAAGATGTCAGATCAATGCACCGGGGCTATCGCTTATCTTTTAAATAAGCTGACAGGATGCCAGGCGATTGCCACAACTAAGCTGTATGGCGGCGATCCGAACCATGACAATCCCTGTATCTATAAAGACAAGATTATTGAAATTTGCAGCAGGGAAAAGGTGAGGTTTGTTCTGGACCTGCATGGGGCGGCTCGCGAGCGGGATTTTGATGTGGACTTGGGCACAAATGGCGGGAAAAACTTATTAACAAAGGTTAGCCTGCTGAAAACGCTGGAACATAACCTTCGCAAATTCGGGTTGAACAAAGTTTCCCTAGACCATTTCGCCGCAACCGGCTCGAATACAATCGCCAATTTTGTCGCACATGAACTTAAAATTCCTGCTATCCAAATAGAAATTAACAAGCAATACCGGGTGCCGTCGCAAAATCCTCAAGGTTTTCACCGTTTACTAGGAGCGTTAGCAGAAAGTATCAAAG
Organism: uncultured Sporomusaceae bacterium; assembly: GCA_964497205.1. Taxonomy (GTDB): domain Bacteria; phylum Bacillota; class Negativicutes; order Sporomusales; family Sporomusaceae; genus Sporomusa. Next base: position 3,226 of record CAZCEN010000005.1, read on the forward strand.
AATTATCTGTCGATAGATAACAAAATGAGGGCATAGCCGGTTAAGGCTTGCCCTCATTTTACTTATAAAAACAATTTTGTTAGATTTATACTAAGATTGGCTATTGCCAAGACTAAACGGGTCGGCTATTCACTAATCAGCAGTAGTGATAAGTTTATCTGTTTGTAAGATATGGCTAATAAGCCAATCAGTTACAAAGTTTAAGATTTCTTTCAAATAGAGATTTTGTTCGTTATCAATTTTACTTAAATCAACAGCTTCAATTTTCTCAATAAAGTCATTATGTATCGCCTTATGCGAAAGAAATTTGCGATAGTTAATTTCTTGCATATAAGCTTCTTCAGCGGCAAAATGTTCTATAGTGTAATTACGTAATTCCTCAATAACAGCTACGATTTGATCATATTTATCAGTAAGTAAATCATTGTTTAACAGCATATAGATTTCATTTGTGATTTCAAATAATTTTTGATGTTGTGCGTCGATAGCAGCAATTCCAATACCATAATCTTCTTTCCATACTACCATGGAAATCACCTCCTATAGTGTTATGGCAAAAATTCTACAGAATTCTCATTAATTCCTGCATTAAACGAATATGTCAATTTTGGGATTAATTATTTTTGCCAAATGTGTTTTTATGTTATGATAACTAAAGGTAAAAAGATAAAAGATAGTTAACCGGAAGATACACATACCGTCGATTGTTCAGAGGACAAAAGTATCCGGAAAAGGGCTTGAAATATGGAATTCATACCGGCAAAAACAATTATATCTACTTACGCTAGTGGCAACACATGGTTTGGCAACAACTATACTATGAATATTTACAAAGGTTGTTGTCATGGCTGTATCTACTGTGACAGCCGCAGTGCATGTTATGGCGTCGAACGATTTGATGTGGTTAGAGCAAAAGAAAATGCCCTGGCCATTATCGGGCGAGAACTAAAGTCGAAACGTCGAACCGGCGTTATTGGAACAGGTGCAATGAGCGATCCTTATAATCCTCTTGAAAAAGAATATCGTTTGACAAGAGGGGCTTTGGAACTAATTAATGCTAACAAGTTTGGTGTGTCGATTGCTACCAAAAGTGATTTGATAACAAGGGATATTGATGTATTAAAAGCCATTGCGAAGCATTCACCGGTATTAGTAAAAATCACGGTTACCACTGCCGAGGATGAGCTTTGTCAAAAGCTTGAACCTAATGTTTCAGTTTCTTCAAAACGAATGGCTGCAATAAAAGAGCTTTCGGATAACGGCATTTTTACAGGAATATTGCTAATGCCGGTACTGCCGTTTTTGGAAGATACCGAGGAAAATATTAGTGCTATTGTTCGTCTAGCCTCTGAAAACGGGGCTAAGTTTATATATCCTGCCTTTGGTGTAACCTTACGGCAAAATCAGCGGGATTGGTTCTATCAAAAGCTGGATGAACTGTTTCCGGCGTTAAAACAAAAATATATTAGGCAATATAGCAATGCCTATGAATGCCGTTCTCCTATGCTAAGCCTTTGTGGCAATTATTTATAAAAGAATGTAATAAAGCTGGCATTCTCTATAAAATGCAAGATATTATTCCGGCCTATAAAACAGGTTATGATGACAGGCAGTTGTCGCTGTTCTGAAATAGGTTCCCTGTTGTCGCGGATACAAGAGAGGGGTAAGTAATGAAAAGAGAAAACGCAATTTTAACATATACTAATGTGATGTTTTACCCGCTTGACCCTAGGGCTGAGGAAGTGAAACTTGAAGACATTGCGCATGCGTTGTCACAGATGTGCCGGGCTAACGGCCATTTTAAAACTTTTTATAGTGTTGCTCAACATTCTCTGAATTGTGCTCGTGAGGCTAAAGCCAGAGACTGGTCAGAACGGGTGCAGTTCGCTTGCCTTCTGCATGATGCCAGTGAAGCCTATATTTCTGATATAACAAGGCCAGTCAAGTTTTATTTGGAAGACTACAAGAAAATTGAGCAACACCTGCAAGCTGTGATATTTAGTAGATTTGGAATTTCAGAGGTGACGGCAGACGAATGTGGTCAAATCGGAGAAGTTGACAATGCACTGCTGCACCATGAGTTCGAGCAGCTGCACTATCGCGGCATTTTCGAGGAGGCTCCCAAGTTATATGCAATTCCTGATTTTGCGGAAAGAAATATGGCTGAGGTAGAAAATGAATTTATTTGTGAAGCTAAGAGGATATTGCGGTGTATTGAAAGTAATTAGAATTTGAATCGAAAGCTGTCGTGACTCACCCTGTATGTTTCACTATTTATTAATACAATTGTTCTTGTTGTTGGTTACCGTCGCAGGGAATTAAAAAATTCAATTGATAATAAAGCTAATCCTCGTCTTTAATCAAGATGGGGATTTTTTTATTTTTATGCTTTATTCACAATGGCAATTGACAAGGAGGAATCTACCAAATATAATTTAATTAATCGATTGATTAAATTATGTTAAGATAAACTCATACAACTATGGTATTTGTAAATAAGGAGTGGTTCTATGGAAAAGGATAATAAAGAAAAGTTAATTGAGGCGGGAGAAAAATTATTTGCCCAGAAAGGGCTAACCGGTGTATCTATTAGAGAACTTTCACATGAGGCGGGGACTAATAGCGCTCTGATTTCTTATTATTTTGGCGGCAAGGAGGGGTTGTATTCAAGTATTCTTGAAAATCAGTTTTTACCCATGGTTATGATGTTAGACTCGATGGCTGAGCTTAAAGCTTCGCCGAAAGAAAAGATCGTTAGCTATGCGAAATGTGTTGCTATGATTCATCGAAAGAGTCCTTTTTTAACAAAATTCCTTATGGGTGAATTAACTAATCCTTCCCGGTTTTTTGAAATAATTGTCCGAAAGTATATTGAACGTGTTTATCGTTTTCTGACTGAAACATTAAATGAAGGTATTGAATGTGGCGAATTTCGTCCAGATATCGATGTAAATGCCGCGTCACTAACTCTTGCCGGAATGATGAATTTCTATTTTATTGCCCGTCCTATTTCCCGGCATTTTGCTCCTGGCGGGCCAGAACAGGATGAAGGCTATGTGGAGCAGGCCGTAGAAATTTTCTTACACGGAGTGATGCCGTATGAAGGTAAATAAAAAGCTGCTTGCTATTATTGTTGTTGGCGTTGTTGCTGTTGGCATTGTCGGTTATAAGTATTTTCGACCGGCAGAGACTGGAATTACGGCGACCGGCACAATTGAGGTTACGAAAGCCGACATTATGCCTAAGGTAAGTGGTTATATCAGCGGCTTGGAGCTGAAAGCCGGCGATTCTGTTCAAACAGGACAAAAGGTTGCAAAGATAACCCGATCAGACCTGGAAGCGCAAGTTATCAGAGATGAAGCAGCTTTAGCCAAGGCGGAAGCACAATTGCGGGATTTGGAGGCAGGCCCCCGAAGGCAGGAGCGTCAAGAACTTGGCGCCATGTTGGAGTCGGCCCGTTCCGTATATGCTAAAGCTAAACAAGACTACGAGCGTTATCAAAGCTTGTATGCTAGCGGAGCGATTTCGACACAGCAATTGGATGCTGCCCGTTCCAATATGGAAGTAGCTTATAGCGCAATGAGTGCGTCGGCTGAGCGGTTGAGTTTGGGGGAAGAGGGAACCCGGCCGGAGTCTATTGAAGCGCAGCGTTTGGAAGTAGAACGCAGTAAAGCTGTATTGGCGGCGAGCAAAGTACTGCTGGAAGATACGAATGTTATCAGCCCCATAAACGGCCTTATTTTGTCTAAAAATTATGAAAATGGCGAATATATTAACCCGGGAGCTGCTATTTTTACAGTAGGTGACATGAATGATTGCTGGGTAAAGGTTTATATTTCATCTACGCAGTTAGGAATGATTGCTGTTGGTCAGGAAGCGGGTGTAAAGATCGATTCGTTTCCAGGGCGTGTGTTCCGCGGGCAAATTAAAGAGATAAGCCAAAATGCCGAATTTACGCCCAGGCAGAGCATTACCCAAAGCGAACGGGCTAATTTGGTGTTTGCGGTAAAGGTTAAGGTGGATAATTCCGAAGGAATACTAAAGCCGGGAATGCCTGCTGATGTGGTGTTGAAATGATTACCCTCTTAAATGTTACTAGGCAATTCGACACACGAACGGCTGTTGATAACCTCAACCTAGAAGTTAAGGCGGGAAGCATCTTTGGGCTGGTAGGGCCGGATGGTGCAGGAAAAACCACAACTATCCGTATGATTACCGGTATTATGGATACTTCTTCAGGCCGAATAGAATTGCTGGGAAGTGACAATGTCGAATCGGTAAAAGATAAGATTGGCTATGTTCCTCAAAAATTTAGCCTATATGGTGATCTTACTGTAATGGAAAATATCCAGCTTATGGGGGCTTTATACGGGGCTGATGCTGCATGGATAGCTAAAAGCGGCACAGAGATACTGGCATTTACTAACTTACTGGCATTCAAAGACCGCTTAGCCGACAACCTTTCTGGCGGAATGAAACAAAAACTTGCTTTAGCTGCCGGACTTATGCATCGCCCGCAGGTACTTTTTCTGGATGAACCTACTACAGGTGTTGACCCGGTTTCCCGGCGGGAGTTTTGGCAGATGCTGTATCGCCTCAATAAAGAAGGTATGACAATTTTCGTGTCTACTCCTTATATGGATGAAGCCGAACTGTGCACAGAGGTGGGGTTCATGAGTGACGGTCGTATTGTTGCCTATGGTACACCGGAGCGTTTGAAGGCTGATTATCCTTTTCGGCTGCTGGAATTGCAGGTTAAGGGTAAAAAAATCAAACAGATTTTGGCTGGGTGCCCGATACTGGATATCAATGCTTTTGGCGAGAGATATCACTTGGTTACCAGAAAGCAGGATAACGTTATTGACCAGGTAAAAGCAGCGCTAAATTTAGCTGGTGTGCAAATAGAAGCATTACATGAGATCCCGCCTACTTTGGAAGATGTTTTTGTCTTTCTCGCTGAAGGGGGCGACGAACCGTGTACGCAGTAGTTACAGAGAATCTTACCAGGGTATTTGGTGAATTTACTGCTGTTAATAAGGTGAATTTAAAAATCCCGCAAGGCTGTATCTATGGGTTTCTAGGGCCTAACGGTTCAGGTAAGTCAACGACTATCCGAATGCTTTGTGGAATTCTGACACCAACAAGCGGCGGTGGTAAAATTCTTGGTCTTGATTTGGCAGCTCAAGGAGAAGAAATCAAAGAAAAAATCGGATATATGTCTCAGAAGTTCAGCTTGTATGATGAGCTAACTGTTCTTGAAAACTTGCAATTTTATGGTGGCCTTTATAGTCTTTCATCAGAACAGATGA
>CAZCEN010000005.1:8544-26794 GCA_964497205.1 uncultured Sporomusaceae bacterium
CTTCGCACAGCAATGAGAGAATAGAGATGATGCTGGAAATGGCCGGATTAAAAGACCGGCGGCAGGAAAAGACAGTAAACCTGTCTGGCGGCTGGAAACAACGGCTGGCACTGGGCTGTGCTATTCTTCATAATCCGCCTATTCTCTTTTTGGATGAACCTACCGGTGGTGTTGACCCCAAATCCCGTCGTATGTTTTGGGATATTATTTATGAATTGTCCCAGCAAGGCACCACAGTTATGGTTACTACTCATTTTATGGATGAGGCCGAGCACTGTGATGCTATCGGCTTCATCTATGAGGGTAATCTGATTGCTGATAATAGTCCTATTAAGCTTAAACAGAACTTACCGGGAGTTTTACTTGAGATTCCAACACCAGACCCTATGGGGCTTTTTAGCGAACTTACCGGACGGCAAAAAGAGGTTTTGGATTTATATCCATACGGGACCAGTGTACATGTACTGATAAGCGAGGAACGGCTACCTGATTATCAGGATTATAAGTACAATATTATTACGCCGTCACTTGAGGATGTGTTTGTTTACTATGTTAAATCAAAACGCAAGGAGCTGGTGACATGATTCGGCTTAGGGCCTTGCTTATGAAAGAGTTTATTCAGATGCGGCGCGACCGGTTGACTTTTGGTATGATGGTGGTACTGCCAATCATTCAATTGCTGTTGTTTGGCTTTGCTATCAATACGGATGTCAAACACTTATCCACCATTGTTTTCGACCAGTCGCTGCAGCAGGAAGGACGCGATTTGTTGGCGGCATTTACCGCCAGTGAATATTTTGATATTAAGTACACCGCTGTAAGCTATCAAGAAGTTACAGCTGCTGTCGAGAGTGGCAAAACGAAAGTGGGAATCATCATACCCCCCGATTATACCGATAATATTAAGCATGGCCGAAGTGCAACAGTTCAGGTTATTGTGGATGCCTCAGACTCGATGGCTGCTTCCTCCGCTATAGCGTCGGCCCAGTTAATTGGCCAGATACGTTCTCAGGAGTTGCTTATAAAACGAACGCAAGGGGCTACAGGTAAAATGATAGTGCCCCCCATAGATATTCGGATCAGACCTTGGTATAATCCTGATTTTATTTCCCCGTATTATATGGTACCAGGGATTCTTGGGATTGTGCTGACAATGACATTGGTTATGATTACTTCGATGGCCATTGTACGGGAACGAGAGCGAGGCACTTTGGAGCAGCTTATTGTGACGCCGATAAAAACGCACGAACTAATGCTGGGTAAAATTATTCCGTATATTTTTGTAGGTTATGTCCAGGCAACACTGGCGCTAGCGGTCGGAGTAATAGTATTTGACGTACCACTAAGGGGCAGTATTGCTCTTTTATATGGTTTGACTACTTTGTTTATTATTGCCTCGTTATCGTTGGGAGTGCTTATTTCCACAATTGCAAAAACCCAGATGCAGGCAATGCAGTTGTCTTTCTTTATTTTTCTGCCCAGTGTTCTCCTGTCAGGATTTATGTTTCCACGGGAGGCCATGCCGCAATTTTTCTATCAACTGGGGCATGTACTTCCTTTGACATTCTACTTGGAAATTCTCCGGGGAATAATGCTTAAGGGAATCGGCATTAATTTCTTATGGTCACAGGTCTTTGCCCTTATAGTATATATACTTGCAGCACTATCATTAAGTATTGTGAAGTTCCAGAAAAAAATTGCTTAATGATCTATTGACGCAAGAGATGGATGATGATAAAATATTTGATTTAAAACAGTTTTTCTGATATAATAGGCATTGGGGGTGACTTCATGTTTCATATAGGAGACAAAGTTTTCTATCCAATGCATGGCTCAGGGGTCATTAAGACAATTGAGGAAAAGGAAATCGAGGGTAAAAAGCAGTTTTATTATGTAGTAAATATAATTCATAGAAACATGCAAGTTATGGTCCCTGTAGATATGACAGAACGCCTGAGACTGCGTCATATCGTTGAGGCCGAAAAACTGGATCATTTGCTTACTACCTTCTATGAAGGCGAGACAGAGTCTGTTTTAAATGAAAGTCAACGGCACCGCAAAAATATGGAAAAAATTAAGAGCGGTGATATCTACGAAGGCGCCCAAGTAATTCGTGATCTGGTTCGCATTAACCAAAAGAAGAAACTGGGAATGCTTGAAAAAAACATGTTAGAGAATGCCCGTCAGATCTTAATTAGTGAAGTTGAACTGGTGAAGGGAATTTCCCAGGAACAGGCTTCCAATTTATTGAACGAAGTTTTAAGGATAGAGTAAAAATGTAAAATGTCCTGGCCCGTTTATAAAGGGACAGGATGTTTTTATTTACATCGGCTTTTGCTGTTGCCAGAGGCTCGGCGCAAGTTATGGTTTCTCTATGTAGAAATAAAAACAGGAGGGCATGGTTGCTCTCCTGTTTGTGTGTTGTTCAAAAATAGGCTTATTTACTATATGTTTGCAAGTAGTTTAAACCTAGTTGTTCGTACATCTCGAGATGCTCAATGACACTGGCTTCTTGACTGTTGCTTAAGCCGTCTACGTTGTTTACTCCGATAGCTTCTTTAATAATACTTTCGATCTCAAAGTGGCAATAGCCTAAAAAAGCTAAACGTTTCAATAAGCGTAAAATACGTTGTTTCATTTCGATTCCTCCCCCTAATTTTAAATTGGTAATCTATCACGTACAGGACGTAATCAGCCGCAATTACCTTCGACTACTACCAATTTACTAACTTAGAACAAAGAGAAATCCAATCTAACTGTTCTGACTTGAGTTTGTATTACATGGTCAATAATCTTATACAGAATATCATAGAAAAGCAGCATAGTCAAGGTAAGTGCCTGGCTGTAAAAAAGAAGAAAGTATGAAGTAGTTAGAAATACCCTTGTTGCAGAAGAAAAATAATAAGATGGCAGGATATTGATAAACTTATGGATAATTATTCCATAACAGAAATAGATTTTCCAATTTTACATTGTTTGGGGATTTTTTTTGTTTATAGTATAATGGACATACTAGCTGAAAGGAGTACAAGTATGAAAAAACTGTTCTCAAGTATCCTGTTGGTAATTATGTTGGTGGTTTCGCTGCCGTTTGTTGCTAAAGCAGGTAATAATATTACTATGCCGAATATTACCCCGGAAATGCAGGAAGAAGGTTTCTGGATCAGCAAATTAAAGGATTCAGACAAAATGATTTTGGGGCAAAGCCAGATTAATTCATTTAATCAGGCGGTACTTGCTAAACTCCCTGACACTGTATATGATTTGCGCCAGTATCCGGGTGAATTGAAAAGAGAAGTTCTGGTACCAATGATTACTGTGCCAAAGCTTCCCGAAAAAAACAAATACATAAATGGTCAGTTGGCTTCAGCAGACTATTATAGGCATTTGAGCGAGCAGTGCAATATAAATGGTATTGCCCCTATAACTAAGCCGCAATATGGTTTTACTGTTGAACGTGTTAGTATAAGAACTTTTCCTACGGACGACTGTGTAACTAGTCAGCCTGATGACCGTGAATTTGATGACCTGCAGGAAACTACCCTTGATCCTGCGGAACCTGTTATTATTTTGCATCAAAGCTTAAACAAGGCTTGGTACTATGTGCAAGCTTATAACTACCGGGGCTGGTTGTCCGCCAGCTCTGTAGCCATTGCTGCAAGCAGGCAGGAATGGCTAGAATATGTTGATGCAACGGAATTTCTAACAGTTATTGATAGTAAACTTACAATAGGAGATAAACAATTTGCCATGGGCTCCAAACTACCCTTGGCTGATAGAAAAAATTCACCACTACTTATTGACCGGTTAACGGCAAATGGAAGTTATGCGGTTAAACTTCCCGTACGCGGTGCCGGAGGAGAATTGGCTTTTGAGTTGGTTCAGGTAGCAGCAAGTGATCAGGTGATTAAAGGATATTTGCCGTACACCAGAAGCAACATTATCCGCCAAGCCTTTAAACTTCAAGGTGAGCGTTATGGTTGGGGTGGTATGTATGGTGGTTGGGACTGCTCAGCTTTAATATTGGATGTTTATCGTAGTTTTGGTTTGATACTGCCGCGCAACGCCGATGAGCAGGAAATGGCAGTAGGACGTACTGTAGTCTTGAGCGGAAGTGCAAAGGCAAGAGCAGAGCAAATTATGAGTCTGGAACCGGGAGCAGGCCTTTATATGCCCGGACATACTACGCTATATTTGGGGGAAAACGAGGGTCGTCAGTTTATTATTCATGCGGTGGCAGGCTACAACACCCCTGGTGGCCGTGTACCTGTAATGCGAGTAGTAGTTAGTGATCTGAACCTGACCCTACGAAGCGGAAAACAATATCTGGAGGCTATGACTACCGGGAAACAGTTCCAGTAAAGTTGAATTAGAACCTTCACGGTCTTTAGCCGAGCTAATCATAGGATAAAAGTGGTTAACTATTGGTTAGAGGGGGGAAACGTGTTATAATAGTGTGCGTTAAAGTGCTTAAAGGAGCTAATTTTTTACGATGACCAATATAAAGAACGTATATGATGAAGTCCAGGTCTTCTTTAACAAAGAACTGGAATGGGATTCGGCAGTAAACCGCGACTGGGTGGAAGGCTTTTTGCGACAAAAGGCTTGGCAAGGAGCCAACGATGAAGTTTTACGGGACTTGTGGCGTAATCTGCAAATGTTCGTATCCTATCTATCATATTCAGGTGAGACAGATATTGACGAAATGATGGCCTCAGAATATAGCTTGGCGATAGAGTGGATGATTGTTCAAGAAGAGGATTTTAACCCTAATCTCGCAACAGTACGGCACTTGTTTGATATATTACAAGAGTTTTATAACTATTTGGCTGGTAAAAAGCTAATTGCTGATACTGGTGAACTTAAACAGGCAGCAGAGTTTATGACTGGCGGAAAGCGTCTCAGATTTATGGAAGTCGAGGATGAACAAGGAGAATTACCGTTAAAATCATTAACTGTTCCCAAAGATATCGGCCGGATTGTAGGCGAAGCGGTAGAACGTTTAATGCTTAAATTTAGCGCTTATTTTCAGCAGGAAAATTTTGTTGATGATTTTGACCGGGCTCTTATGCTTTACTTGGGGCCGTTGGGGCAAATGCCGGAAGAGGAAAGTGACGATGAGTTTTGGCTGGGATTTTGGGATTACTTTTTATTTGATTATCATTTATTGGCTAATGACAATACGCCTCTTACCCAATTTCATATTGATTATAATGACAAGTTGGCCAATGAAGAGCAAAAAATTCTTCGTGAGCTTATGGGCGCTAAATTCACCGTATTCTATGTACAAAGTGTAATTAATCAGGATTGGGTAGAGTGTGTTAATCTTTTAACCGATGAAAAATTCAAGTTACCCAACCCGAACTTTGATTACAAGCTGATAAAAAAATTGCTGTTTTACGGGCATGTATTTTTGCAGCAAGAAGAACGGGAACTAGTTATGATAAACTTTATCACTAGCGTTGAAATAAGCAGCAACTTGCGCCGTCGGATCAGAGAGGAAATTAACCGGCAGAAATCTATGCTGGAATTACAGCAACCGGGAGCTTCGTGGCTGGATTTTGTTGACAGACATGCCAATGCTGTACGTCATACGATTGACCTTCTCGCTACCTGGGCGAGAGTAAATGTAACTTCCTACGCCCAAATGGAACGCAGCTTTCCGCAGCCGGTAACCGGGGAAAAGAATGTGAATACTGTAGTACTTGAACTGCTTGCCGTGTTTATGCCGAAATTCGGGTATTCTTGCCACGACATTGTTTTGGCAAAGAAGTTGTGGCAGGATTTTTCCGGTATAGAAGCTGTACATATTCGCAAGCCTGCTGTTTGGGCGGCTGCCGTTATCCAGGCGTATTCCAAGATTAATAATGGCGACACCGAGATGCCGACGGAGACGTTAGCCGAAGAAATGTCAGTAGCAAAGTCAAGCATTAGTACTAGCAGAGCTAAGTTATTTGAAGCTTTGAAGTTGGAGAAATACGATCCTAGATATCTAAGCGAAGAAGGAATAGTTTCATTACTGTATGATTTGCAGTAAGTGTCAGGAGGGGAAATAATGCACTGTCCTAACTGTGGCTCACAATTGCATACAGAAACAGAAAACTGCCCTAATTGTGGTTATGAAACGGAAGTAAGCGTCTTAAGCAGGCAAGAACGCGATAGTTTTAATGGTGTTACCATCGACGAAACAACTAATGCTGGTGGACACCGTCAATATAGCAGCGATGAGACTTATAATGGATCACGGATTAAAAGAATCAATCTTTCGTTTGGTTCAACAGGTTGGACGGGAAAACTGATTGTTGCTGCCATTTTGGCGTTGCTGGTATTCTTTTTTCTTCCCTTGGTAATGTTTATACTGTTGGCGGTTGGCGCTGTTTTGATTGTCAGCTGGTTACTACAAATGCTGAGAAGATAATCGTGAATTAAGTTATAACGGAATACAAAAAAGCGGACAGGTTACTGTCCGCTTTTACTTTTTCAGCACGCTATTAATGGCTGAGAAACCCAATCTGGATAAAGAATAGCACCATAAATAAATACATTATTGGGTGAATTTCTTTCGATTTGCCTCGCAGCAGCTTAAGCAAAGGGTAGACGATAAAGCCCATACCAATGCCTGTAGCTATGCTGTAGGTTAAAGGCATTGTAACAACAACCAGGAAAGCAGGGAAGGCTTCTTCGGTATCTTTCCAATCAATGTCTCTTAGACCATCCATCATGAAAAAGCCGACAATGATTAATGCTGGTGCGGTAACCGCCGGGATAGCAGCAAGCATTTTCGCTACAGGCAGGGCAAATAGGGTAAGACCTAGGAGACCCGCAGTAACTACAGCAGTGAGGCCTGTCCGTCCGCCTACGGCTACGCCGGCACCTGACTCGATATACGCTGAGGTAGGGCTTGTTCCTAATAGAGCGCCGACTGTCGTAGCAATGGCATCTGCCAGGAATGCTCCTTTGGCTTTGGGAAATTTGCCGTCTTTTAAAAGTCCGGCTTGTTCGGCTACTCCTAGCATTGTGCCGGTAGTATCGAATAGAGTAATTAGTAAAAAGGTGAATACGACAGCGTATAAGCCTTGGGAAAATACACCGTTAATATCCAATTGAAATGCCGTACTTGTTAAACCGGTTGGCAGCATGAAAAGCTGGGGTGGCAGATTCATCATTCCTAACATAGCAGCAATTACGGCTGTTATAAGCATACCGGCAAAGATAGCACCCTTAACGCGGTACACCAGTAATATCAGGGTTATAATCACACCAATTACTGTAAGGAGTGTCATTGGTTCGGAAAGTTTCCCCAAGGTAACCAAGGTTGCCGGGGAGGCAACGATAATTTTGCCGTTTTGTAGTCCGATAAATGTGATAAACAAGCCAATACCGGCAGTTATAGCATGCTTTAAACTTGCAGGGATAGCATTGATTAGTATATAACGGAATTTAGTCAGCGATAACAGTATAAATAAAATACCGGCAATGAATACTGTACCAAGTGCAATTTGCCAGGAGATTTGTGTGCTGATAACAACACTATAGGCAAAAAATGCGTTCATACCCATCCCGGGGGCAATTGCAATTGGGTAATTGGCGAAAACACCCATAATTAGAGTTGCAATAATGCTGGCAATGGCCGTTGCCATAAATACGCCGTTAAAGTCCATGCCGGCGGCGCTTAAAATAGCCGGGTTTACTACAACGATATATACCATTGTCAAGAAAGTTGTTACACCAGCAATAATCTCTGTAGAAATATCGGTGCCGCGTTCTGTAAGTTTAAACCATGAATTAATGATGTATCTCTCCTTAGGTTGCAGATAGTAGTGTATGTTTTACTTTTAGATATTCTTGGGTGAAATATACGCTGTTTTGTGCTTCTCTGTGATCAAATCCGTAGGCACGGCGGCTGACAGCCAATACCGGCGGCGCTTGTATACGTTTTGCTACTGCCATACCTGTGTAGAGCCGCCACCAGCGTTCAAGATCATCAATAAAGTGACGCGGGGTTGGAAAAATTTTATCTACCAGTCCGGTCTCACAGCCCAAGCGTTGTTCAAGTACATGGGAACCTTCATTGTACCAATGTAAAATGTCTTCAGGAGTAGCTCTATTCCAATATTCCATAAACGCGCGGAACAAGAAGTCGTGATAAGGATAAATAATGGGATCGCCTTTGCCCTCATCAACCGATTGGTCAAAAGACAGTTCGGCACTGGGGACCAGATCAATGATGGCTTGAGGAATAACCTCTTTACCATACACGCAGGTATTCAGGTAATTAGCTAACTCATACACCTGGTGTTTCCACAAATCTGCTAGCGCGGCTAAAAAGCCGGCTTGGTCACCATACAGGGTCGAATAACCAACAGTAAGCTCGCTTTTATTGGCGTTACAGGTAAAGCCACCGCCGAACGCAGCAGCTATTCCTGCCAGCAGACGTGAAGATCGGTCACGGGCTTGTATATTTTCTAGGACAAAGGATGATAACGACAGTTGGAAGGATTCGTTACTGGCTAATTTTGTAATAGGAGTACCGCTGAGTTGCGCAGCCGTATTTTCTACAGATTGTTCAATTGGCATAATTGTGTATAAGCAGCCAAGGTTTTGTGCCAATTGGGCTGCCAAATCTTTGGTTGTTTTGGAATTAAATTTACTGGGCATATTGACTAGCAGAATGTTTTCAGGAGGGATAATGCTGGCATATAAGGCAGCACATACCGCTGAATCGATTCCGCCGGAAACGCCAATTACAATTTTGTTCATGCCGATTGATTGTAAAAAAAGGCGTACACCATAGCTTACTGCCTGATAAAGACTGGCGGTAGTAAAGTCATCGGGTACGTTGACAGGGCTGAGATCACGTCCGCCCGCAGCGATAGTAAGTTTGATATAATCAAGCTTTTCAGTGAAGGGCGGGCAGTAAGCAATTATTTGACCATCACCATTATATACGGTGCTAAAGCCGTCAAAGGTATAAACAGTTTTGCCGTTATTTTGCAGGCCTGTGTTATTAACATAGATTAGTGGTTTGCCTGTTTCTTGAGCTTGTTTGGAAAATACCCTGTTGCGTTTGTTATTTTTTCCCAAGGTAAAAGGAGAACTGGAGATGTTTATTATTATGTCAATAGCGCCGTTGGTATTAAGGGCGGTAATCGGGTCAACGCTGTAATCGTCGCTCCAGCCATCTTCGCAAATGATGCAGCCCAGATGGTATTCCTTACTTTTAATAGTTACCGGAACAGGTTCTATCAGAGACTCTACGTCTCTTTTAAGTTCAATTGCCAATTTGCGCAAACTGACAAAGTGCCTTGTATCATCAAATTCACGGTAATTTGGCTGCAATGTTTTGATACGCGTGGCAATAAGCTGCTCATTTTGTGCGACAAAACAGGCATTATGCTTGCGTACCCGTCCATCATCGCCACGTTTGCTCCAATCTACGGCTACATTACCATAGATAATGCAGATATCCTGAGAAGCGGCGATAATCTGTTTCCCGAAAGCTTCACAATCCCGTAAAAAGGCTTGTTGTTCCCAGGTATCTCCTAAGAGGTATCCGGGAATGGCCATTTCCGGGAAAATAATAATATCAGCGTATTGTGCGCGGGCAGTGTGAATCATTGATAACATCTTATCTGTATTTAAATCCGGCCTGCCAGGAATTACTTCCATTTGGGCTAAAGCAATTTTAAGCAAAAACCATTCACCTCAAATCGTACAAATGACATGCTGTGTATTGTTCGCTGCCAGGTAGTGCTTGTCCTTCCTGTACTTTGCAATTATAGATTATTTTAACGGAGATTACCAGAGTAACCTGGCAATCTCCGTTTTACCTTACTAATATTATCTGTAACTACAACAAACTAATACGGCTTGGGCCTTCCGTAATTACTTCTTGGTTAATTCCGGCTGTAGTCGTATTGGTTTGGAACAATAGAAAAGCCGTCTATAAAAGACAGCTTTTTCTAACGCAATATATAATGAATACTAACGCCTGGAGTTTCAGCTAGATCGATCACGTTGCCGTTATCCAACTGGATAATTCCCCAGGAAGGATGCTCTTTATTAACCATTATTACCCGGCCATGACGCCCATCGGTTAGAGCAACCCGGTTGCCTGAGAGAAAGTTAATCATATTATCAATGAAAGTAATGCAGATTTTGGGGTCAAGCCGGTAGACTTCATCATGAAGATTTTGCAGGCTGGAATACGGGCTTAGCATGGTTTGGGGATCTTCGCGGTTAATGGTCATTTCCTCGTCATATAAATCAGCAATGGCCACAATTTTTGAATAAGGATGGATATAAAAGTCTGCAATTCCGCCTGGATAGCCGCTGCCGTCCCGGCGTTCATGGTGCTGGAAAACGGCTGTCGTTATACTTTGTGATATATTGGGAATCTTGCTTGCAAGCTCATAACCATAGGCAACGTGTTTCATGTATTGTTCATAGTTAACTGGTGATAATTTATAAGGCCTATTAAGTAGTTCCGGTGATAAGAGGGCTTTCCCGACATCATGCAGTAAGCCTGCCAGAGAGATAGCATTTACTGACTCAGGCGGATACTTAAGCCAAATCGCAATAAGGGCTGAAATGGCACTGACGTTAACACTATGATACATAGTGTAATCATCACAAGGTGGTAGATTGTATAACCGGTCAATAACGTTTCCGGCCTCTGCCACATTTGCCGCGATATCAGTTGCGGTTTCCGTAAATATTTCTATAGGAATCTCCTGCGTTGATGCGATATCCGCAAAGGCTTTCTGAACGACAGTAACTGATTGATTATACGTGTTGAGAAATTTTTGTAATTTGGGATCGGTAATGGGGTTGACAGTGGTTACCTCGGCATAAACAAAAACGCTGGGTATTTTCCAATTGATTAGTTTTTGAATATTGTGTTGGGCAATAATACTGTTTTTGCTGAACAATATTTTACCGTCTGTTGAGCAGATATCACGTGCCAATTCCATTCCGGGAACAAGAAACTCAATACTCTGTTCAATTATTTTGCGGTTGTCGTCAGATATTTCGCTCATAGGCACCTCACACAAAAGAATGGCATATCTAGATATATATGCCAAGTCTACACTTCAACATAGTCGTAATAATTCCTCTTTATATAGACACAATTTTTAGATATTGGCAAAAAAAATTTGGTAATTTTTTCTGACTTCAAAATAATTTTTGAAGGATTTTTGTAACTTGTGGATAAGCTATTATAGAAGTAGATTTGCGGAGGTGTTGTAGTAATGACCAATTGTTCGACAATCATGGCCATTATCCAGGACAACCGTGTTGAAACGGCCGTAAAGGTGCAAGATGTACTCACCAAGTATGGCTGCTATATACGGGTCCGGCTTGGGCTTCACGATGCGGCCGTATGTTCATGTACCAACAGTGGAATGATTTTATTGCAGTTATGCGGGGAAGACGTGCCAACTACCGAGATAGAGCGAGAATTGCTACAGATACCTGATGTCAAAGTAAAATACATGATATTCGATTAAGCGAATACGGGCGCGGCTTACCGCGCTCGTAGTATTTATCTGACTTCATTTTGTTGACAAACTCAGTAAACAATAATATACTGTGAAAAAATGTAACGCCAATAGAATTTTATTCATGGAGGGGAGATATTTGTCCGCTAATGTATATTTTATTCCTGTAGCAGACTCTTTATCAGCAAGTGCACAAGCTAAAGTTATGGCTAAAATCTTTGATGCCTCTGGTGCAGCACAAACCATTGGCAATAACGATTTTGTTGCGATAAAACTTCACGTTGGTGAAAAGAAGAATACAACTCACGTAAAACCTGAATTAATTAAAGAACTGGTACAAAAGGCTAAGGAATTAGGTGGTCAACCTTTTCTGACAGAAACCTCTACTTTATATAAGGGAGAACGCGAAAATGCGGTAAAGCATATTTTGCATGCCCATAACCATGGTTTCAGCATTGAAAATGTAGGTGCTCCTTTCATTATGGCCGATGGTTTGGCCGGTAACAGCGAATACGAAGTTGAAATTAACGGTGAGCTGCATAAAACTGTAAAGGTTGCTAGAGAAATCGTTGGCGCCGATACTTTACTGGTTGTTTCCCACCCGACGGGACATCCGGCTGCCGGCTTAGGTGCTTGTATCAAAAATATCGGCATGGGATTAGCGAGCCGCATGGGAAAAATGCGGCAGCACTCTGCAATGATGCCGGAAGTTAACAATAAAAATTGTAAGTACTGCCAGAAGTGTATTAAATGGTGTCCGCAAGATGCAATTATAGAACAGGGTGGCAAAGCATTTATTGTAACAGAGAAATGTATTGGGTGTGGCGAATGTTTGGCAGTATGCCGCTTCGATGCTGTAAAATATGATTGGAATGCTGAGTCGGGTTTTATGCAACGCAGTATGGCTGAACATGCTTACGGTTCGATTATTGGTAAACAGGGCAAATGTTTTTATTTTAATGTACTGATTGACATGACTAAGGATTGCGATTGTTTTAGTGTTAATCAACATAAAATTATTCCTGATATCGGGATTTTGGCATCAAGCGATCCTGTGGCTATAGATAAGGCAACACTTGACCTGACTGCTAAAGCACATGGTAAGACACTTGCTGAGATGTCGTATGCACACCACGATGCTATGATTCAAATTAGTCATGCGGCTAAAATCGGTATGGGTTCACTTGAATATCAGCTTATTACTTTAGATTAGGATAGTTTCTATGCTTTTTTTGCAGCGATGCGAGAGGAGAACGCTGATATGAAAACGAATGCGGCTAGGATATTAGATGGTCTTAAAATTGATTATGAACTGCGCGAATACAAAGTGGATGAAAATGATCTAAGCGCCCAAAATGTTGCAGATAAAGTAAACATGCCACATAACCAGGTTTTTAAAACTTTAGTAGCCAAAGGTGACAAAACAGGAGTTATTATGGCCTGTATCCCCGGCGATATGGAATTAAATCTTAAAGCTTTAGCGGCTGCTAGTGGTAATAAAAAGGTGGAAATGGTATCATTAAAAGAGGTGCAGCCGCTTACCGGATATATTCGGGGTGGTGTTTCGCCGCTGGGGGCTAAAAAGCGTTACCCGATTTTCTTAGATGACAGTGCCGTTAACTGGCCGGTGATTGCCTGCAGTGCCGGTATACGGGGATGCCAAATTGTTCTTGCCCCAAATAGTTTGGTGCAAGCGGTAAACGCTAAATTATGTCCAATAACCCGCGGAGAATAAGATAAGTTATGTAGATGTCCGGGGAGGAGTTTTGTAATGCAGATTATTATTCACGAAAGTATTAGTCAGGTTGTTCCTAATTGCCATTTAGGATATCTGACTATTAATGATGTTATTGTCAGGGGGACACCACCAGGGTTAAGCCAGGAGTTTGTAAAACTGCAAGGAAAAGTAGCTGATGCCTACAACCTACAGATTCTGCCAAAGCTGCCCCGGGTTTTAGCAGTTCGAAATATGTACAAAAAACTTGATTTTGACCCGTCACGCTATCGTCCAGCCTCTGAAGCGCTGGTACGGCGGGTGCTTCAAAAGAAGGATTTATATTATGTAAATAGTGCGGTCGATGTCAATAATTATTGTTCTATTAAATACATGTTACCTTTTGGTTTGTATGATGTAGATCAAATCGTCGGTGATATTGTTTATAAAAGAGCCGATGACGGCAGTTACACAAATATCGCAGGTAATGAAATTTCTACTGACCATAAACCGTTTCTCACAGATGCTGCCGGCGTGTTCGGCAACCCTACCTCGGATGCGCGCAGGACGGCAGTTACATTGACAACCCGTAATTTACTGGCTGTTGTGTATGCCGATGAAAGTGTTACTACCGGCGAATTGAATGAAATACTTGATTTTGCGGGCAATATGTTTGTTTGCTATAATGGCGGAAAAGTGACTGGAAAATACATAACCCAGTCTAAGGAATAGCTGCAGATACTGCCTTGAACGGGAAGGGAGAAGCTTTATATGTATACTAGCACACGCGGTGCAGCCCACAAGCTGACCGCAGCTCAAGCCATAACACAGGGAATTGCTCCTGATGGCGGACTGTTTGTGCCTGAAACAATCCCGGCGATTGATAAAGAAACCTTAGCTGGATTAGTCCAGCTTGGTTATCAAGAACGTGCAGTTGCTATCTTGCGGTTATTTTTGGATGATTATACAGAAGAAGAACTTCAAAATTGTGCAGCGGGTGCTTATAATGCTGAGAAATTTTCAAATGCCGCGATAGCACCCATAACCAAGCTTACAGATAATATGTTTGCGCTAGAGTTGTGGCATGGCCCGACGAGTGCGTTTAAGGATATGGCATTACAACTGTTGCCAAGGCTTATGTCCTGTGCGCTTAAGAAAAATGGGGAAAGCAATGAGATCGTTATTCTTGTTGCAACCTCAGGTGATACTGGTAAGGCTGCCTTGGAAGGTTTTAAGGATGTTGACCAAACTAATGTTATGGTGTTTTATCCGGAAGACGGGGTAAGCCGGATTCAACGGCTGCAGATGATTACCCAGGAAGGGGCAAATCTTAAAGTTATCGCCGTAAAAGGCAATTTTGATGATGCCCAGACTGGTGTGAAACGAATTTTTAATGATAAGGCTCTAGCAACTGAATTTGCACAAAACAATTTTAAGCTTTCTTCCGCTAACTCGATTAACTGGGGGCGCCTTGTACCACAAATTGTATACTATTTCAGTGCCTACGCTGATTTAGTAAAGAATAAAGATATTACTATAGGTGCGGCTGTTAACTTTGTTGTTCCGACAGGAAATTTTGGTAATATCCTGGCCGGTTATTACGCTAAGCGCATGGGCTTGCCGATTAATAAACTAATCTGTGCTTCAAACAGTAATAATGTATTAACAGACTTCCTCACAACAGGTATATATGACCGAAAACGCCAATTCTACAAGACATATTCTCCCTCTATGGATATTCTGATCTCCAGTAATTTGGAGCGACTGCTTTATCACATTAGCGATAACTCGACAGCGGCAGTTAACCAGTGGATGTCCGAACTAAATAACAAGGGCGAATATCGCGTAGACGAAAAGCACTTGCAAGCAATTAAAGAAATATTCCCGGCAGGTTACGTGAATGATGAAGATACTGCAGCAACGATAAGTCGGGTATTTAAGGAACACGGCTACGCACTTGATCCTCATACCGCTGTGGCTTGGCAAGTGGCCGAAACCTATCGACTGCGTTCGGGTGACCAGAACCCTACTATAATTGTTTCAACCGCTAGCCCATTCAAATTTAATGAAACAGTGCTTTCAGCCTTAAGCCGGACAGAAAATGTGAACGTTACCGACGAGTTTGCGGCACTCCGACATCTGGCGAAGCTTATTGACAGACCGGTACCGACTGCGCTGGCTGAGCTTGAGCACAAACCTGTTCGACATGCGGCGGTATGTGATAAACAAGATATGCCGGAAGTTGTTAAACAAGCATTATAGACAAAATAAAGTTAGATAAAAGAAGAAACTGCGCCGTTGTCTGGCAGCAGTTTCTTTATTAATATACTACATTTTTAAAAATAAAATATACTACTTCATTATTAGTAAATACTAAATGTGAAAATGTATGCCTTTTTGCAAAAAAAACACTTCTGTATACAAAATACTTGTGATATAATGCTGGATATGATGCATATTACAATACACTAAATCATCGTTAATAGCGAAAGGGGTACATAGCATGAATGGGAAGGTAGCTTATAATTTAGGACCGGCTCAACTAGTTGAAGCGGCCGTTAGACGCGGCGAAGGGGTGTTAACAGCCAGCGGCGCATTACGGGTTACGACTGGTAAATATACCGGGCGTTCTCCACATGACAAATTTGTAGTTGACTCACCTGCTGTACACGATAAGATTGCGTGGGAAAACAATAAACCGTTTTCACTTGAAAGATTCAATCAATTGTATAATCGGATGCAGGCTTATATGCAAAACCGGGAATTGTTTGTATTTACCGGCTTTGCTGGTGCTGACCCTGAAAATCGTATTAGCGTACAATTTACTAATGAATTTGCCTGGCAGAATCTATTTGTTCACCAGCTTTTTATATGTTCTGAAGCCAAAAATGCTGAGATTATGCCAGATTACAGAGTAATCTGCCTTCCTGGCTTTAAAGCCGATCCGACTATTGACGGAACCCAGTCGGAAGCTTTTATTATTCTTAATTTCGAAGAGCGCCTGGTACTAATTGGCGGTACGCAGTATGCCGGCGAAATGAAAAAGTCAATTTTTACCGTTATGAACTACATCTTACCGGAACGAAATATTCTATCAATGCATTGCTCTGCTAATGTTGGTGAAAAAGGCGATACTGCGCTGTTCTTTGGATTAAGCGGTACAGGCAAAACCACGTTATCAGCCGATCCGGCCCGCCAATTGATAGGCGATGATGAGCATGGCTGGAGTGAAGCGGGAATTTTCAATATTGAGGGTGGCTGTTATGCTAAATGCATTGGTCTTAAGCATGAGACCGAGCCGCAAATCTGGGAAGCCATTCGCTTCGGGGCTGTCCTGGAAAACGTAGCATTAGATGCAGAAGCTCGTATACCGGATTTTGCCGACGATTCGATCACTGAAAATACTCGGGTTGCTTATCCTGTAGAATATATACCAAATGCACTTATTCCCGGGGTAGCAGGTCACCCGCAAACAATAGTCTTCTTAACAGCTGATGCTTTCGGGGTACTGCCGCCTGTTGCCAAACTAAATGCCGAACAGGCTATGTATCATTTCTTATCAGGTTATACCAGTAAGCTGGCTGGTACTGAGCGCGGTATTACCGAGCCGCAAGCTACTTTCTCCTCCTGCTTTGGTGCACCGTTCCTGCCGTTATCTCCGCTCAAATATGCGAAACTTTTGGGAGAAAAGCTAAAACAACATAATACCAATGTGTTTTTAATTAACACTGGTTGGTCAGGCGGCCCTTATGGTGTCGGCAGCCGCATGAAATTGTCCTACACTCGGGCTATGGTAACTGCTGCTATTGAGGGGCATTTGGATAAAGTATCTTATGAACTCGACCCCATTTTTAACGTCTATGTGCCTACTAGTTGTCCTGGTGTACCGGCAGAAATTCTAATGCCGCGTAATACTTGGGAGGACAAAGCCGCATATGATAAGAAGGCGAAAGAATTAGCAAACCTGTTTGTTCGGAACTTTAACAATTTCAAGCAAAATATCCCTGCAGAGTTTGCCGCTGCAGGTCCGAGAGGCTAGTTAAAAATATTGAGGCCGCCGTTTAAAAAAACGGCGGCCTTCTTACTTAAACTATTTTATGGCCGGCAGCTTTTGTTTAAGCGTCAGAACAGGTGAGAATAAATCTCCCATTTTGGCAGTGCGCTCTAATACCTGCGCGGCTTCAAAGGATAATAAATCAGGATTTTTCTTGTCTACAACATTAATAACTTCGTCCCAGGTTACTGGCGTTGAAACAGTAGGGTGTTCTTTAGCACGCAATGAATAAACACAGACAGTCGTCTTATGTTCATCATTTTGGCTCCAGTCGATAAAGACTTTACCTGGGCGTAAGGCTTTTTTCATGTTGGCAACAATTTGGTTAGGGAATTTTTCCTGAAACCGGTTGGCCAGAAGGCGGGCATAGTTCTTGGTTATATCGTAATTCACTGGGGTGTTTAGTGGCACGTAGACTTGTAAGCCCTTGGAGCCGGAGGTTTTCGGGAAGCTCTGAAGTTTATGTTTATCAAAGTAGTCTTTTAATAGCAAACCTACTTGGGCACATTCGACAATGGTGGCAGGCGGACCCGGGTCAAGATCAAAAACCAAAAGCGAAGGTTGATTGATTGCCGGTGCCACAGACAAGGAAGTGTGTAGTTCGAGTGCGGCAAGATTTACTGCCCAAACTAAAGTAGGCAAATCATTGGCATTGCAAAAATTAATGTTGCGATTATTACCACCGCTCCAAACAGGGATGGTTTTTATCCAGCTGGGGCGATGCGCCGGACATTCTTTTTGATAAAAAAATTTACCCTGTGCTCCATTCGGATATCGCTTCATAGTCAGCGGGCGATTAGTAAGATGGGGGAGAAGAAGAGGGGCAATTCGGATATAATAATCTAGCATTTGCCCTTTGGTAAATCCTGTTGCCGCATAAAAAATTTTGTCAAGGTTGCCGATTTTAAGTTTACGGCCGGCAACGTCAATTTGCGTTTTTTCTTTACTGTTACTGGGCACTTGCTTTCTTCCTCCCGGATG
>CAZCEN010000005.1:26894-35367 GCA_964497205.1 uncultured Sporomusaceae bacterium
CTGGTTTAGCTGTGGTATTTTTGGTTTTTATGGCCGAAATGCTGGCTTCTAAAGCTGCCATCAAGTCAATAACTTTTCCGCCTTCTTTAATTTCCGGTTTGCTAATAATCGTCTGACCTTCAGCTTTTTTCTCCAGCATTGCCATGACTTGTTCGTGATATTGGTCATGGTATTTGGCAGGTTCAAAATCAGTCGACAATGACTCAATAAGTTGTTCCGCCATAACAAGTTCTTTTTTATCGGGCTCGGGAATATCTGTTGGCAGTTCGTCTAGCTGGTCGGTGGCGATAACCTCGTCGGCAAAGTGCATAGTGGAAAGTGCGAGAGCCTTGCCGAGTGGCCGGATGGCAGTAAGGTATTCTTTATTGCGCATAACTACCCGGGCAATAGCTACTTTACTGGTCTTTTGCATTGCTGCCAACAACAAAGAATAGGCCTTACCTGCTCCTTTATCAGGAGTCAGGTAATAACAGCTATCATAAAAAAGAGGGTCAATCTGATCAAGTTTAACAAAATCTTCAATGGCAATAGCTCGCGCATTCTTTGGCTGAATAGCTTCTAGTTCCTCGCTGGTAACAACCACATACTGATCAGGAGAAACCTCGTAGCCTTTAACAATGTTTTCTGACGGAACTTCAGCACCGTCAGAAGGGCAAACTTTTTTTAGACGGATTCGGCAGCCATCCGATTTTCGAAGCTGGTTAAAGTGGATTGATTTCTTTTTTACGGCGTTATATAACTTTACTGGAATATTAACAAGGCCAAAGCTGATTGAGCCGCTCCACATTGGACGGGGCACAAAAATCACCTCCGATTAGCTTTCGCGGATTACCTGACGTGGATCTTTATCATTTCGTAACCCTTTAAAAGATGGGTGACGCAGGGTGTTGTTGGGTGTCCACTCGGTGAACTCAAACTCACCCACGATTATAGGTTTTACAAAATGAGCACCTTTAACTTGCGGGTCTATGGAGAAAGGACAGAGTGTGGTACTTAATGGAGAAAGTAGTTTGTCTAACTGGGTTAGCGTTGCTTGAGTAAAACCGGTTCCTACTTTTCCTGCGTACAGGAGCCGTTGCGTTAGGCCTTTAGCTTGCGCGGTTTCGGGTGTTTCGTCATAGTAACCAAGTAATAATGCACCAATCTTTCCTAGACGGACTCCTTGACCTGCCACCCAGCCACCAATTATCAGTTCTTGGCGGTGTTGGTTTTTAATTTTGAGCCAGGCACCTGTGCGTTTACCTGCTTGGTAAGGGCTGTCCAACCGTTTAGCGATAATGCCTTCAAGGCCGAGCTTTCGGCTGGCTGTTAGGATGGTTTGCCCATCGCCGGTTTTATAGGCGGGAGTTTGCCAGCACGAGCCGTCGAGAACCAAGCTGTCCAGTATTTCCCGTCTTTCGCGGTAAGATTTATTAAGAAGGGATTCACCGTTAAGGGCTAGGATGTCAAATATGATGTAATGAACGGATGTTGTTTGCATAACTTTGCTTATTTGTTTATCACTAGATAATCCCATACGATGCTGCAAGCGGGAGAAGGAAGGAAGGCCATCAGTGCCAAAGGCTACAATCTCACCGTCGAGTGTAATCGATTTGTATTTGTCTGCGACTTCTTGGTTGAGTGCTGCTAACTCAGGGTACTGCCTTGTGAGGTCTTTTAGGTTGCGGCTCATTATTTGGTATGAGTTTTTTTCGCCATAAAAGATAGCACGAATTCCATCCCATTTAATTTCAAAGGCGTATTCGGATTGGTCAGAAGGCAGTTGACCGGCTTTAGCCAGCATAGGGCTGATAGGTGCCATGATGTCCTCGTATTAAAATAGTATTTATATTAGTTTTTGCATATTGGGCAAATATATTACAACACAACAAAAAACAGGCCGGATATATCCGGCCTGTTAGTAGGCGATAAGTAATTATCTGTTAGCTTGGAAGCAATCGCGGCAGTATACAGGTTTTCCAGCGGTAGGGCGGAAAGGAACCTGGGTTTGAATGCCACAAGCACTGCAAGTAGCGTCAAACATTTCGCGTTGCGGACGAGCATTGCCACCCATGCGACCACCGTTTTGGCGTTTTCTAGCTGCACGGCACTCAGGGCAACGAGAAGGATCGTTTTGGAAACCTTTCTCAGCATAAAAAGCTTGCTCGGATGCAGTGAAAGTGAAGGAAGCACCGCATTCTTTACAGTTAAGATCTTTGTCTTGGAAATCCATGTTTAACCAACCTCCGTAATATGTGTTTGACGCAAACAATTGCTGGTCGGTTGGTCAAGACATGAATTCGCTAGCCATCGAGAGCAATTATGTTTTGTCATATTACCAATATAACCCTTGGCTGTATAATTGTCAAGACTTGGTTATTAAATTTTCCAGTTCATCCAGCATACTGGAAAATTTATTAAGAGTAAGCTCAACTGGCTGCGGGGTGGACATATCGACACCGGCATTTTTCAGTATATTGAGCGGATAATCAGAACCTCCGCTCTTTAGAAATCCAATATATCGCTGCTGTGCGCCAGCTCCTTCCTGGAGCATTTTGTCAGCAAGGGTAGTAGCGGCCGCATAACCGGTAACATATTGGTAAACGTAGAAGTTCCAATAGAAGTGGGGGATTCTTGCCCATTCAACATCTATTTCTTTATCAACCACTATATCTGCTCCGTAGTATTTGACATTGAGTTCATGCCACATTTCATCAAGCAGATCAGCAGTCAGCGTTTCGCCACTTTCCGCTTTATCGTAGATGTCTTTTTCGAACTCGGCAAACATAGTTTGGCGGTAAACGGTAGCTCTTACCATTTCGAGATATTGATTAATTAAATATAGTTTCTTTTGTTTATCGGTAGTATTCTTTAATAGGTAATCATTTAGCAAAATTTCGTTGGTGGTGGAAGCTACTTCAGCGGTAAAGATGGTGTACTGTGATTTGCTGAAGGGCTGGTTAGCCTGACTGTAATGGCTGTGTATGGCGTGACCCATTTCATGGGCTAAGGTACTTACGTCTTCAAGCCTGGCGTTGTAATTCAATAATACAAACGGGTGGACGCTATATACACCCCAGGAATATGCTCCTGTTTGTTTGCCCTTGTTTTCATAAACATCAATCCAACCTGACGTTAGGCCTTTATTAAGAATATCCGCGTATTCGGAGCCCAGGGGCACAAGGGCGTCGCGCACTAATTTTTGTCCTTCGGTATAATCAATGTTGAATTTTACTTCCTTCGCCAGCGGGGTGTAAAGGTCATACATATGGATACTATCTAGTTGTAAAGCTTTTTTCTTAAATGCGACATACCTATGCAGGGGGGCGAGATTATTATTGACAGTATCAATTAAGTTGGTATACACAGTTAAGGGAATGTTGCCTTCAGACAAAGCTGATTCCAGGGTTGAATTATATTTGCGGATATGGGCGTAAAAGATGCTTTTTTTAACATTGCCTGCTAAGGTAGCGGCGAAGGTATTGCGGAAATCATTATATGTCTCGAACAATCCGCTAAACGCGTCTTTGCGGACACGCCGGTCAGAAGACATGATTAAGGAACGATAACGGCCTTCGCTTAAAGTAATGGTTTTGCCGTCTTCGCCGGTAAGCTCGGGAAACTTAATATCGGCGTGGGCCAACATATTGAAGATATTTTCGGATGCTTGGGTAACCTCGGCTGACCGGGAAAGAATTTCTTCTTCGGCAGGAGATAAAACATGCTCTTTTTGCCGGGCTAAGTTGTCAAAATAGAAATTGTAGTCGGCAAGTGCCGGCTCATTACGAAAAGCTGATAAAGTGTCTTCTGCCATAGCTAAAATTTCCGGTTCAATAAAAGCAGTGGCTGCACCTGCTTCAGCCAGTAACCCTTCCATTTTCCCAACAAGTGCTTGGTATTTAGCATTGGCGGAGTTTTCGTCACGGTGAAGACGGGCATAGGCAAATAATTTACCGCAGATAATATTTATTTCATCCCGTAATTTTAAGCAGGCGGCAAGCTTATCTGCAGATTGGGACAAGGATCCTTTATATTCAGCTAGCTTAGGCAAATCATCTCTTACTTTTTTAAAATCATCCTGCCAGAGTTCTTCGTTTGTATAGATATCTTCGACCTGCCATTTATATTCAGCCTGTATTTCTTCACGTGTGGGCAAGCCTGTTGATGTTTGCGACATAAGAGCACTTCCTTTCGGTGATTATTCAATAATTACTACTATATAATAGCATAGTCTTGGTGGTATTTCTTGGTATAGCATGCCCTAAGTGAAATATTTTCTATACTTTAAAGTATTTTAATATTCCGTCGCAAATGCTTTCGGCAGCGTTATCCCGGCCGTCTACGCTGGACAACAGCATTTCTTCCACCGGATTGGAAATGAAAGCTACTTCGACATGTATTGACGGCATATTTGTATGGCGAAGCACATAAAAGCTGGCAAATCGTGCCCCGCGGTCTTTAGTACCAAGCTTTTCTGATAAACCTCGTTGTACCAGAGTGGCTAACCTTACAGATTCTTTATCCCCATAATGGAAGGTCGTGGAACCGGCCGCCGTAGTGCTGGTAAAGGAATCGTTATGGATACTGATAAATAAATCGGCTTCTGCTTGGTTGGCTGCTTCAACTCGCGCACCGAGTTCTTCATTCGTAGCAGCGTCGGCATAGGCTACGTCTTCATCGGTATCCCGGGTCATGACAATTGTAGCACCGCTTTTTTCAAGTTTTTCTTTGAGTGATAAGGCAATTGCCAAGGTATTATCTTTTTCCATTGTACCGGTTGGACCTAAGGCGCCTTGATCGCTACCGCCATGACCAGGGTCTAAGCAAATCACTTTGCCTGCAAGACGAGCATTTTCATCTTCTGTCCGTTCTTCTGTATTATTATCAATTGGTAGCGGCGGCATTGTTGAATCTTTGGAATTGATAAGCACTAGCTCGCGTTGTGCATCATAACGGATGCCCCATTTAAGAACTTTTGCCATATTGCGGAGTGTTATTAGTAAATCACGGTTGACACGTGCATTACCAGGTAAATAGCGCCCATCAATCATTATCCGCATACTTTTTCACCATCCTCACGTAGTATGAGTGAGCCAAGGTATGTTTACCTTATTTTATTTTATGCAGAGTCGCTTGCGGTGGTGAATAGGCTGGTTTGCATTTGACAAGGCGGCTTGAAACCACTATACTGGCAGGGAGATTATGGGACAGGAGAATGCCTGTGAACGTTTTGCTATCAACTCTAAATACTAAATATATTCATTCTTCTTTAGCACTCAGGTATTTAGCAGCTTTCTGTAAGGCGGCAGAAAATAATATAACAGTGCGGGAATATACCGTAAATAATGGATTGCTTGAGATACTGAGTGATATTTATGTGTGTCAAGCCCAGGTAATTGGTCTTGCATGCTACATATGGAACATTGAAGCAAGTCTGGAACTTGCACAGCTTATAAAAAAAGTGCAGCCTCAAGTTACAATTGTGTTAGGAGGCCCAGAGGTTACCTACCAACCGGAAGAAATATTAGCCGCGCATACTGTGGTTGATTATATAATCATGGGTGAGGGTGAGCAAACCTTAGCCGATTTGCTGACTGCGTTAGGCACTGGACAGTCTTGCCGTAATATTCCAGGGCTTGCTTATCGTCAAAATAATGTTATAGCGGCAGGCACCCCACAGGTGGTTGATAAGCTTGACGGCATTCCTTTTCCTTATACGCAAGGGGAGATATCTCAGCTTAAAGATAAAATTCTTTACTATGAAAGTTCCCGCGGTTGTCCATTTTCCTGCCAATATTGCTTATCAAGCGCGACAGCAGGTGTTCGGTTTTTAAGTCAGGAGCGGATATTTAGCGATTTACAGTTTTTTATTGATAATGACGTTAGACAAGTAAAGTTTGTTGATCGTACTTTCAATGCGCGAAAAGATCATTACTTTCCTATTCTAAAATTCCTTGCTAAACAAACCTGCCGGACTAATTTTCACTTTGAAATTGCTGTTGATATTTTGGATGAGGAAGTTATTGAGTTTTTACGTGATGTTCCGCCGGGCAGATTTCAATTTGAAATCGGGATTCAGTCAACAAATGAACAGACTCTTGCCGCAATTAAGCGGAACAATAACTGGCCACGGATCGTTAGCAATATTGATAAAATCAGAGGGTATGGCAACATCCATTTACATCTTGATTTAATTGTCGGTTTGCCGTTTGAAGACATAACGATATTTGCTAAGTCTTTTAATGAGGTGTATGATTTACAGCCTGATATGCTGCAGATTGGTTTTTTGAAGATGCTTAAAGGGGCCGGTATCCGTGAAAATTCCGCTGCACACGGTTATATTTATATGGATACAGCTCCCTATGAAGTGCTTGCTAATAACTACCTAGACTATGGACAAGTTAGACAGCTCAAGATCTTAGAAGAAGTATTTGAGCAAGTATACAACAGCGGCCGCTTTCGTTTTAGCCTACCATGGATTATTAATAGTAGTGGCAATACCGCATTTGATTTCTATTACAAATTAGCTTCTTACTGGGAGCAGCAAGGGCATCATCTTGTTGCCCACAGTGGCAAGACTTTATACAAACATATGGCCGGCTTTTGTGCTGCTTTTTACCCGGAGGTATTGCCAATCTTTCTTGAGTTTCTAAAATTTGATGCTCTTATAAGTGAACATGGGGGAGTACGGCCCGAGTTTTTACCCTGGAATCAAATTAATCAGGCAGCTGCTGATAAATGGGGAGAGGCTAAGACCGCCTTTTGGCGAGATACTGAACTCGTGCGGCGTTATTTGCCTGAATATACGTTTACTACCTGGCGGGATATAAAAAAGATGTATCATATAGAAGTGTTTGGTGTTGACATTCCTGCTTTTATGAAAAATCCAGGTAATTTGGAAGCAAAGAAAACAGCTGTGCTTTTCTCATACCGGAATAACAAACCTTGGTATCAGGTGATTAACAATGATGACTTCAGAAGCTAGATATAATATATATTCCGAATACTTACGCCGGAAATACGGTGAAAAGGTATATAAACTGCCGATTAGCCTGCCTGTAACTTGCCCGAATCGTGATGGCCAATGCGGGCGGGACGGTTGTGTGTTTTGTGGAGAGATTGGGGCCGGTTACGAGAATCTGCCTGCATCGTTAACTGTAAGTGACCAACTAACAGCAAATAAACTGCATATAGCGCCTAAGTATAAAGCTAAAAAATTCATTCCCTACTTTCAGAACTTCAGCAATACCTATTTGCCGGTAGAAGAATTAAAACGACATATTATAGAAGCTTGTCAGGAAGATATAGTAGCTATTGCTTTAGCTACCCGGCCTGACTGCATTAATGACGCCTATTTGGAAATGTTGGCTGTTGTTCGTGATAAATATGGTATTGATATTAGTGTTGAGCTTGGCCTACAGACGGTGAACTATCATACATTGGGCAAGATAAATCGCGGCCATACCTTGGCTGAGTTTATTGATGCGGCACAAAGAATTAAGCGCTGGTCGATGGATGTGTGTGCACATCTTATTTTAAACCTACCCTGGGATGATATGACAGACGTTATTGAGAGTGCCAAGATTGTTTCGGCGTTGGGGATTGAGCAGGTGAAACTGCATGCACTATATATTGTAAAAAACACAGTAATGGCTGATTGGTATCAAAAAGGTGACTTTACACTAATTAGCAAGGAAGAATATATAGAACGTGTAGTTACATTTCTTGAATATTTGCATCCCGACATTGTTATCCAGCGGGTAATTGGCCGCGCACCAGAAACTAACACATTATTTACTAACTGGCAAACTGGCTGGTGGAAAATACGTGACGGTATTGAAGCGTGTTTAGTAGAACGGGATACATGGCAAGGTAAAAAATGTACCTATCTAAATGGAGCAGCCGTGAAAAAGTTTTTATAAGCATCCATATAAACTTTTTCTGATTTATTTGAAAAAACTTACTGTTCTGTGTTTGACAAAACTTATTTACAAAGATAGTTAGAGTTGTTAATATTATACTGCAGTTAAGAATTAAGGAGTGTGCAGTATTAATAATGAGAAAGATTCAGTTGTTGGAGCAAATAAATAAACTTTCAGGTTTAGTCCATGGTAATGAAATGAATGAGCTCAATTTGACTATCGGAACTATTAGTGAAATTCGTCAGAAACTTGATGAATTAACTGAAGAATATATTGAGTGCTACTGCTAAAACATCGTTTACACGATGTTTTTTTATTGTAATAAAACAGTTACTTTAGATTTGCGACGGTTATGTGCAAGCAGTTTTTATCGAATTGCTATATAAATGATTAACACATACATATGGCCAAGTGGTCGACATAATAATAAGTATCCTGGATTAACGAGTTGTATTTTTAAAGTATCATAGGATATTTTTTACAAATAAAAGAATATTGACAGGTCATTATGAGCATGTTAATATATAAAAGTCGGTTGCGACAAACAACGACAACAATTACCAAAATCAAAT
>CAZCEN010000006.1:0-15428 GCA_964497205.1 uncultured Sporomusaceae bacterium
TAAGCCCGTTTAATTGCCATAGGCTTTTTATCAAACTTATGAATCGCGTCAACAAAACGTACAGTACCGGTTGATGCCCTCATTACGATGGAATGAGTCCGGGCACCGCCACCAAAATAGCGAACACCATTCAACAAATCCCCCTGGGTAATTGCAGTTGCCGCAAATATCACTTCGTCCCCTTTAACTAAGTCGTCTAATGTAAACACCTTATTTATATCGGTAATGCCCATGCCTCTTGCCCGTTCAATATCATTATCGTTTTCAGGCCATAGTTTGGCTTGCATGTCACCACCCAGGCATTTAATAGCCGCTGCCGCCAATACCCCTTCTGGCGCTCCACCGATACCAAGCAGCATGTGAACTGCGGTACCGTCGATAGCAGCATTAATTGCCGGTGATACATCACCATCAGAAATCAATTTAATCCTAGCGCCGGCATCCCGGGCTTCTTTGATTATTGACGCATGACGCGGACGATCAAGAATAACGACAGTTAAGTCTTCTATCCCGCGATTCAACGCAGCTGCAACAGATTTGAGGTTCTCTGTAACCGGGGCGTTAATATCAATTTTGCCTTTGGCACGTGGTCCTACAGCAATTTTATCCATATACATATCAGGTGCATGTAACAGGCAGCCCTGCGGTGCAATGGCCAGAACGGCAATGGAACCGGGCAGGCCTTTGGCTACCAGATTAGTTCCTTCCAAAGGATCAACGGCGATATCCACTTTCCGGCCGCCGTGTCCTACCTCTTCCCCAATATACAGCATCGGAGCCTCATCCATTTCACCTTCACCGATAACTACCCGTCCGCTAATGTTTACGGTATCAAAAGCCGCCCGCATAGCATCGACAGCGGCTTGGTCGGCGGCAATCTTATCGCCGCGTCCCATCCAACGGCCACATGCGACTGCTGCCGCTTCGGTTACACGCACAAATTCCAAGGCTAATTCACGTTCCATTTTCTTACATCTCCCTTATATATCTTGCTAGGATAAAGAGCAAGTGTTGGCCACAGCTTTGCAGCCATCGTGCCCTTATCCTATTTGGAAAACTAATTTTATTTCTCGTAAAAATCGCCGGGCAGCCGCCCGGCTTTCTATCCTGATAGAAAGTAGAACTTTCGCTGGATAAAAACAACATCGGCGATTTCGCCAAACCTCAGCTTATGCCATGTTTTCTTTATCCTAACAATTTTTTTGTCAGTCCTACATTACATGTTGGCTTTTTGCCAATCTTCTAAGAAACGTTTAATGCCAGCATCGGTTAGCGGGTGGTTTAAGAGCGAAACCAGTACTTTAGCCGGAACAGTTCCTATATGTGCCCCGGCTAGTGCCGCTTGAGTGACATGCATAGGATGTCTAATGCTGGCAGCTATAATTTCTGTTTGAATACCATGAATAGCAAAAATATCTGCAATCTCTTTGATAAGATTTACGCCATCTTGACTGATATCATCAAGCCGCCCCAGGAACGGACTAACAAAAGCAGCGCCGGCCCGTGCCGCCAGCAACGCCTGATTAGCGGAAAAAATCAATGTAACATTAGTTTTAATACCTTCATCTGCTAATGCGCTCACTGTTTTTAATCCATCAACAGTTATCGGAACTTTAATAACGACGTTATCGCCAAGTTTGGCCAATTCGCGGGCTTCCGGCAGCATTTCTTCAAATTTTGTACTAATAACTTCAGCGCTTACCGGCCCGGATGTTAAAGATGCAATCTCCTTGATAACTGCCTTAATATCTTGTTTTTCTTTGGCAATGAGCGATGGATTAGTCGTTACCCCTGCTACAATACCCATGGGTAAAATTTCTTTAATCTCAGAAATATTGGCTGTATCCAGAAAAAACTTCATAGATATCTCACTCGCCTTTTCTTCATTGTATCGGTATTACCAACTACTTGCGGCTAGTGCGCCTTAGTGGGGCCAACTCGATAATTCCCACAGCTGATATTCTCGCTAAATCTTGTTCATCTTTAGCTGAAATAAGCAGTCTGCCATCACACTTGCTGCAAGACAGCTCAACGGCATCAACAAGCACATCCACATCTACTTCGGTATTACCACAAGAGCAGTATACCCCTCCCTGCTCAGCAATATCATGAATTCTATTTAAAATTTCCAACAAAATTTGTGAGTTTTCTATTCCTTGGTCATCTAATTGATCGTCCAATTCACTGGCTAAGCTTGCCACTTCTTGCTTATGACGGGCAATGGTTTCAGCTATGGCCTCCGGGCTGCCCACAAAACCAAGTTCTAAGTTAGCCTGAGCACAATATACCTTGCTGGCCTTAGGCTGCCTAAACAGCTTGCTATCAAGAAAAATAAGGTGATTAGTCTCGCAAACTACACAAGGAATATCTAATAGATATTGGTGCCGACCTGCGCCAGAAATTGTCCCTTGTATCTGACCACAGCTACAAGCCAGCTGACACTCAGCATTATGAATAGCAAACCGGGAGACATTATGAATTTCAATTTTGCCGCATCGCGAACAGTACAGCGCTAACGTAGAAACAGCGCTAATAACCAATTGATATCCCCCCTTGCTACCTTAACTTCGCCGCCGTCCGGAAAAATCCTGCCTCAGCCCGGACAAGTTCCAGCCATTAGGTAGAAACCTGTCAAAAACTAACCCGGGACTTAAGTCCCGGGCATTTTATCCTACTTAACCTATTAACAACTGCCGTTTCTCGCCAAAGGTATTATTAATACTGGCCTGAATAATTTGACATAAAGACATGATATCAAAAGGTTTGGTAATATAGTCGCGCATTCCTGCTTCTCTAGCCTCATTAACCATATCCAGCTCTCCGTAAGCTGTCATCATAATCACTTGATCGCCCTGACCCTTACGTTTAAGTTCTTTTAAGGCTTCGATCCCGTCCATACCCGGCATTTTCATATCCATGAGGATGACATGAGGGTTAATATCTTGAGCGACCTGTATGCCCTCATAGCCATTTTGTGCTGTTACTACTTTATAACCTTCATCCTGGAGAACCTCGGTAAGCAATCTCCGAATTCCAGGTTGGTCATCAATTACCAGAATGGTAGCTTGGGAATTGCTCATATATTTTTGCACCTT
The DNA here is from genome assembly GCA_964497205.1 of uncultured Sporomusaceae bacterium. Classification (GTDB taxonomy): domain Bacteria; phylum Bacillota; class Negativicutes; order Sporomusales; family Sporomusaceae; genus Sporomusa. The sequence goes on from CAZCEN010000006.1 coordinate 3,096, forward strand.
ACTTTCCCCGTAATGTTGAGTATTCTTCTTTACTTTTCCTAATATAACCATATTCGCAATAAATTGAAAATATCCTGCTAATTTCTGGAAGAAAATAGAAATTTTTTGATTTTTTTCTAGGATCCAGCAAATAAATTTGAAACTTAATGATTTTGTGCTAAAATTTGTATGAAAAACATTTTGTGAGGTAAATTATGCCACTAATAAGACTTTTGCTAGGGAAATTACTTTCCTTCTTGAATAATCATAAGGCAGCGCTACTGTTCACCGGTCTTTTGGCCGCCTATTTAGCACCCTTTGTAATTTTGCGTCAAAACGCTCATTTTACTATCAACGACAACTTGGACTGGATTACCGCCTGGATTGTTCTGGCGGAAAGCGGCAAAGCATTTTCCTTAACAGGTACCGTTAATCAAATGCTTGGTGAACTGCCGCGCAATTGCCTGCCCAGCGGCTTTAACGTTATTACTTGGTTATATCTTGTTTTGCCGCCTTTTCGCGCCTACCTGGTAAATGTCCTATTAGTGCATAGTATTGCATTTGTTGGTATGTATATTTTCCTTAAATCTTATATTCTGCCTGAAAAACGACAAGTTTGGCTGGCCTGGGCAGGTGCCGCAGCATTTGCCACCATCCCCTTTTATACCGTTTACGGCCTGTCAATTGCCGGACAGCCCTTACTATTCTATGCCATGCTTAATGCCTTTTATGAACGTAAAACCCTATTAAATGTCATAATCATTGTTATTTTTGCACTGTACTCCTCGCTGCCGCTGTCCGGAGTCTTTATTTTGGCGGTTCTTGGTATGGCTGCTGTATATGATTTTTGGAAAAACCGCGTAATCCGCGTTGCGTTTTGGGGAGCTATTGCTCTCTTGGCATGCTCGTATATAATTACGGAAATTTGGCTTATCTATAACGCCTTTTTAGGCTCCGGCTTTGTATCAAGCCGTGAGGAAATCAATCGAATTCTTCTTGGACAGTCTCGCGACTGGAACGGCGTCCAATCACTTATTGCTGATAATTTTATTAACGGACAGTATCATGCGGTAAGTCTGCACAAATATATCCTAATGGTGGCCGTTCCGCTGGCGCTTTTATTAGGGTGGCGGCAAAAGCGCGAACGCCGCATTATCCTGGGTTTAACAGCATTTGCTTTCGGAATATCAGTTTTCTACGGCTTTCGCTATTCTGAAGTTTTCATGGCATTTGCCTCTCATGTTAGCTTCTTTAACACCTTTCAAGTTCAGCGTTTTCATTGGCTGCACCCTCTTATCTGGTATACTGTCTTTGCTCTAAGTTTAGCAGTTATTGCTAATGTCCGTTATATCGGTAAACTGCTGGCAATACTCTTGATTACGTTGCAGCTGGGGTTCTTGTTTGGCAATAACATTGAGTATGATTTAATTGTAAAAAAACAAACAGGCGTCTCTGTTCTTGAGAACGCCTGGCTGTATGAAAACATAAGCTATGGGGAATTTTTCGCCGACAGTCTGCTGGGACAAGTTAAAGACTATATTAACAGACCACAGTCCGACTACCGCGTGGCTAGTATTGGCATTTATCCTGCCATCACCCAGTATAATGGTTTTTATACTCTCGACGGTCGGCTTAATATCTATCCGCTGGAATACAAACATGCTTTCCGGAAAATTATGGCCAGAGAGTTGGACAAAAATCCGTTTTGGCAGCGGTATTTTGATTACTGGGGTATCACGTGCTATATCTTCCCGGCTGAATTGGAGTACTACCAGGTTAGGAAATCCTATCAACTAAAGCTGAATCATTTAGAACTGGACATCGATGCCTTCAAAAAATTAGGCGGCGAATATATTTTATCCGCCGCTGAAATTACCAATTATCAAGAAAATGGTTTGGAGTTCGTAGAAGTATTCAGAGAAGGTTGGTCGATCTGGGAAATTTATCTGTACCGGGTTCGCTAAAAAGTAAACGGCAACTGCATTAGGCTCGTACTTAAGAATATGATTAAGGCGATAACGCCGCCGATAATGGCTAGCATTGGGGTGATAAGCACCAGTACTGCCTTAGTTGCGGACAGGCCATGCGCGCCGCGTAGAGCAGCAACTTGTAAGGTCAACGTCCAAATAACCACAATAAGACCTACAATGCCTAACAGCAAGCCCCGAATTCCGCCAGGCAGTAGCGCAGCTATTACCCAGAGCGGTATGGCAACTACTCGCGGCAGGTGGGAAAAACCCATTGCGGCAAAAAGTCCTACTGCCGTACCTTTGCCACCAAACAATTCTGCAACAAAACTCAAGACGGCGGCCCCCAGCACCCAGATAAAAAAGCTGCCGATGATGTTAAGTACAAATAAGACTCCGAAAGCCGGTACCCCCGGCAGATCTTTTATACCTGCATAGACGGCCAAGACCGGAACAAGCATGCTGATGACAAACATCGTTAATGCCTGTCCGGTTAATTTTTTTTCGGCAATATAGTGCATAGCTGCAGTTGGTTTAAATAGAACATCATAAATTGTTTCAAGAAAACTGCCCATTATTTCGCCCCCTTAATAGCTCTGGGGTGCGGCCCCCGGTTCGGCCGATGAGAGCATTTCTTTTAGACGCATTAGCATCATTTGTTCTGAAGAAAGTTTATCCTGCGCCCCAAATAGTGCTTCCAGAGTATTTTTCTTGCCGAATTCGATCACTTCGTGGTTACCCTGAATGCCTACCATTTCAGCTGCACCTTCGATGGCATCATACATGTTGCCCATTTCATCAACAAGCCCCAACTCTTTTGCCTGTCGCCCGGTATAAATGCGTCCGTCTGCCAATTGGCGTACTCTGGCGGGATCCATGTGCCTGCCATCCGCAATGACTTCGACAAACTGATTATACATATCGTCAACCATAACCTGCAAAATCGCCCGCTCCTCAGTTGTCAGTTGACGGTCCGGTGATAGAATATCCTTATGCGGTCCACTCTTAATTTTTTCCTGTCGAACACCGATTTTTTTATAAAGCTCTTCCCAGTTGGAATAAGGCATATAAACCCCAAGACTGCCTGTTATTGTAGATGGATTGGCATAAATTTTATCGGTACAGGCTGCCAGCCAGTATCCGCCGGAAGCCGCCATATCGGCCATAGAAGTTATAACCGGTTTTCCAGTAGCACGGAGCTTCTTAAGCTCTTCCCCAACTTCCTGGGAGCCTGGTACAGTTCCACCAGGGCTATTTATCCGCAGCACAATTGCTTTAACCGATGCATCATCCCGGGCTGCGTGGAGCTGGCGAATCAGTCCGTCCGTACCGCCGCCCTCGGTAAACAGCCCAACCTGCCCACGACCAGTGGCAATTACACCGTCTACATAAATTACGGCAATTTTGTCGCGGCCGGCAATTTTGTTTCGCTTCATTTTAGTGCCGACGAACATTGCCCCTATCAGAGATATTCCTACAATTAACGCTAGAAAGAGGACTACTGACCGTTTAAACATAAGTCTACCTCCCGAATCGTTTTCGATATAGCCTGGGATAAAAAACATAACTTCATCGTTCTTTTTGGCAAAAGACGAAAAGGATGTGTCCCTTATTCAATTGGAAAAGAAAACTGTTGGAGGTTATCCAACAGTTTTTCATACTATAGTTTGCCCTGTTTATGGCTCAGTGATGCTTTGACAAAATCTCTAAACAGCGGATGTGGATTGGTCGGACGTGACTTAAATTCCGGATGGAACTGAGTACCCACAAACCACGGATGATCTTTAAGTTCGACAATTTCAACTAAGCGTCCATTAGGCAAGGTACCACTGATAACAAGACCGGCTGCTGCTAACTGCTCACGGTAGGCATTATTGAATTCAAAGCGGTGACGGTGGCGTTCATAAATAATTTCGTCATTATAGGCCTTGTAGGTAAGAGTGCCTTCCGTAACCTTACATGGATAAACACCTAAGCGCATGGTGCCGCCTTTTTCCTCAACATCCACCTGCTCAGGCATAAGGTCGATTACCGGATGCGGCGTATCAGGATTAAATTCGGTGCTGTGGGCTTCAGTTAAGCCGCACACGTTCCGGGCAAATTCAATAACAGCTGATTGCATCCCCAAACATAAGCCAAAGAATGGTACTTTGTTCTCACGAGCATAGCGGATCGCTTTAAGTTTTCCTTCTACACCTCTATCACCAAAACCGCCTGGTACTAAAATACCATCAACATCTCCCAGGTATTCGTCCATATTGACGGCATCATCTTCTATATCTTCCGCTTGAACCCATTTGATCTCGATGGCAGTGTCATTACCAATACCACCATGGCGCAGAGCTTCGGACACGCTCATATACGCATCCTGCAAGGCGACATATTTACCAACAATGGCAATACGTACACTATGCTCAAGATTATCAATTTTATCTACCATGTTTTTCCATTCGACCATATCCGCGCCGCCATCCTGAATATTTAACTTTTCCATGGCAATGCGGTCCAAGCCCTCATTTTGAAGCATAAGCGGTACCTGATATATGCTAGAAGCATTTTTATTCTGGATAACGGCATCGCCGTCAATATCGCAGAACAGGGCCAGCTTTTCCTTCATCTCCGGTGAAATTTCATGCTCGGTACGGCACACAATGATATCAGGATGAATACCAATACTCCGCAGTTCTTTTACGCTATGCTGGGTAGGCTTGGTTTTAAGCTCACCGGCAGCTGAAATGTAAGGTACAAGCGTAACGTGAATATAAAGGGAACCGCCTCTCCCCACCTCTTTTTTGACCTGACGGATGGCTTCCAGGAACGGCAGGCTTTCAATATCACCGACCGTACCACCGATTTCGGTAATAACAACATCCGCATTGTCTTCTTTGCCAACCCGGTAGATGCGATCTTTTATTTCATTGGTAATATGGGGAATAACCTGCACTGTACTGCCAAGATAGTCGCCTTTACGTTCTTTGTTAATTACTGACCAATATATTTTCCCGGCTGTAACATTTGAACTTTTGCTCAAATTAATATCAATAAACCGTTCATAATGGCCAAGGTCGAGGTCAGTTTCACCACCATCTTCGGTGACAAAGACCTCGCCGTGCTGATAGGGGCTCATCGTACCTGGATCAAAATTTATATATGGATCAAATTTCTGAATGGTTACTTTGAGTCCGCGGCTTTTTAGGAGACGCCCTAAAGACGCAGCCGTGATCCCCTTGCCTAAGGAAGAAACCACACCACCGGTAACAAAAATATATTTAGTCATAAAAAATATCCTCCTACTAACTCCATGGTCGTTGTCGAAAAAATATCTAAAATCATAGTAAGAATGCTAACCTAATTATGCCAAACATTTGCGGTTTTTATCCGAAGACTAGCCCGCTCCAAATGCGATAACACCATCAGTTAGTATCCATTTCCTCTTCTTCTTCTATGTCGGAATCTTCATCTTCAATCATGGTGACAGGCTCAGCAGTGCTGCCGTCATCATCACCTTCAAAATCTTGTTGTATCGCAGCCAATAGTCTTTCGCGCCGTATAGTATTATCCTGACGGGCAGCTGCAGTTTCCTCTACTTCACGGGCACTAATACGCTGCGGCGACCATTCATTCAGCCCCCACATGCTTTTCCCGGTATGAACAAACCGGCTGTCCAAATTAATTCTGGTATGAATTTCGGCAATAATATGAGCTGGTGGACGGCCTGCCCCGCCTTTCTCAGCAAAAACTTGATCAATTAACTCCCGATAATACAACGGATGGCCTGCTGCTTTTAAAATTCGATAAGCTACATTAACTTCATCAGTGTTATTCTTTGAGATAGTATTTACCATTAATTATAACCTCCGCACTTAACAATCCGCGTTCTATATTCAACATGCAGAGGTAAATTCCTCCCGACTGTTAGAAAACATTGTTTTTTAAGAATGGAACGTATCACATTTTGTCAGGAGCAGCTACTCCTAAAACAGAAAGTGCCTGGCGGATGGTAGTTCTTACCGCTGTCACGAGAGCCAGCCGCGCCGCCTGCAGTTCAGGATCTACTCCCATAATACGGCACTGATTGTAAAAAGTATGGAACATGCCGGCTAATTCATGAGCATAGCGGGCAATACGATGCGGTGCCCTCTCCCGGGCTGCGCTGGCAATTTCTTCAGGAAACATCGCCATTTTTTTGATTAAATCAATTTCGATTTGTTCTGTCATAACTTCTAAGCGGCTGAAACCGGCTAACTTGTCAGCTACATCTAAACCAGCCTCTTCCACTTGGCGCAAAATACTGCAAATACGAGCATGAGCATATTGGATATAATACACCGGATTATCATTAGAACTGGACTTAGCCAAATCAAGGTCAAAGTCAAGCTGACTGTCAATAGAACGCATAATAAAGAAGAATCTTGCAGCGTCACGGCCAACCTCTTCAATCAGTTCATTAAGAGTTACACCCTGGCCTGTCCGCTTAGACATTTTAACAAGTTCACCATTTTGATATAAGCTTACCATTTGCAAAATAAGCACTTCCAGATTGTCAGGTTGGTAGCCCATCGCAGCAATTGCGGCTTTTACCCGGCTGATATAACCATGATGGTCAGCACCCCAGATATTAATTACCCGGTCAAACCCCCGTTCAAACTTGTTCCGGTGATAGGCAATATCGGCGGCAAGATAGGTAGGAACTCCATTATCACGAATAACTACCCGGTCCTTATCGTCACCATAAGCTGTTGATTTGAGCCATAAAGCCCCATCCTTGTCATAAATATTGCCATTGCCTTGTAATAGTTCGCAGGTTGCCTTAACGGCCCCGTTGTTATGCAGAGTCCGCTCACTGAACCATACGTCAAAAGTAACGCCAAAATGTTCTAAATCCTCTTTAAGCGCCGCCAGTTTTTCCTTGAGCGCCAGTTCTTTAAATGATGCCAGGCGTTCAGCTTCCGGCAAGTTTAAATATTTGTCACCATGACGGTCAATAATCCGCTTCGCTGTATCAATAATGTCCCGCCCGTGATAGCCGTCCTCCGGGAACTCGACTGTCTTGCCCAAAAGTTCCAAGTACCTGGCATTAACAGAAGCAGCCAGATTATCAATCTGGTTGCCGGCATCATTGATGTAGTACTCAGCCTCGACGGTATAGCCAGCTGCCCGCAATAAGTTAACAAGCGCACTGCCGAAGGCCGCACCGCGCCCATGTCCTACGTGCAGCGGTCCGGTAGGATTAGCACTAACAAACTCAACTTGGACACGCTCCCCCTGACCGGCTTTTGATTGGCCAAAAGAATCTCCGGCAGCCAGTATAGCAGCCAGTTCCTGGTATAATACGTCTGCCTTTAAGTAAAAGTTAATAAAACCCGGACCTGCAATAACGGCTTTTTCCAGCCAAGGCTCGTTAACGCGGTCAATAATAGCCTGAGCAATCAGCCGCGGGTTCATTTTGGCTCGTTTTGCTGATTGCATAGCAAAGTTGGTGGCATAATCACCAAATTCCTTTTGCGGCGGTACCTCAAGCGCAATTTCCGGCAGCTGCTCGGCGCTAAATACATTTTCAGCTATTGCCTTATCAGCAGCTTGTCCGATAGCAGCTATCAGCTTTTGTTTAATGTCCATACTTATCCCCCTGTAGAGTGACTGACAGCGTATTGGCGCTTTGCCACTGTCCGTCAATTTCAAGTTGGTAATCAATAATTATTCCAGTTACACGGCCACCACTCTCAGCTCGATTTATACTGAGCCGGGTAGTCCGTACCCCCATTTTCATAGTACCAAAGGGAGTACTGTAACTAGACAAGTTGCACTGACCAACGCGGAATTCCTGTCGCTGTTCAATTGTCCCCATGCGAACTAGAACAACATGATCGCTATATATTTTTAAGAGAGTTGTGGCACCTTCCATGCCACTAATCTCGGTTTCCTGATAGGTAATGTACTGAACACCGTTTTTTTCATAGCTGCGTCCCTGGGTAAACAGTTCAATTTTGCTTTCTTCTCCCTGCGCATCCCGTTGCGAGCCTAACACCTTAATAAACACGGTATCTATATCAGTGTTGCCGTTCAGCTTTTTGATTAGACTCAATCCTTTCACAGCACCTTAACTTTATTATTATAGCGTAGTCGAAACCAATTGCCAATATTCCTTCCGGAAAAGATAGTAAAAAAAATTATGCCCTGTCATTTTTTACATTGACAGGAAAATAAATCGCGCCGCCTGTCCGTGCGTACCAGACAAGCGGCGCAGTCCCCGGGAGGTAGCCGCCATACTACCTCGCCTAATTAATGTATGCAGTTTTATTGTTTAACATTCGTGCTTCCTTGCTTTATTGCCATAATTTTTTCACTTCAGCGCCACGATAATAATACTTTACAATGTCCTCTGCCTGTTTACCTTCCTGAGCAAACGTATAGGCTCCCCACTGGCATAAACCTACTCCATTGCCCCAACCCATGCCTTTGAAAACGAAGTTACTACCGTCATAAGTCATATCGGTAATTAAAGTTGATTTCAGACGGTCATAACCGACTGCCCGCCGGAAATCTGAGCCGTACATCTTTTTAGCACCGGCGCCAATAAAGAGAATTCGGCCCGACGGACCTTTCTCTAAAATTTTAATATCAGCAGGATTACCGCTGTAGCCAATTGCTGAAGCTACTTCGGAACCTGGAATTTTCACAGTCCAGGACTTAATATTTTCCGGAGTGTACTTAAAAGAATCATCGGTAATCGGTTGAAAATACGGGGTATCATGGGTAATTTCTTTGGGGAAACTTTCTTCTTTCGTTGCTGAAATCTGCCCATTGCTTGAACTATAAATAGCGTTGACCAAGCCACCGGCATATAACAATACTTCACCACGTGTACGAGCCACTGCCTGCCGGACACTGTCATTTACTTTTTGCGGAGCAAAAGCCTGCAATTCTTCCTTGGAAGTACTTACATCGGCATTATGCAGCTTCTTTATCGTACCGGCCTCAATAGCGCTTATCGTCAGCGTCCTGGAAGCAATAGCCTGAGCAGCCAAGGCTTCCATCGGCCAGTCCGGTTCCATTTCTTGCGCAATTACGCCTTCTATATACTTTTCCAGCGGCATTGTCTCAATATAGCCTTTATCGGCGAGGTACACTTTAACTTGTGGCTCGCTGGTATACTTAGATGCATCAAAAGCTGGTACCCCAGGAATAGGCTGGGGAGAAGGCACGGTCGGCGGCGCCGGTTCCGTAGGTGCCGGTGTTGGTGCTGGCGCCGGTTTTTGGGCGGGAGGCCTGAGTAGTGTGTACGCTCCCGTGATAAATACTAACAAAATTCCTACGACTAGTGCGGTATTGAATGATTTGTTTTTCATGCGCTCCCACCTCGCTGTTAGTATGCCAGATCCAAAAGATACTTATGCGTCCGGTAAAACCCATAACTCAGTTGTCAACTTAGAAGCACGGTCATGAACAAACGCCCGGATAATAAGACGTTTGCGGGTAGTGTTGACAAAGCGTAAATCCTTGTCTGTATACACCGTGGCGTCTTTCCCTGGCGCTATATAGGTTACGGGCTGAGAATGAGGATGGCGCTCTGTAACTGTAAGATCAGCCGCCAACACAGCATTATAAAGAGTTGACGATATCTGGCACATGCCGCCGCCTAAGCCTTGTTCTTTCCCGTTTTCTCCAAGAACTGTCGCCTCTTGAAATCCCCGTTCGGGCGTTACTTCGCCGACTGTTTTATTAAATGAAAATTCCTGTGCCGGTGCTATAACTGTGTTGTTGATTATTTTTGCTGTTAACTCGATATTTGCCATCCGCCCGGCGCTGTTGTCTAAGATCGGGGTAATTGCCTTACCTATTTGCTGGCTTCGTTCCAGCAAGTCTTTCGTAATATTAGGCATAGATGGCATATATACAGGTACTACATTGTTATTCGGTGCCGCAGCCAGCAAATTATCAAGAGTCGCCGTTACATTAAGCCGTTGACCCGGGCGCTCCGGAATAATTGCACCGGTTTTCGAGTCAAACCCTGCGTTCACCGGAGGTACATCTTTGGCTTTAGCCAAATCAGTTACTACCCTCCTGGCCTCTTCCTTCGACATACCGCCTACTGCTTGTCCTTCGATTGTCACATTTTCGCCAACCCGTCCGGGTTCAGGTTTAGGTGCCGGTGTTTTCAGAGAACAACCTGCACCATACAGCAGACCAATACCAATAACTAGTACTAAAACCGTTAAATATTTTTTAATCGGAAATCACCTCCCAGGCTTACCGTGAATACCATGGAATATCCATTTGCGGAGAAGGAGGACATAGTATGCAGGCCTTAGATGATTTGGTTGCTCGTGCCACCGGAATTACCTGTCACTCGGGTGAGGTATACCCAGGCAACATCTTTGTCGCTATTCGCGGTCGTATTACCGACGGCAATTCATTTGCCGTTGCCGCCGCCGAACGGGGAGCGTTAGCCGTTATCAGCGATTGCCCGGAACAACTGCCGCCACTCAACATACCAATAATTGTTGTAGCTAACGCCAGACTGGCCTTGGCTAAACTGGCAGCCGCTTTTTATAATAATCCTTCCGAGAACATGAGCCTGATAGGTGTAACCGGCTCTAACGGCAAGACTACTATCGCCTGCATGCTTGAACATATTTTTACGCACAACGGCCTAACTGCCGGACTGATCGGCACAGTTCGAGTTAATAATGGAAAAACTACCTTTCCCAGTGTACTGACAACACCGGATGCCGTTAGTATCCAACAGTATTTATCCCAAATGATAAAAAACAAAGTAACACATGCTGCTATGGAAGTTTCTGCCCAGGGAATTGATATGCACCGGGTTGCCAACGTTAGTTTCTCAGCAGGTATACTCAGTAACATATGCGCTGATCACCTCGATTTCCACGGTGACTTCGCCAGCTATATGAATGCCAAAGCAAAGTTTATGGCCTTGTTAGACACAAAGACACCATTTATTGTTAACATCGGTGATCCCTATTGTCAGGCCATTGTTAGAAACTTTGACGGCAAATTAATAACTACTGCCATTGGCTATAGCGAAGCCGACATATCAGCCACTATTACCCATCTCTCCCCTTATGGCAGTTCATTTGACATCCACATTAACGAACCGTTGTCCACCAATGGCGGGCACTTACTGACACCGCAAAAATATTGTGTAACTTTAGCTATTCCTGGACGGCACAATATTGAAAACGCCTTGCTTGCCGCAGCGGCCGCTTTACTGCATGACATAAATCCTGAAAAAATCACCCGTGCTCTGGCCAGCTTCCGCAGCGTCGAACGGCGGATGAACGTGTTCCATCTGAATGGAATTACTATTATTGACGATACTGCCCTCAATCCTGGCAGTATTGACGCTGTATTTGACACAATTGGTGCCTTCCGGTACAACCGGCTTATTGTCGTTAATGCCATCCGCGGCCGGCGCGGCCCGGCAATTAATGCCGCTAATGCAGCCGCAATCGCCGGCAGACAGCGCGAAATCCCTTTTGAACTTATTGTTACGTCGAGTGTTGACCATGTTGGCGCGGCTGATATTGTGACCGGAGAAGAAAAAATGGCCTTCCTGACAACCCTCAATACTCTGAAAATCGAGTATACTTACACAAGCACACTACCTAACGCCTTGGGAATAGCACTTAACCGTACTATGCCAGGTGACTTATTACTATTAGTCGGCGCCCAAGGTATGGATGCCGGCCGGCAAATAGTAACCGAGTTAGTTAATGCGTATAATTCTCACTCCCAAAAATCACTATCTCACTTTCCGCCCGCTTGGAGCACAGTTGGAAAATAATAATATCAGGTTAATTCCCAGTCTTTTTCAGCTTGGGCTCTTTATTGATATAGCCTGAAAACATAGCTTGCAGCTTGGCAGGACTCTCGGTAAATGCTAATAACAAATGTAACGGTATGGTTGCTAAAAAATACATGGTAATAGCATAGAACAAAATCCTAACTCCCATTAAACCGCCTACAGGTTTGCTTAGCCATGGTTCGTACTGGGGTAACAGATAGGGAAGCGAACAATAACCAGCAAGTAAAACCACTAGACCCCAAGAGGTAAACAGTGCCTTCTGTCCAGGATTATACCGGCCATAATTAGGATGGTTTTCAGTAATAAAAAATACATACCGGAAAAAACTCCGCAAATTGGGCAAATCATGGATAGTAAATACTATTTCTGTGTATTTGCCTGTGTATAGATAGTAGTAGATTTGTCCAAACAAATTAAGCAAAAGCACTATTCCGGCAAAAGTATGGGTTTTCCGAATCAGGCCGAAGGGCAATAAGTTGCTCCAAGGGTCATGCAGGTACAAACCGGTTAAGACCAGATAGGTAACCGTAGAAAACATAACCCAATGAAAAATACGTA
>CAZCEN010000006.1:15528-33646 GCA_964497205.1 uncultured Sporomusaceae bacterium
GCTCGGCGCAAGCCGTGTTTTCTTTATAATTTAAGGTTTACTTTGGGGATGTTCTTTCCATAGAAAATTTCGGCCATCTCTTTTTTCAGCCGTTGTTTAATTTTCTTTTTCTCGCCAGCCATAAGTTCTTTCTTAGCCGTACCAAACAGGTAGTTATCCAGATCAAATTCCTTCAACAGCATTTTAGTGTGGAAAATGTTCTCTTGGTAAACATTAACGTCGATCATTTGGTACATATCGCGGTTGTCACTGGAAACATAGTTTTGAATTGAATTAATTTTATGGTCTATAAAAAACTTCTTACCATTGACATCACGAGTAAAGCCGCGCACCCGGTAATCAATCACGGCAATATCGGGGTGGAAGGTATTAATTAGAAAATTCAAGGCTTTAAGCGGCGAAATTTGACCGCAGGTCGATACATCAATATCTGCCCGAAAGGTACTGATGCCTTCATCCGGGTGACTTTCCGGGTAAGTATGCACAGTAATATGGCTTTTGTCCAAATGACAGACAACCGCATCCGGCATCGGCTCGTTTAGTTCACATTGACCACATTCTTCACTCGTAAATTCCTCACCCGGCTGGTGAACCGGCTCCTCAGATATAAGCATGGTCACACTGGCGCCTTGCGGATCATAATCCTGCTTTGCTATATTCAAGATATTGGCGCCGATCATATTAGCAACTTCGGTCAAGATATTAGTCAGGCGTTCGGCGCTATATTCTTCATCAATATACTCAATGTAGTCATTTCGATGCTGCGGAGTTTTAGCATAGCAAATATCATACATATTAAAGCTTAATGATTTGGTAAGATTATTAAATCCGTAGAGTTTCAATTTTTTAATTGATTTTATTTCCATCTTGCTTGTTCTCCTCAATAGAAAGTATTAACTACAACCCAACCGCCGCAACGTACACCTGCTTCGTTACATAAGTGCAAGTAATTCTATAAAGCAACAAAAAATCCTCTAAAAATTATACCACAATGAGCTAAAATGTATAGATGTCCGATAAAAATTTTGTGACCTGCAGCCGCAAGCTGCAGGTCTTATGGCCATTACTCCTTAATATACCCTATTTTTCGTTTGCTATCTAGGCGTAACAACAAACTTTTCAATCATCTTGGCCGGATAGTACGACTCCTTGGCTTTACGCAATCCTTCGAGTCCCATATCTTCCTCCCGGTTGATAAAAGCCAATTGCTGCCAAGCGTTTTGGCAAAACTTTTGATTAATAACCGGGTATATACCACGAATATCAGGGTTAGCCTTTTCTACATGAATAACGGCAGTATCGTTGTTTAATTGCTCTCCAAAGGTAAATGCCTCGACCTTTCCGTCAATTGTGATTAAACCTCCGGTCAGTCCAAGCTCATCCCAATGGGAAAATACTTCAATAATAGCGTCCCTTTCCCCTTTGAGCGAAGGATCATCATCACATCCTTTTTTCCGGCACCACTCCAATTGGGTCTCAATGCAACTGGCGGCCCAATCAGGTGTCAGAGGCAAATATTCATGCTGCGGATAATTGCGCAGAAAGCTGTTAATATGATTCTTTTTGCCGTGATACTTGCGTCCTTTTAACTCAATTAGATCCTTACTATTATAAACATAATCAAAATTGTCCCGATCGGCAGTAAAGTTAAATTGACCCGGCTGCCATTTTTCAAAAATGTCGATCATAAATTTTTCTACACCGCTCATAATGAAGGGCAGACTTTCGGACGCAAAACAGGCTACCAGCTCTTCCAGCACAGACTCCATTCCCTCGCGAGGCCCAATCGGCTGCAGAATAAACTGCCTTCCCCCGTAGCCGGCTCTAATCATTAGATAACCATTGTTTTCGGTCCATCTTATTGAATATATATTGCGCCACATATATAAATTGGTGAAATTAAAATGTGCGTTTTCATAGCGCTGCTGCTTAAAATACTTATCAAACAGCGGTTTCTGCGCCAATGTAATCTCCTGGAAATTGATACTAAGACCCCCTAAATAATATCTCCATACCAAACTCGGGATATGGTAATGTTGTTTTAGTAGTACTTTACTATTATATGCTTGACGTCATCTAGACGCAATATGAGGCAAAATGTAAACAGCTAAAACAAAATTTCTAAGTTGAGATCGGTTCCTGTATGCCGCTGTCAACACCGGCATACAGGAACCGCCCTTATTTTAAAATTTTCTGTACGAATTCCAGCCGCTCGCCGTCCGGACCGGTAAAAAACATAATTTTTTTGTCTTTAGATACCTTAGGTTCAGCAAACAGCAAGGGTACATTTTGCCGGCGGAGTTTAGCGATTTCGGAATCGATATCGGCCACGGCAAAGGCAATGTGATCCACCCGGCCGGCCTTACGCTCACATTCGATATCTTCTTTATATTGGATTAATTCGATTGTCAGTTGTCCCGATTTAATAAATTCCAGTCGGATACGTTCATCCTGATAGCTTGCTTCCCGCTGGCACCCCAGAACCGCTAAATAAAAGTTCAAGGATTTGTCAGCATCAGTTACTACTATGCCTACATGAGCTACTTCATACATACCAAATTCTCCCCTCTTTTTAACAATCTCCCTCCACGATAATTGTGTAACACGTAAAACCATGGAGGGAGTTTTCTTATTTTTTCTATCCTATTTAAAGTATTTTACACCGGCGCTAAACAAACGCTGGTCTTTATTTCCAGGGATATTAGCAGCTACATTACTGCCAATGCGCTCTGAATGACCCATTTTGCCAAGTACCCGTCCATCAGGGCTGGTGATAGCCTCGATTGCGTGAAATGATCCGTTCGGATTAAAGCGCACATCATAAGTTGGACGGCCATCAAAGTCAACATACTGGGTGGCAATCTGCCCGTTAGCTGCCAATCGTTCTATCTCTTCAGCCGTAGCATAAAAACGTCCCTCACCATGAGAAGCCGGAATACTAAAGACTTCCCCAGGCTCAACATAATTTAACCAAGGTGACAGTGTCGAAATTATCTTGGTATTTACCATGCAGGAAATATGCCGGCCAATTTTGTTAAAGGTTAAGGTAGGACTGCTGTCGGTTAAATCACGGATTTCCCCATAAGGAACCAAACCAAGCTTAATAAGTGCCTGGAACCCGTTACAAATACCAAGCATTAAGCCGTCACGCCGCTGTAATAGCTCCGTAACAGCTTCCTTAATGCGCGGATTACGGAACATAGTAGCAATAAACTTACCGGAGCCATCAGGCTCATCACCAGCGCTGAAACCGCCTGGCAACATAACAATCTGAGCAGCAGCGATTTTTCGCGACAGCGCAGCAATAGACTCTTCAATATGACTTGACATGAGATTGCGAATAACCAGGGTTTCGGCAATAGCACCCGCCTGCTCAAATGCCTTAACGCTATCATATTCGCAGTTAGTTCCCGGGAAGACCGGAATGAGTACCCGGGGTTTGGCTACACTGACAGCTGGCCGGCGGTTAATGCGCTTATTATAATACGGGAAGTCCTCAGGCTTGTTCGCAACAAGATCAGGATGAGCCGGGAAAACTTCTTCAAGTGGTTCCTGCCAAGCGGCCAATGCTTCGGCGAGAGTAATTTCAGTATCGTTGACGGCAATAATCTGCTGTGGTATCGTTTGTCCCAGTATTTGATAATCAAGCTCTTTTAAAATAACTTCTGCTTTTAAGTCGGCAGGTAGTTCAAGTACGATTGAACCATAGTCAGGTGTAAATAAATCTGTTTGTTTAGCTGTAAGCTTAACACCGATACGGTTGCCAAAAGCCATCTTGCTGACAGCTTCGGCGATACCGCCAAGTCTGACAGCCTGAGCTGCCAATACCCGGCCCTCTTGCACAAGTTGATAAACGGTATCATAAGCCTTCGTAAGGGCTGTAAAATCAGGCAGCTCGTCTTGTCCGCGGCGTACCGTAAGCAGTATAACTTGGCTGCCGGACTCTTTAAACTCCGGCGAAATAACCTTCCGGACATCTACAGGAGTCACAGCAAAGGCCACTAATGTTGGTGGCACATTAAGCTCGTTAAACGAGCCGGACATGCTGTCTTTGCCGCCAATTGCAGGAATCCCCAACTGCTCCTGGGCGTAAAAGGCGCCCAATAACGCACTAAAAGGCTTGCCCCATTTTTCGCTGCTTTGGCCCAGTTTTTCAAAATACTCCTGTAAGGTCAACCGGATTGTACGAAAATTTCCTCCCAAGGCAGCAACCTTAGCCGCAGCTTCGACAACGGCATAGACTGCTCCATGGAATGGACTCCAAGCGGAAAGAGCAGGGTTAAACCCGTAGGTCATGATCGTGCCTGTAGTGGTTTCTCCTGAGAGCACCGGCAATTTAGCCACCATGCCTTCTACAGGGGTATCCTGGTGTTTACCACCAAACGGCATAAGAACGGTGGCTGCACCAATGCTGCTGTCGAATCGTTCTACAAGACCTTTTTGACTGCAGACATTTAGATCTTGCAGGGTATTCAGCCATTCTGTCTTGGTATTTTCAGAGGTTACCTTCTTAGTGTGCCGCGTAAAGAAGGTATCAGCAGCAGGTGCGGCCACACGTATTTCGGTATGTTGTTTAACACCATTAGTATCTAAAAATTCCCGTGCCAAGCTGACAATGGGCTTGCCGCGCCAGAGCATGGTCAGCCGCTTATTGTCGGTGACCTCGGCCACGATAGTAGCTTCCAGGTTCTCGGCATCGGCATAGTCCATAAAGGTCTTAGCCTTCTTGGCAGCAACAACTACTGCCATTCGTTCCTGTGACTCGGAAATAGCCAGCTCAGTGCCATCTAAACCTTCATACTTTTTCGGAACAGCATCCAGCTCGATTGTTAAACCCTCAGTAAGCTCACCAATAGCCACCGATACACCGCCGGCGCCAAAGTCGTTACAACGCTTAATCATAGTACTAACCGCCGGATGGCGGAACAGACGCTGTATTTTCCGTTCTGTCGGCGGATTGCCTTTTTGTACTTCGGCTCCGCAGCTTTCAAGCGATTCCTCGGTATGCGCCTTGGAAGACCCGGTAGCGCCGCCGCAGCCGTCACGACCTGTCCGGCCGCCAACTAAAATTACGACATCACCGGCAGCCGGAACCTCCCTAATGATATTTTCCTTAGGAGCGGCAGCTATAACTGCGCCAATTTCCATACGTTTGGCAATATAACCCTGGTCATAAACTTCAGCAACCTGGCCTGTAGCCAAGCCAATCTGGTTGCCATAGGAACTGTAACCGGACGCCGCACTTGTGGTAATCTTGCGCTGAGGCAATTTGCCGGGCAAGGTTGATTCCAGATTGGTACGAGGATCACCACTACCGGTAACCCGCATAGCCTGATAAACATAAGACCGGCCTGATAGCGGATCACGGATACAGCCGCCCAGACAAGTGGCTGCACCACCAAACGGTTCAATTTCGGTAGGATGATTGTGGGTTTCATTTTTGAACATAACCAGCCAGTCTTCGGTCCGGCCATCGATATCGGCAGGAACAACGATGCTGCAGGCATTGATCTCTTCCGATTCATCCAGGTCGTTCAATAAGCCGCGTTTTTTCAGGTCTCTCGTTGCAACCGTAGCTATATCCATTAGATTAATATCGCGCTGGGAAGATCTGTCACCATAGACAAAGCTACGGGTCTCATCATACTTTTGCCAAGCTGCTGCAATCGGGCGGCTGTACTGGCTATCCTCAATATCAACTGTTTCGATTTTCGTATGGAATGTAGTATGGCGGCAATGGTCTGACCAATAAGTATCAATAACTTTTATTTCAGTAATTGTCGGGTTGCGTTTTTCCATATCCCGGAAATAAGTTTGGCAGAAGGCCAAATCTGGCAAACTCATGGCAAGCGCCCGCTCTTCGAGGAAGTTAGCCAAGCCATCTTGAGACAGATTTATAAACCCGGTAAGCACATCGACATCAGGAGGAATCTCTGCCTGCATTTCAAGGGACTGAGGTTTCTCCAACGCTGCTTCCCGCGCTTCAATCGGGTTAATGCAGTATTCCCTAACTTTTACAAGCTCGTCATCTGAAACCTGACCTTCCAGCACCAGCACCTTGGCTGTACGAATTTCCGGGCGTTCCTTTTGCGTAAGAATCTGCACCGATTGAGCCGCCCAGTCGGCCCGCTGATCATACTGACCCGGCAAATATTCCATGGCAAAAACTTTAGCTTCTGTCGGAGCGTTAAACTGCTCAAGATATACTATATCGACCGGTGGTTCGGAAAATATAGTATCAAGGGAAGCAGAGAATTCACTGTCACTAATTCCACTGATATCATAGCGGTGCAATACACGTACTCCTGTTAAACCTGCTATACCAAGATGATGTTTTAAGTCAGAATATATGCCTTCGGCTTCTACGGCAAATCCCGGCTTTTTCTCGACAAATATACGGCGAACAGAGCTCAAGCGAAATACCTCCTTAAATATCACAGACGGGAAGGTATCCCGTCCTGGAATGCTAATTTAACTAACTTTACTATAAGTGGAGTTGATACCCAAGCTGATGCACTCACTAAGTATTTACAGCTAGATATTATTATAATTATAATGACTTGACTCTATAAAGGCAAGATTATGCAAAAAAGCAGCCCTGCGCTTACGCCTTGAGCTGCTATTGGTATTATATGTACTTATTTATCACATAAATAAATTTAAAACTTTATACATGAGAGCACTTGTAACGGCACTAAACGGAATAGTTAGTACCCAGGCAAACAACATTTGCTTTGCCACACCCCACCGTACGGCAGAAACCCGTTTGGCAGAACCTACACCCATAATAGAACCTGATACTACATGAGTAGTACTTACAGGTAAGTGTAAGTTAGTGGCTATAAAGATAACCAGAGATGAATTCAAATCGGCAGCAAAGCCGTTGATGGGCTCCAGTCTGAAAATTTTCCCACCCATCGTTTTTATAATTTTCCAGCCGCCTACTGCCGTACCACAGGCCATAGCTGTCGCGCACGCTACTTTCACCCAGGTAGGTACTTCCAAGGACGGAATTTGACCTGAGCTTACGAGTGCTAACGTTATAATACCCATAGCTTTTTGCGCATCGTTTGAGCCATGAGAAAAAGACATCATACTGGCAGATAATAACTGCATTTTTCTGAAGCCTTCGTTTATCTTGCCCGGCTCGTGTCTGCCAAAAATCCACATCATGGCAATCATCATAAGATAACCGCCAGCCATAGCAATAAGTGGCGACAATACAAGGGACAACACAATTTTTTCAACACCGACAAAGTTAATAGCATTAACCCCTGCGCCTACCACTACCGCACCTAAAACACCACCCACAAGCGCGTGGGAAGAACTGCTGGGAATACCTAGCCACCAGGTAATCAAATTCCAGACGATAGCACCGAATAATGCAGAGATAATAACAGGCTGGTTTACTAAGGAAGCTGATTTTACAAGATCACCGCCAATGGTTTTAGCAACCCCGGTGCTATACAGCGCGCCGGCAAAGTTAAGAATAGCCGCAAGTATTACAGCGTGCTGTGGCTCCAGTGCACGGGTAGACACCGAAGTGGCAATTGCATTAGCTGTGTCGTGAAAGCCATTAATATAATCAAACGCCAGCGCAAAGAAAACCACAACATAGACTAGCGTTAAATCAGGCATATTTCACGATTACTCCCTTTAATAAATTTGCAATATCCTCACAGATATCCAGAGTTTCTTCAAGTTGAGACAAAATTTCTTTCCATTTGATTATTTCAATAGGATCTGTGCATTCTCTGAATAGTTTTGCCAGTTCCTGGCGGTATAACCTGTCACCCTGAGCCTCATACTCAACAATTCGGTCACAACGTTCTTCCAGTTTGTCTTTTTGCTTCTTAATCTCTGGCAAATGGGTGAACGCCTTATCAATCTGCTTAGCACTTTTGCCCACAAGTACGGCAAGCTCCCTGGCACCTTCAGAAGCCGACCCGGCATTATATAGCTCCATGCGTTCAACTGCGCCTTGCATACAGTCAATAACATCATCCAATTTGTGGGCAATGCTATAAATGTCCTCCCGGTCGAGCGGCGTTATAAATGTTTTGTGTAGAAGGCCGACAATCTTAGCAGTATTGCCGTCAGCTTTCTTTTCGAGTTCGTCAATATTAACCATTAATTCAGACAGATCGCTGCCGCGGTTCATCGCTTCCTGCAGAATATCTGCCGCATCCCGGATAAGCTGAGTGTTCTCTAATAGATAGCCATAGAATTTCTCTTCACGCGGCTTTAAGCCAAATCCCATACTTAGCCTCCTCAATTTGTCGGATTCAAACTGATTATAGCATATTCTCTCGCTATTTGTTAACTAATTGTAAAGAAATGTTACTATTCGATTAATTTGGTATTAACTATTATGACCTTGCAACAAGAACTATTCCGCTTAGTATTAACACTAAACCACCCAGCCTGAGCGGCCCAATTGCTTCATGAAATAAAAAATAGGAAGCAATAAACACTAGAACATACCCTAGACTAATCAATGGATACGCATAGCTGAGTTCCACAGTGCGCAAGGCATAAATCCAGAGAAGGGTACTTACTGCATAAAGAGCTAACCCGCCAATAATCGGCCATGCAGCAATTACCTTGTCAGTAAGTGAACCTGTATCTGGAATGCGGGCAGCTCCATATTTGAAGGCAACTTGTCCAACAGCACCAATTAACACCGACAATAAGATAATATAAATATCCTTCATTCCCGAAACCACCTGCCTGTAATAGGCTCTGCCCCACTGGGGTTCAGAGCCTCTTATAAGTTATTATATTCCCTTTTAGTTCATGTATTCCTGCAAATAAATTTAAATGCTATTTTAAGTTTTCTGGTGCCCCTAAAGAGTCAAGCTCTATTAAACAAATTAATATCATTTCGTCCCTATTGAGGCTTGCAGTGCTACTTCAAATAACAATCGCCATAACAAAAATAAAGTATCTGTACACCTCTCGAAAAAAAATTAAAAACACCATACTATATCATAATTTGCCAAAAAACTTATCAAAATTTTTATACATTATCCTGAC
Organism: uncultured Sporomusaceae bacterium; assembly: GCA_964497205.1. GTDB lineage: Bacteria > Bacillota > Negativicutes > Sporomusales > Sporomusaceae > Sporomusa. The sequence goes on from CAZCEN010000006.1 coordinate 24,565, forward strand.
AATTATTACGAAAATTAGTATAAGTAGGGATTTCATAATGAGCAAAGCTGCATCCTGTAAGGGAGGACATTGTCGTGCCTAAAACTGTCCGCATAGCCGAAATCGATTGTTGTAGAGGAATTGCCATTTTACTAATGATAATTTTTCATTTAGTTTTTGACTTGGCCTATTTTTATCATTGGCCTCTTACCTATTTAGATGGTTTTTGGTACTACCAGGGTAAAACTGCTGCAATTCTGTTTATGTTATTGTCAGGAATAAGCAGTTTGTTCAGCAGTAATCCGTTTCGCCGCGGGATTATGATTTTAGCAACGGGAGTGGTTATAAGCATCGCAACCTATTTTTATGACCCAACTTCGTATATAAGGTTCGGCACTCTGCATCTGCTGGGAGTAGCCATGCTTGCCTCCCCCCTCTTTATACAGTTAAAGCCCGCGGAGCTATTAATTGCCGGTACAGTCATTATCGCAACCGGGAGACTGACAGCTACGCTTACCGCCCCCACCACCTACCTGTTACCGCTGGGTATCAGCCCGCCCGATTTCGCTTCGCTGGATTATTACCCTTTATTCCCCTGGCTAGGCATAGTATTATATGGCATGGCAGCCGGAAAACTGCTGTACCGGGATAAACAGCCTAAGTTCCCGGCAGCCGGCGCGTACCGTCCTGTGCAATGGTTAAGCCGGTTAGGGAAGCATTCGCTAATAATTTACCTTGTACATCAGCCGATACTATTGCTGTTTTTGCTGGCCGTTTATAAATTAAAATAAAAACGCACGCCTTACTCCATTAGCACCGTTACTCAATCAACAGCATTCCTATTAACGTCACCTCACCAGCTAACTACATGTCCTTTAAATTTTTCTCCACTTTACAAATACCATTTCCATTTAATTGCCTTGTCTATAGTGGTCGTTAGCCATAAAGAGGCCTATGCTGCCACAACGCAAAAGAACCACTTACTGCCGTTAAGCAGCAAGTGGTTTTCCAGCTTCTACAGGTTATTTAAAAACTCTGTTTTATCTATATCTATTTTTTCCCCATCAGCATTTCGTCAATCGCTTTGGCGGCTTTTTTGCCTGCACCCATTGCTAGAATTACGGTAGCTGCGCCAGTTACGGCGTCGCCACCGGCGAAAACGCGCTCGCGGCTGGTAAGGCCTGTTTCTTCATCGGCTACAATGCATTGCCACTTGTTGGTTTCCAGTCCAGCGGTAGTTGAGGAGATAAGCGGATTAGGCGAAGTACCTAAGGACATGATAACAGTATCCACATCCATGATAAACTCGGAGTTAGGTACTTCTACCGGTTTTCTCCGACCGGAAGCATCTGGCTCGCCCAATTCCATTTTAATGCAGCGTAAGCCGCTTACCCAGCCTTTATCATCAATGATAACTTGGGTCGGGTTAGTCAGTACGTCAAATATAATGCCTTCTTCTTTGGCATGATGTACTTCTTCCACCCGGGCCGGTAATTCGGACTCCGACCGGCGGTAAACGATATGAGTTTCGGCACCAAGACGGGCAGCAGTTCTAGCTGCGTCCATAGCCACGTTGCCACCACCGACTACAGCCACTTTTTTACCTACTTTGATAGGAGTGGAATAGTCTTCCTTAAAGGCTTTCATGAGGTTATTACGGGTTAAAAATTCATTGGCGGAAAATACGCCGTTGGCGTTTTCACCTGGAATTCCCATGAACTTAGGCAGACCTGCCCCGGAGCCAATGAATACCGCTTCGAAACCTTCTTCTTCAAGAAGCTGGTCGATCGTTACTGTTTTTCCAATAACAACGTTGGTTTCAATGGCAACGCCCATTTTCTTAAGGTTTTCAATTTCACTCTTTACCACTGTTTCTTTAGGCAGACGGAACTCAGGAATACCATATACTAATACACCGCCTGGCTCGTGCAAGGCTTCAAAGATAGTAACCTCATAACCTTTACGGGCTAAATCACCGGCGCAGGCCAAACCTGCGGGGCCGCTGCCGATAACAGCTATTTTTTTGCCGTTTTTTGGTTCAACTTGAGCCGTATCTACGTTGTTCTCCCGAGCCCAATCGGCAACAAACCGTTCCAGTTTACCAATGGCTACAGCTTCCCCTTTAATACCAAGAATACATTTGCCTTCACATTGTGTTTCCTGCGGGCAAACCCGGCCACAAACGGCAGGGAGCGCACTGGCCTCTGCAATTACTTTGGCGGCTTCAGCAATTTCACCCTTTTTCACATGGCTGATAAACCCGGGGATGTTGATTGATACTGGACAGTCGCCCACACATTTTGCATTTTTGCAGTTTAAGCAGCGAGCAGCTTCCTGGATAGCTTCCTCAAGTGAATAACCCAGACACACTTCTTCAAAATTAGTAACCCTTTTTTTCGGGCATTGTTCGCGTACAGGTACTCTTGTTTTACTCATGATGACCTCCGCAGCAACCACCGGTATGTTTATGGCTTGATTTTTCCGCTTCCAGCACAGCCCGGCCTTCTTCGGTTTTGTACATAGCTTGACGGCGCATGGCTTCGTCAAAATCAACTAAATGCCCATCAAATTCGGGACCGTCAACACAGGCAAACTTAATCTCTGTACCGACAGTAACCCGGCAAGCACCACACATACCGGTGCCGTCTACCATGATCGGATTTAAGCTGATAGTTGTTTTTATATTATATTCTTTAGTCAGTTTAGCAACGAACTTCATCATAATCATTGGACCAATGGCAATTACATGGTCATACTGAGCACCATTGTCAATAAGGCCCTTAAGGACTTCCGTTACAAGACCTTTATGGCCATTTGAGCCATCATCGGTTGTAACATATACAGTAGCGCCAAGCGCTTTCATTTCGTCTTCTAAAATTACCATTTCCTTGTTGCGGGCACCTATGATTACATCAACATGGACCCCTTGCTGCTGCAACCATTTTACTTGAGGATATACAGGTGCGGTACCAACGCCACCGGCAACAAATACTATCTTTTGCTGCTTTAATGCTTCAATGTCTTCATGGATAAATTCTGAGGCTTGACCAAGCGGGCCAGCGAAGTCACTAAAGTAATCGCCAACTTGGTATCCTGCCATCTCTAGGGTTGATTTACCTAAAGTTTGGAAGACAATTGTGACTGTTCCCTTGGCAGCATCATAATCGCAGACAGTCAGTGGAATCCGCTCGCCTTTTTCGTCCATTTTTACAATTATGAATTGACCGGGCTTCGCAGATTTTGCTACCCGAGGGGCTTCTACTTCCATCAGATAAATCTGAGGAGCAAGCTGCCGTTTCTCAACTATTTTGTACATCTTACCCTTCCTTCCCTGCTTCGACAAATTGTAGCATGAATAGACCATCAGCATTATACCATATCTGACCAAATTTAGAAATGTGAATAAAGTGTAGGAAAAAGCCGCAGCAGCCGCTGCGGCTTAGTTATACCCGGGTAATTTCAAATTTGTTAAGTTTATCACCTAGTTGAGTGCCAGATGTCTGTTTAAGGGCAAATCCGGGATTGAGAATATTGATAAACGCAGCCAGCCATTCGTTATAGAGGTTCTTCATTAGCTTACTGTCCGCCCCTGCCCGCTTCCAGTTAGGTTCCTGCAGGCAAACCTCACTTTCCCAAACCATTTTATCCGGTGTATTTTCCACTATGCTGTCAGCCTGATCACAAGGCATACCGTTAAGGTAATAATCGTTCAGAGCTTTGTACAGTCCAGGGGCGGTGGAGGTGTCATACTTGCCCTGTGCATCGGCATGGCGGGCACAATGGGCACCATGGTCGCGAAAGGCTTTGCGGGCCGCATCCACTGCGGCATCACCGCAGTTATCAACAAGCGTCTGGATGAAAGCAGCCTCCCGGGTCTCAGCCACATTAATCTGCCGTTGCAGCCAACCATGAATATTGCTCTGGTCAATGAACTCTTTTAAATCAGCATCCGGCAGTGGCTCGCCATAGCTTTGCCATGCCTGGGAACGGGCCTCCTCGGCAGTTTCGGCGCATAAGTTTTCGGCTTTTAGATAAATGATATTTTCCCGTTCAATAACATGACGGATCTTGTTATATAACCAATAATGGATCGGAGCTAAAAAAGCACTCATCGACAATTCCTCCTTAGTTATTTGCCGGCACTACTTTATTAAGCGCAGCCAGCAGTTCTGTAATATTGATGCCATGAATCCCGGCGGCTTGCTGAACAGGTTCACCAGCCGAAGACGGGCAGCCAAGACAACCCATGCCAAAAGCCCGTAACACCGGAATTGTTTGCGGATAAACACGGATAATGTCGCTAATGACACTGTCTGCGGTAATAGGATCACCAAACACCAAATTGCCTTCTGTCAGACCGCCTGGCCGTGGGATAATCTTTTCTCCGGCTTCTGACTGCGATACTTTAGGTTCGGTTTCAGCACTTTTTTCACCATAGAATGCGGCCAATACATCTGTCCTAAATTTTTCAAAGCCGATTCTCTCGATAAATTGACCAATCCGCTCAATATCGGCATGTTTTTGGTAGTACTGGATAACTATATCGATAATGCGCAGGGTATCATCATAGTTTAAACCTGTAATCAGTCTGTCCGCCAAACGCGGATGAGATCCGGCTGAACCCCCAACATAAACATCCCAGCCTTCGTCGGTGCCAATAACGCCGACATCCTTAACGACTGACTCACCGCAAGAATTAGGACAGGCGGAGACTCCCAGTTTAATCCGGCTTGGCATTTCTTTTTTAACATATCTTCTGTCCAATTCTAAGCCTAGTTTTATGCTGTCCTGTTTCCCGCGTTTACAAAATGCGTTACCCGGGCAAATTTTCACACTGCGTACACAGTTGGCAAAACCCAAAGCAGGCTCTATCCCAAGGTCTTGCCAGATATTCTCGATATCTTCAGCTTTAAGTCCGGTAATCATAATACGCTGAGCCGAAGTAAGTTTCATAGTACCGCCATACTTTTTGGTGACATCCACATATTTTTGCATTAAATCAGGTTTAATAAAACCGCCGGGCAAATCCGGAGTTATGGCGTAAGTCTTTCTTCCGTCCCGGATTTTTTGCAGGTTTGCTCCTTTTGGCAGCATGCTGCCACCTCCTCATAATTTATTCTTACTTTAAGTTAACGTAAATTAAGCGGTTATTTTATTTTTTGCCGTTTACACAGTTCTTATTAATGACCGCCGGGTTCGCCTTCACGATACGCAGTTTGATAAATAGTGTCCAAATATTTTATTAGCGGATTTATCTTAACAATGGTGGGGGCACCTTTCATCCATACCTGCTGGCGAAACACCTCAATAATTTCCTCGCGGGTCGCACCATGATTTAAGGCTTTTAATAATTCCAATTTGGCGCGAATGTCGTCATCCCCATAAATAGCGGTAGCCAACGCAATAAGATATCTGTATTTCAGAGGAATAACCCCTTCGCTCCAAACGGCGTGATGATAATCGCTAATGATTTTTTGCATATCTTCACCTAAGTCACCAGCTCCCATCCCGCAGGGGGGCACAAATCCGAACTGTCTCTTAAACTCGGCAATCATTTGCTGCTTATCAAAGTTTGCCATACTATTATCTCCTTCTATTGGGTTTGTTTGATTACATTGTAATAAAAAAACGTCTCCCATTCGTTGGCAAATATCACGGTCTGCTGTGATTTTTGTCACACTATTTGTACATAGTTTGCCGTTTTCAAGCCGAAACTAATCTTTGAAAAAAAGCAGGAGGAGATAATACTATGAATACATTACAGTTTTGCGAAAACAACATAAAGCATGAGGGAATGGAAGACCTTGTGGAAAAATGCCGTTCTGATTTCAAAAATGTTGCTGTATCAATAGAGCCATGCCTGGGTGAGTGCGGTGACTGTGCCGAATTATATATCGCAATGGTGAATGACAGCTTGGTAACAGGTGATACAACCCTCGCTTTGTATGATGAAATTGAAAATATCCTTAGATAAAGAAAACACGGCTTGCGCCGAGCCTTTGGCGAAAGCGGAAGCCGATGTTGCCCTTATCCAGGCGGAAAGTTATACTTTCCTACAGGATAAGACAAAAAGCGCCGGTAAGGCGCTTTTTCTAACCAGACTTTGTTTATTGTTAGAAGGTTTAACAGCCGACATACTTTTACATATCACGGTAACGGTTAAGGCGTTTTTCGTCCAAAATCAAAATTTGCTGGTCTACAAAATCGATAACCTTATCTTTTTTCATGGAACTAAGGACCCGGCTGACAGTCTCTCTGGTGGTACCGACCAAATTAGCTAAATCCTGGCGCGTCATGTCAACATCAATCTGTATGCCGCCGGCAACCGGCCGGCCATATTGATGGGACAGCCTGATGAGAATTTGAGCTGTACGGGTTAGCGTATCTGATAATGCCAAAGTTTTAATTTTTAGTTGCGCATGCAGTAGCTTTTTATTCATTACCCTGATAATATGTAAGGCTATCCGCGAATTTTCGGCGACCACATTTTCTAAATCCAGGTTTTTTATGATGCCGATAACAGAATCCTCTAAGGCAACGGCGGTTGCCGGATAAGGACCGTGATTAAAGAGCAAAACTTCGGCAAAAACTTCGCCGGGCCCCAAAATATTAATAATATGTTCCCGCCCGTCGGATGCCATTCTCACAATCTTTACCTTGCCGCTTTTTACATAATGAAAGCCTTCTCCAGGCTCGCCTTCCATAAAAATAATCATATTTTTCTTATAGCGGCGTTCTATCGTAACTTCGCTGATAGCTGCCAAATCGGCCGGAGCCAATTCCTCAAAAATGGGTATATGTTTCAAATACTCAAATTCTACCATGTAAAATCGCTCCCCACCATTACCTCGTAACAATATGCCTTTTTCTTATTGTATCACATATTTAAAAGTCCAGCTTGTCAATTATCCTGACAAGCTGGACTCTTTTTATTACAATTTTTCGCCTTAACCGGGACTGATAGCACCAACCGGACACACTGCTGCACAGGCGCCACAATCGATGCAAGTACCCGGGTCAATTTCGTATTGAGTATCGCCCTCCGAAATAGCTTCAACAGGGCAAACCGGAGCACAGGCACCACACTTGATACACTCAGAGCTTATCTTATATGCCACTATTCTTCCCTCCTTTTTTCCAATACCGCCATACCAGCGGCTTATGTTAAGTATACTCCATTTCAGCCGGGCTTGTCAGTGATGCAAATCATAGTTTGCACGGCTTATATATTAGTATCCGCATTTTAGTGTCTTTTAGCGTATCATTGTTAAGGAAATTGTTGCTTTTTATGATATAATTAATTGTTTAAGAAATAGCAAGGGAGTCGATTATGCGATACTTTCATTGTTTAACAATCGCTCTGCTGGTGGCCGCAACCCTATCAGCACCAGCAAATGCCGCATCAATCATTAACGGCGAATACACCAGCTTTCCTCCGGGTCCGGAAGATGACTATAAAGTTACCTGCTCTGTCGATAACCGTTACGAACGTTTAACAGATTATGCCAATGGCTATTCCTTACTGGTTCCCCAAGGGTTAACGGTAGATGCCTCCTTATCACCGGTAGTTACAGTACTGGCAAATGACAACCTGCGTATTGAGATATACTATGATAATTTTACCGGGACTCAAGCTACTACCGATGACTATATTAGTTTTAGCAACAAATTCATCAATAACACGCAGGAACATAAGTTGCTGCAAGAGAAAAATTACCGTCAAAACGGGTTTAGCGTTCATCTGTTAAATTGGACACGGCGCAAACTCAGCCATGTGCCTAATGATAAAAATTACTATTCCAGCATTGAGCTGACAAAAAATCAGAATGAAGTCTACACTATTTTCATTAAGTCTGCCCAACCAATCGACAATGCGCAGGAGATTGCCGAAAGCTTTACGTTGACAGAGCGCCGGGGAAAACCGCGTTTTGCCATGCCCATCAGCCAGGGGCACACACCGTTAAATGCCGAAACCAGGGGATTTTATGATAAATATTTTGGTGCAAACAGTCCGCTGCGTTGGGGAATTTTTGAACCAGCCGCCCCTCAGGAATTTGAAAAACTGGATGTTCTGGAAAAACAACTCAATTATACCTTTCCTGTCCTGGTACGGTATCAGTCTTTCGACGAAAACTTACCCATCATCGCCCTTAGATCGGCCTATGAGCATGGAAGAACTGTGGAATTAACGTTGCAGACAGGTTATAACTTTGTTGACAATTCAGGCGTGATTTATGATATTCTCGCCGGAAAATACGATGATTATTTCACCCTTTATGCCCAGCAATTAAAAGCATTTGGGCATCCTGTACTGTTTCGCCTGAACAATGAGATGAATGGTGATTGGTGCTGGTATTCGTCAGCTTACTATAGCAAGGATGCCCAATTGTATAAAGCGTCTTGGCAATATATTCGCCATATTTTTGATGAGAACGGTGTTGACAATGTTTTATGGGTTTGGAACCCGCATGATTTATCATTCCCAGACTTTAAATGGAACCATTACCTGATGTATTATCCCGGGGATGAGTATGTCGATATCATTGGCCTGACAGGCTATAATACCGGTAATTACTTTGCTGGAGAAAAGTGGCGCGAATTCAACGAAATTTATCCTTCCATTTATGCTGAATATGATCAGCATTTTGCCAAGCCGTTTATGATTACTGAATTTGGTTCTAATTCGGTTGGCGGCAATAAAGCGGCCTGGATGGAGAAGATGTTTAACCAGATGGGCCGGTTTAATAAAATAAAAATAGCCGTTTGGTGGAACGGCATTGATTGGGATACATCGGGTAAACCGGGGCGTATTTATCTATTGGACGAAACAGAAGAAACTACCGCAGCCTTTAGAGAAGGACTGCAAAAGTTCAGTCGGCAGTATTAGGAACGCCCCCGGGTACGCTTAATTGACCACAGAATAAATCTGCGGGCCTCTACCCTATTCATAGATTTATACCTATCCAAATCAGCTTCCGCCTGCTGCCATACCAGTTTCAGATTCGCGTCAGCTCCTGCGTGCGCAGCACCGACGGTTATACTCAGCGGCAGCTCAGGCTTGCGTAAATTATGAAGGTCTAAATAATATTTTATGTCTTTCTTT
>CAZCEN010000007.1:0-12429 GCA_964497205.1 uncultured Sporomusaceae bacterium
ATTGGGTGCAGACTAGACCGCCGCTTCTCTCCGATATCTAGTAATGGCTTAATGATGCCGAGGGTTTATTTGTTACAATGAATATGCCAGTCAATGAACAATTGCTGGCGCTGGCGCCAAAGCTAAGGGTGATTGTTCAAGCGGCAGTGGGCTACGACAATATTGATGTTCCGGCTTGCACTAGGCGTAGAATACCTTTTTGCAATACACCGGGTGTTTTAGTGGAAACAACGGCCGATCTGGCGTTTGGGTTGCTGCTGACATCAGCCAGGCGCATTCATGAAGGCTGGGAGTGGGTGCGGGCAGGTAATTGGCAAAATGGTACCCCGTTTCCTTTTGGTGTTGACTTATATAATAAGACATTAGGAATCGTGGGCATGGGATCTATAGGTTCTGCTGTGGCCAAGCGTGGGCAGGCCTGTGGTATGAAGGTAATCTACCATAACCGCAACCGGCTGCCGGTTCAGGATTCGTTTCAAGCTGAGTACCGTGGTTTTGATGATCTTTTGACTGAAGCTGATTTTATTGTTGTTTTAACACCGCTAACTGCTGAAACTAGAGGAATGTTTGGAGCAAAAGAATTTGCGAGAATGAAGCCGACAGCTTATTTTGTTAATGCGGCCAGGGGGGCGGTTGTGGACAATGAGGCATTATATAATGCGTTGGCTACCAAACAAATTGCTTATGCTGCTCTGGACGTGACTGACCCGGAACCACTGCCTGGGGATCACCCATTGCTGCAACTGCCGAATATCCTAGTTGTTCCGCATATTGGCAGTGCGACAATGGAAACGCGCACTCGAATGGGAATGCTGGCAGCGGAAAATCTACTGTTGGGATTAGACGGAAGACCTTTAGTAACCTGTGTTAATCCGGATGTAATAAATAGTTAAAAGATAGCATATGTGCGATCTGTGTTTTGAGTTAGAGGTAATATTCTAAGATAAACGGGAACATTATAAATCACGATACATAATAGCATTTGGTTGTGGAGGTCTTATGGATCAATCCCAGGCTTTGGGTCAGGAAAAAATCAGTAATTTGTTATGGAAGTTTTCGCTGCCGGCCATAGTAGGTATGGTGGTAAATGCATTATATAATGTTGTAGACAGTGTCTTTGTGGGAAACTGGGTTGGCGATATTGGCCTCACAGCGGTAACAATTGCTTTTCCCATTATGCTTGTTTTAATGGCAATAGGTATGTTAATTGGTATTGGTGCATCTACTTTGGTTTCTATTCGTCTCGGAGAGCAAAAGCGTCAGGAAGCGGAAATCATTCTGGGTAACGCGTTTAGTTTAATGGTCGTTGCTGTCTTAGCTACTACAACGCTCGCACTTTGGTTTTTAGACCCAATCTTGATATTTTTGGGGGCCAATGAGCATGTGCTGCCATATGCCCGGGATTTTACCAGAATAATTCTCGTCGGCAGTATATTCATGCATGTTGGCTTTGGTTTGAATAATATAATTCGCGCCGAAGGTAATCCCAAAGTGGCAATGGCGACTATGTTAATTTCCGCTTTATTGAATATGATATTAAATCCTTTGTTTATTTTTGTTTTAAAACTAGGTATTGCCGGTTCTGCGCTAGCAACAGTATCTTCCCAAGCTGTTTCAGCCACCTGGGTGCTTAAACACTTAACGAGCAGTAGAGGGATTATCAGGTTACGCAGTTCTAATCTTCGGCTTGATAAAACTATTGTTTGGGATATTTTTAAAATTGGTTTATCGCCTTTTTTAATGCAGATTGCCGCTAGTGTGGTAACTATACTATATAACTACGGTTTGTTACGTTATGGGGGCGAACTGGCTGTAGCGGCTATCGGTGTAATTAACAGAGTAGGCATGCTGATACTCATGCCGGTATTTGGTATAAGCCAAGGAGTTCAACCAATCTTAGGATATAATTATGGTGCCAAAAATTATCGACGTGTTATCGAGGTTACGAAACTTGGCATATATGCTGCGACAGCGATATCTGTAGCTGGTTTTATTATAGTACAGGTATTTGCTATTCCGATTATCCGGTTATTTAATGATAACCCCGAGTTGGTAACGCTTGGCGCAAGTGGTTTAAAAATACTGCTATTAATGCTGCCGGTTATTGGTTTTCAAATTATCGGAGCCAATTATTTTCAGGCGGCAGGTAAGGCTGGTTATGCGATTTTTCTAAGCATGTCGCGACAGGTTATTATTTTAATTCCGGCCATTATTATATTGCCTGTTTACTTCGGCTTGCAAGGCATATGGTTTGCCGGACCGGTATCTGACGTAGTGTCCTCATTACTAACAGGTTTTTATTTATGGTTGGAATTTTGCAAGCTGCGGAATAACGAATTGGAAAATAATTCTTAACGAGGTTTAGTGATTAATCAGCAGGAAGTCTTGTTAAAGGACCGAATATTACTAGTAAAAAATGAAAGGCTGGTAATTATGAAAAGCAGGTTGCTTGTTATCCTGCTTTCCGTTAGTGTTCTGACAGCAGTGATTGCTACTGCGCCTACTGATGCAGCTAATCTTGCCGCTCATGAAGAAAACATAACTCAACTGAAAGCAGATGATCAAAGAATCGAAAAATTACGTCATGGCTACATCAAGCATGATGGTAATAAAGTGTATTATTACTGGTAATTTGTTTTTACAGAAGGCAACCTGAAGGGTTAGCCTTCTTTTTTTGCATCTTTTTGTTCTTGCAACAAGGATTTGTGAATAATAAAATGAAATAAAATATGTAAATTTGATAGAATTAGCAGGAGTTTTATTGTTAAATGTGTAAACATCTATGAATGTGAATTAATTACTATTATAGAAGTAAAAGGACGGTAAACTATGAAAAAGCAAATTCATGAACTTGTAAAAGGCGGCACTGATTATGTTATTGCACTGCGCCGTCAGTTTCACACATTCCCTGAGCTTGGTAGGGAGGAGTATGAAACGCAGAAGAAAATCATGGAAGAACTCAAGAGCATGGGGCTGGAGCCCCGTCCAGCTGCTGGAACGGGAGTAATTGCAGAAATAAAGGGAGGCAAGTCCGGGAAAACGATAGCCATTCGCGCTGATATTGATGCGTTGCCTATTCAAGATGAAATCAATCAGCCGTATCGTTCACAAAACCCCGGAGTCTGCCATGCCTGCGGACATGATGGACACACTGCCATGCTGTTAGGCATTGCAAAAGTATTTACGGCGATTAAAGACGAGTTGTCTGGTAATATTCGACTGCTGTTTCAGCCCAGCGAGGAAAGGTTGCCCGGTGGTGCAATTGATATGATTACCGACGGCGCATTAAGAGGTGTGGATTTTGTTATTGGGGCTCATTTATGGCAGCCGCTGGATATAGGAACAATGGGTCTGACTTACGGGCCAATGATGGCTGCGGCAGATCAATTTACCATTACAGTTCAAGGGCGTGGCGGGCACGGTTCGATGCCGCATCAGACAATAGATCCGTTATATGTTGGTGCGCAAATTGTTTTAGCTCTAAAAACAATTACCGGTAACAATGTTAACGCTAACGATTTGGCAGTATTGTCATTAGGTGTATTTAAAGCAGGTGATGCGTTTAATATTATTCCTGATTCGGCGGTTCTGCAGGGAACAGTACGGACATTTGCCCAGAGTACACGCGAAACTGTATTTGCTAGTATTGATAGGATTAGCAGTGGTATTTGCGCTGCGGCCGGAGCAACATATAAATTAGAAAGTTCTTTTGGTTATCCTCCTGTCGTTAATAACCCGGAAGTTGCGAAAACTGTCGCTAAAGTTGGCGCGGATGTATTAGGAGAAGCAGGTGTGCTTGAACTTAATCCGGCAATGGTGGCGGAGGATTTCTCATATTATCAGGAACAGGTACCTGGCTGTTTCATGTTTATTGGCGCCGGCAATAAGGAGAAAGGAATTGTCTACACGCACCATCACCCGAAATTTGATCTTGATGAGAAGGCTCTTAGCTACGGGGTGGAAATTATGGCATCTGCAGCTTTACAGTTGATGAACGAATGATTTTTTTTAGCAGGAGGTGATTTCCGTGAATCCAATTAAGATTATTTTAACGTTAATTCCCTTCCTTTGGACAATTGGCATGATTCCGTTTGTTAATCGTGTTAAACCTTTTGTTATGGGACTGCCATTTCTGGCGTTCTGGCTGGTAGCCGGTATTATTGTCGCTTTCTTATGTATTAAAGGACTGTATGCTATTGATTCAAAAAACAATAAAGAGGCGGACTAGCGCCAGCGAAGGAAGGGAACGCTTATCATGAGTAATGAGGTAATGGCGCTTATTGTTATTTTTATCTTTGTTGTTGGCGCTACTGTCGTTGGAATGATCCCAGGTATGAAACAGAAGATGAGTTTGGAAGAATGGGCGGTTGGCGGACGCAATTTTGGCCGGTGGCTTAACTGGTTTATTATGGCCGGTGAAATCTATACAGCATTTGCGTTTTTAGGTGCCAGCGGGTGGGCTTATGCTCGTGGCGGCCCCACTTTTTATATTTTAGGTTATGGAGCCTTGGCTTATCTGATTGGTTACTATCTTTTGCCTGCCATTGCAACTGCAGGACGTAAACATGGACTTATGACACAACCGGATTTAATTGAAAAAATATATGGTAGCAAAACACTGGGCATACTTACCGCCTGTATTGGTATTGCTTTCTTACTGCCGTACTTACAGCTGCAGCTTTCGGGTCTTGGTCTTATTATTGAAACTTGCTCATATGGGCAGATTACCCGTGTGCCCGCTATGTTGATTGCTTTCACAATGGTAGCGGCATTTGTTTATACGAGTGGTTTAAAAGGCGTCGCTACAACCGCAGCAATAAAAGACGTTATTATGATGGTGGCTGTTGTATTTTTCGGATTATATCTTCCTGCGCATTATTTTGGCAGTGTAGGAGGTATGTTTGAGGCTTTGGAAGCAGCTAAGCCTGGCTTTTTGGCGCTGCCTGGCGGAACTAAAAATTTAGATGTAAGCTGGGTAATGTCGACTTTGGTAGTAACAAGTCTAGGATTTTATATGTGGCCGCATTTTTCAGCAAATAGCTTTAGTGCCAAAAACAATGATGTTTTGCGCCATAATGCTGTTTATTTACCGCTCTATCAGTTCTGTTTAATCTTTCCTATGTTTATCGGATTTACCGCGCTGCTGGTTTTAGTGCCCGCACTTAAAACCCCGGACATGGCGTTTATGGCGATTGTCCAACAGATTTTCCCGGGCTGGGCGCTTGGATTAGTTGGCGGTGCCGGGGCTTTGGCTTGCATGATCCCCGCAGCAGACTTATTGCTTTCTACTTCGATGTTGTTTTCACGAAATGTTTACGGTCGTACTATTGGTAAAAACACTACTCCTGAGGCCATGGGTCGCTTAGCGAGAATAGCCGTTCTTGTCCTTACTGCCATCGCTTTGTCATTGGCTATCTTTGTTCCCAACATGCTCGTTAATTTACTTCTAACTGGCTATTCCGGCGTAACTCAGTTTTTCCCGATGCTGGTATTAGGATTGTGTTGGAAGAAAGCTACAAAATTTGGTGCTTATACCGGATTATTAGTTGGCGAAGTACTTGTTTTTGCTCTCATTCTGGGAAAAATGGATCCATTGCCTTTTGCCGGTTTAAATCTGAATGCCGGATTTGTTGCTTTAGTAGCTAATACTGCCACTTTTGTTATTGTGAGCTTATTGACATGCAGCGCAAGTGCAAATCAAGCTGATTCAGCCAAGGTAAATGAGAATATGTAATTAAACAAATAAACTTAGCCCGGATATAAAATCCGGGCTTTACTTTTTTCCTAATGGATAAAATTCATAATTCGTAAGGAAATTTTTTTGTTAACCTGGAACTTGAGTAATCATTAACTTTCTGTATAAAAATATATCAAAGTAGTGGAGGAAAATCCATAATTATGGTGAAATATAATTTAACCTTGGAAAGATTTTCAAAACAAGGAGGAAATACCACTATAAAATAAATTTTTAGTTATTTATCGGTAATATTGTAGGATACGCTGGTTTTTTTATTATTGCTAATTAATAGAAAGCGTTTTATAAAGCAGGAATACAGCCAGATATGGAGAAGCTACCTATAGTAGCCAGCTTTTTTTTGACTATTTACTAATTTAGCAAGAAGCTAATAGGAGGATACTTATGTGGACTGTAGTATACATAGCTTCTAACCGGGCACAGGCCGAAATGTATAAAAATGTGCTTTGTACGGAAGGTGTACTTGCTAATATTCGACCCGCAGGACTTGTTTCTGCCATGGGAGACGGCTTATATGAGATACTAGTTTTAGAGTCTGAGGCTAATGAGGCTCATTCCATTTTATGCCAGCATGCAATACGATAGCCACCAGTAGGCAGTATTTGGATTAAGGAGTGATAATTAATGTTGAAGAAGACAAGGATAGTTTGTACTGTAGGTCCTAGCACTGATAATCCCGGTGTATTAGAGGCAATGATGGAAGCCGGTATGAATGTAGCTCGGTTTAATTTTTCTCATGGATCACACGAAGAACATGCTAAAAGAATTGCCAGAGTTAGAGAAGCCGCTGAAAATATAAATAAACCTATAGCCCTTATGCTTGATACCAAAGGACCTGAAATGCGGTTGGGATTATTTACTGAAGGTAAAGTTTCTTTGGAAAAAGGGCAGAAGTTTATACTAACAAGCCGGGATGTGCCTGGAACTAAGGAAATAGCTTCTGTCAATCATAAGTTACTGCCTCAGGAGGTTGCTCCTGGACAAACGATATTAATTTCCGATGGTTTAGTAAGTCTTCATATAGACGCAGTTGAGGGTGATGATATCATCACCACAGTAAATAATAGTGGGCAAATTGGTGATCGGAAGCGGGTTGCAGCACCCGGTATTGCCGTAAACCTTCCGCCGCTGTCTGAGCAGGATATAGCAGATATCCGCTTTGGTATTGCCAATCAAATGGACTTTATTGCAGCCTCATTTGTTCAACGGGCGGCTGATGTATTGGCTATCCGTAAAATACTTGAAGATGGCAATTACTCCATGGATATAATCCCTAAAATTGAGAACGCTGAGGGAGTTAAGAATATTGATGAGATCATCAAAGTTTCTGATGGTCTTATGGTAGCCAGAGGTGACCTTGGTGTAGAGATTCCTGCAGAAGAAGTGCCGTTAGTACAAAAGATACTTATCCAGAAGTGTAACAAGGCTGGTAAGCCTGTTATAACCGCTACTCAGATGCTGGAATCAATGGTAACAAATCCACGGCCTACCAGGGCGGAAGCAAGTGACATTGCTAACGCTATCCTTGACGGTTCTGATGCTATAATGCTTAGTGGTGAAACAGCATCGGGCCAATACCCGCTGGAAGCGGTTCAGACCATGGCACGTATTGCTATGCGTACGGAAGCTTCGCTGCGGCATAGTGATATTCTGATGGGTAAGGGAATTCAGTCACAGCGTACAACGACTGATGCCATCAGTCACGCTACAGCGCAAATATCGCATGAACTTGGTGCTGCTGCAATTGTTACTTCCACACAAACAGGTTATACAGCTCGAATGGTGTCTAAGTATCGTCCGCATGCTACTGTTGTTGCCGTTACTCCGTGTGCGAAAACAGTTCGTCGGATGCTGTTGCTATGGGGTGTTTATCCCATTTTAGGACCTAGCTTCAATAATACTGACGAAATGGTACATAGTGCTGTTTCCAGTTCGCTTAAAGCAGGTGTTGTTAAAGATGGTGACCTAGTCGTTGTTACTGCAGGTGTGCCGGCGGGAACGTCGGGTACTACGAACATGATTCGCGTACATGTTGTTGGCAACGTCTTAATGCGAGGCACCGGCATAGGACAACGAGCTGTTACCGGCAAAATCGTTGTAGCAACTTCCCTTAAGGATATTAGAAATAAATTTCAGGCTGGGGACATTTTAGTTGTTAATAGCATCGACGAAGAGACGGCTTCTTATGCTGCAAAAGCCGCTGCGATCGTTGCGGAAGAAGGTGGGTTAACTTCACATGCCGCGATTATCGGCGTAAGTTTTGGTATGCCGGTTCTAGTTGGTGTTGAAGGTGCTACCGAGCGTTTACAGGACGGAACGATTGTTACGGTAGACGCCGCCCGTGGTAGTGTATATCAAGGAGAAATTAACGCTAGATAGGGAGAAACCCTTATGGCATTATGGCTAATCATAGTTTTAGCAGGGACGATAATCATAGCCGCTTGGTGGTATTATACCAAGCGGCTTGATTGGCAGCTTGCGCGCGTCAAATCTCAATTAAATGAGATAGCTAAGAGGCCGCAGCCAACAACTAAAGGCAAACGAAAGATTTTGCGAAAAATTTATAAGCTTTTAAATACTAGTTTGAATACCGGGAATGCCGACAATGCATACCAGGCATTTGACTTATTAAAACTGGGATTAGGTTATGGCTTTGGTGGCATTGGTGAACCGGTAAAGCTAACATCTACCATCTATTTGGCAATAAAATTGAATCAAGAAGACGCTGCTGGGCATGGCATAGATGCATTTCGACCGCTCTTAAAAAATATGGCCGCAGCAGAAGTTCCAGGAGCCATTGAACAACTTGGTCTTATAGCGGTTATTAGTTTGAAACAGCGACAGAACTTTTTAGCGGCGCGGGCGGTAGAAGTTATTTCTATGGTTATGATGCTTGCGCCGGATGAAGCTGCTCAGGAAGCTGTTATGCGCGCCTATCGATTAATTGGGCTTACTGCATTCCGACGAGACGATGATGGCCTTATCCGCGAATTACAGGCAAAAATCACAAGCTGTCTGGCTGTTCAGCCGCTAAACGTAGTGTTGCATGAATATGCTTCCAGGGTAATAATGGTATGGCTGCACCGGGTTGTTAAAACGGGAGATGTTAAGAACTTCGAAGTGTTAGCACAATATATTGCTCAGTTAACAGAAAAGAAAGTACTATCGGAGCAGGCTATTGCAAATATTGTTAAAGATTGCAGCCATCTCAGTGGAATGGATAGCCTCAATCCATATAGCCAAATAGCTGGTGCGGTTTCTTTGCTTAGTCTTGAACTAGCTGCGCAAGTTAGATTACTCGATACTTGGCGGCTGTCTCTGGATGGTGCTGGTCAAGCTGCCAGGCTAGCCGTAGCCCAGCGCACTTTAGCTGACAGTTTTGCTGTAGTATATCCGATTTTCGAAATTGGCCGCCGTTTGTTGGTAATGGAACTGAATACCGGCTTTATGCCTGATACTTTCCGGCAACAGGCATTATTTTTGTTGATACGGGAATGTCTTCAATTGCTGGAGTTTATCACCAGACAAAACTTTACTACAACCGTGGCTGATTGTATTGAACAAATTTATCAAAAATGGATTGTACGTCAAACTAACGCCGGTCAGCAAAAGTCTATTCAGCGATTTTGCCAATTGGTATCTCTTTATAGTATCCGTATGAAAAGACGTCAGAAACATATTCCTGCTGATAACAACAGTTTTAATGCGGAAGATGCTATTACACCAGCGCAAAAAGAACATTTAAAACAACTTGGATATTTGGCGTAAAGAAAAAAGGCGGAAATCTCCGCCTTTTATGCTTTTTGCCGAAAAGTATTTGGTTTGTGAAGTGAACCGGTTAATGTTAGTCCTAATGGCGGAATTAGTTGTCCGAGTTTACCGACGAATGACGCTATACCCATACTAATAGCAACAGTTGCAAGATAAAAGACGATCACGACCGGGTCTGTTAGTAGTATAGAAGCTTGATGTAGTCCAAAGTTTACATAGTACATAACTAGGGGATGAACAAGGTAAACCAAATAGGAATGCTTCCCTAAGTTGCTTAAGATGGCCGCTGCCCAGTTTGGAAGCGGTTTACTAAAGATTTTGAATAAAAACAGTGTTGCTCCTACCGTATAAAGTACACCAATCGGGCTGAGTTGGTGTACAGTATTAACAGCCGATTCCAACTTATACTGTTTGAAGTAAACGAGATAATAGTAAAAAGTAAGCATTCCGGCCAATGTTGCAGAAAAGAAAGCGTTTATCCATTGTTTGTTTTGCTCCAGTTTAGCGCAAAATTTAGGATAGAGTTCAGCGCAAACAGCGCCAAGAATAAAAATGAAAACGTAGTGTAGAACCCAATAACTCATTCGGAATTGTATCCCCAAATTAATATATTTGTTAGCAGAATTGACATGAATAGAATAACTGGAATAATAATTAAAAATTATTTGTGCGGTAAGCAGCAGTAATAACCCGGCAACAGGTACTGTTATCAGTTGTTTAACCAACCAGCGCCACAGTGGCATAAGTGCGTAAAACCAAATTAGGATAACCAGGAAATATAGTTGATAAGAAGCTAAACCAAATATAAAGTAGTGGTAGACTAGTGGTTCCTCCCAAATAGTTGTATCGCCGGTTGCCCAAGTATAATGCCACATGTATATGAGAGACCAGGCTATATAGGGCAAAAAAACGGCATTAAAGCGACGCCGCATAAATGACAGATAGTGAAACTCTTCTTTTAGGGGCTGGCTGATGAATAGTCCAAAGGCTGACACAAAGAAAAATATTGGTACACTAAATCGCGAAACGATCTCAAACAGTGCAAATAAATGGGGATTGACATCCGGAGAAGCTAAGGAAAAAGCGCCTGTATGGATGCCTACAACCCCCAGCATGGAAATGCCTCGGATATAGTCAAGCGCAATGATATGTTTTTTAGTCATAATGTAGTTATTGCTCCTTAATAAGGATGTCGGTTGATACTTGGACAGGCTGGGTGGGATCGGTTGAACCACCGCCGATTTGTATAAATAGTAAGATGTTTTTCTAATAACCAGATACCTGTCAAAATTGCAGGACCAAATACGTTCTACCCCAGTATACCACATATAATAGCCAAATGCTGAGCATAGTATAGCAAGATATAATGCCATGCCATGGTTGATCAGTTATCGTTATAATTATAGGACGTAACGCTAATAGCTGCAATAAAACTTTTACATATTGGATAGGGCAAGAAAGTACTGTTCATTTAGAAGCAACTTATCTCTTGGCAGTTTTTTGTCGAATAAGCAGGATTTTTCTTAGTTTCGTATAAATGGTTATAATAAACATCATTTTTGGGGGGCTTTTTAATGAAACCGATAGGTTTACTAGACGGTAAAATAATAGATTTAGATGATTATGTTGTGCCGATGGAAGATAGAGGCCATCAGTTTGGTGATGGTGTGTATGAGGTAACAAAGGTTTACAACGGACGCTGCTTTGCGCTGAAATTGCATATTGATAGATTGTATCGCTCTTTGCGCGAACTTAGAATTCCAGCTGTATATACCTTCGAGGAATTTGTGGAGTTTCATGAGCTGCTTATTAAGGAGAGTGGAATTCTTGATGGTGCCATTTACCTCCAGATTACACGCGGCGTATCACCACGGGCACACGGATTTCCCGAAAATGTTGTACCAAGATTAACTATGTCGATACGTCCGGTCAGCCCTTTACCGGATAAGAACAAATTAGAAGGAGCTAAAGGCCTGTTTATTCCTGATGAAAGATGGCTGAGATGCGACATTAAGTCTCTTAACTTACTCGGCAACGTTATGGGCAAACAAAAAGCGAATGAGGCCGGCTGCTTGGAAGGCATTCAAATACGTGATGGTTTTATTACAGAGGGTACTAGTAGTAACTTTTATGTGGTAAAAGATGGTGTCGTTTGGACATATCCTAAATGTAATCTTATTCTAAATGGTGTTACCAGGACGATTTTAATTGAGAAAATTGCACCAGAACTTGGTGTTTTATTTATTGAGAAAAAGTTTGACGATACCTTTGCAAAATCTGCGGACGAAGCTTTTATCTCGGGCACTGGTACTGAAATCACCCCGATTGTTACTCTTGATGGAAAGCCGGTAGGCAATGGCAAAGTGGGGGAAGTAACCCGCAAATTACAAGATGCTTATTGGGCATTAATTGACAAAGAGTGTCAACGTAAATAATTATTAGGGACTGAGAAGAAATGAATCTGACAGTAACTGAAAGGGCACAGGAGTATATTGCTAAGGCCGGCGGCATTATTACTATGAGAATAGAAAAGCGCCTGATACCTAGTTGCAGTAAACTACAAACGGCTGACGTTCCGGTAGTGCGATTGGGAGCGCCCGAAGAGCATGAACAAAATGATTTTAAAGTCTTTGATGTTGATGGTGTAAGAATATACACGCATAATTCATTGTTAATGCATAACGATCAAGCTTTTCTAAGCGTAGATACTCAATTGAATTTGTTTGACAGAACGTTAGTCGTGTATGGATTGCCGGCTAGTAATGCGAATTGTGGAAATTGTACATCGTGCTAAAGAAACGCCGCAGGCTAGTTAGCTAGCCTACGGCGTTTTTGGCTTATTTTAGATTTGAAGCGCAGCTTGAGCAACCGCCGCCCTGTTCTTGGATTTTTTCTTCAAGGCG
>CAZCEN010000007.1:12529-17965 GCA_964497205.1 uncultured Sporomusaceae bacterium
AGTAACTTTTTATATTGTTCCTCTAAACTTGTTAAAGCAATAAATAAATTTGTGCCCTGACCCATTTGCGTCGAGCTTGCAATTAATTCTTCAGTAAATTGACCGAAGTCATCACTACGGCGAAAAGAATGAGTTACTTTTTCTAAATCGTTGGCAAAAATGAAAGAATCAATATTCTTCACTACACTTGATAACCCAAAAAGCAGTGGCAATGTAAACCGGACATATTTGGTCATAGATGCCGATACATCACATACTACAACGATATTGGGTTTGTGAATTTTTTTTGTCTTATATTTTAGCGAAATCATTATTCCGCCATAACGCATATTGCGGCGAATGCTATTGCGGATATCAATAAGTTTTCGGCGGCCGGTCATGCGAAACCGCCGGGAAATGCGTGTAGTCAGGCGGAATGCCAAGCGCTTGATGAGAGCCGTAACCAGTGGTATTTCGTGTTCTTCGATATCTTGCATGTTTTTATAGAGCAGTGGGTTGCGGCCTGTGCCACCAAGCCCTGCTGCCGACTCTACAACATGATCAAGTTCATTATGTCCTAGTAATTGGCGGCGTGCAGCAGCTAGTTGGGCTAAATCTTCGGGTGGTAATTGGCGTTGCCAATACGAAAGAGAGCTTTTAAGCAAATTTTCGACGATTGGCTGAAAAGACTCCTTAACATTCTTACCTGTAGAGGTTTTGTTTAAAAAACTTTGTAGGCGTTGTTTTTCCCTTTCGGGTAGCATTTTATAAACATCTCTAAGTTCGTCGGGAATTTCGAGAGGGTGTCCCTGAAAAACTAATTCCTCTTGTGCTTGTTGGGATTGTTCAAGATCCATTTGCTGTTTGGAATCCCAAGCACTTCGCTGTTCCTGCTTAGCCTCAGGGGGAACAAAAAACAAATTGAAAGCTTTATCAAAGGCTACTTGATCTTCAGAGTTTTTGATTAATGTACTTTTTAAAGCTGATCGAAATACGTCTCTATCGAAAGTATCGATCATTGTTAAACTCTCTACTGCATCAATAGTTTCTGCAATACTGATTCTTACTCCAAGTTGGCGTAAAATCTGCACAAAACCTACAATATTATCGGAGAGCGAGTTCAAAAATATCAGCCCCCAACGTCTGCGCTGCAGTGGCAATGGCAAGATTCATTGGGCATACCTTTTGTTTGCTTTATAGCTGCGCAAAGCCCTTCGACACCTAAATCTTTTTGAAATGTTAATAAATCATCGCGGTTTTTAAATAGTAGTCCAAGAGTTTGTCTAATTAATGCAGTATCAAGATGGTCGGCATGCATAGCAATAAGTGATCTTGTCCAATCAAGTGTTTCGGCGATAGAGGGTTGCTTGCTAAGAGTTAAGCTGCTGCGGATATGATGAATAGCGGCAGCAATCTGCATGGCTAATTTTTCAGTAACCTCAGGTATCTTTATGCGAATGATATTAATCTCTTTGTCAATGGCTGGATAATCGATATATAAGTAAACACAACGGCGTCGCAGGCCTTCTGACAACTCTCTGTCATGATTGCTTGTTAATATTACCATAGGAATATGCTTAGCGCCAACAGTGCCGAGTTCAGGAATCGAGATTTGAAAGTCGGACAGGATTTCAAATAGAAAAGCCTCAAACTCTTCATCTGTTTTATCTATTTCATCGATTAATAGTACTGGGCGTTTTTCAGAACGAATTGCCTTTAATAACGGGCGTTCCAATAAATATTCTGTAGAAAATACATCGCTTTCGGAAAGATTTTGGCAGGTTGTATCTTTGCTCATTTGGATTTTAATCAATTGCCGCTGATAATTCCATTCGTATAGGGCTTTATTTTCGTCAAGGCCTTCGTAACATTGCAACCGGATGAGTTCGGTATCAAATATTTTACTCAGCACTTTGGCAATTTCCGTTTTACCTACGCCAGGGGCTCCTTCGATTAGTAAAGGTTTTTCTAATTTTAAAGCCAAATAAACAGTAGTTAAAAGCTCTGTATCACAAATATAACCTTGGTTTTCAAAAGCTGTACGCAGTTCAGGCATAGTTAAGGAAAGTTTAGACGGATTATCCATAGTTTGTTCTCCTATCTCTAAATCAAGCTATTGTTTTAATTTTACAGCAAATTGATAATGATTGACAAGGGAAAACGTTTCTTTAAAGAAAACACGGCTTGAGCAGAGTCGTTGCGAAGCGAAATCCGAGGTGCCTTTTTTCAGACAAAGTTATGCTTTCTATCAGTAAAAAAACAAAAGCTACTCCGAAGAGTAACTTTTTAATTAACAGATAATAAAATAAATTATAAGGTTATGCCGATAAACTGGCCGGTTTTGAAGGGGGTATTTTCGACTAATTGGCCTGGGAGAATATCAAAATGCTTGAAAAATTTCTTTGCCCCGATATATGCTCCCTTGGCAGCGTAACGTACATGAAATGTATTCGGCTTTAATTCGCTTAAAGGTAAAATACCCAATGCCCGGTTTTCCGGGTCATAGCCCAGCATACAAAAATTATTGTTTTCCAAAAGATCGGTAGCTTGTTTGTTAAAGACAATGCGGCCATTAGGTCGAACTTCAACAGCAGGTTGATCGTTTTTCGGCTGTCGAGTACGATGGGGTTCAAAAAGGGTAAAAGCAAAATTTATTTCCTCACTCACAATATTCACTCCTTACATAGTAGTTGTTGCAATAAAGAGTATGCTCAAAGTTACAAAACTATAAACACTAAATTTAAAAAAATTTATAATAATTTATGATATTCTTAGAAATAGACTTGCAAAGGCAGGAATTTTATAAACTTGGGCATAATTTACTTATAACCATATTAATATAACTTGGGATAAACTTTAATTTTAAAATAACGCTACTGAAGGAGGCTTATAATGAATCAAACATGGTTTAAAGTGTTAGCAGTTATGATTGTCGGCAGTATGCTAAACTCTTTTGTATTTAACGTATTAGCCAGAGTTGCTATTGACTTAGTCGTACTTGGGGTGGTTTATTTGGTTTTACGTCGCGACCCATTTATTGATCTGAAACGTTCTATGATCTTTCTTGGAGGATTAACTGCTGTCAATGTACTTGTTGATTTAGGGATCATTAGCATCACACTGAGTTATTTAATTTTATTGGGGCTTTTAGCTTACATGATGTTTGGACGCGGTTATAATAACCGGCGGCGTAGATAAACGGAGAATGCTATGTCAAATAACCGGATTTTGACAAGGACAGCGTTATTGTTATCGCTGACCTTGATTTTTCAATCGCTGCGTTTTTTTATTCCCGTGCCGCCGTTCCTATCTACTTTTATCATTGGTAGTTTAGTTAATGCTTCATTGCTTATTGCTGCCGAAAAGGCTGGCTTGTGGCCTGCAGTTATTATTGCCTCAATAGCGCCGGTAGTTGCTTATTTCCAACAGCTTTTGCCTTTGCCTGTATTTATTGTACCTGTTGCTCTGGGGAATATAGCATATATCATTCTCTTTCTCATTGTATTGCGTTGGAACCGTTTGTTGAGTATTGTTTCGGCGACAATAGGTAAATCCGGGCTTCTTTATGGAATATTTGCCTGGCTGCTCACATTTATTGCGATTCCTCCTAAGCTTGCTGCCGGTATCATGCTGGCAATGAGTTGGCCTCAGCTTGTTACCGGTATTTTTGGGGGGATTTTGGCTTCGTTAGCAGTTAGACGTATAAAGTAACAAAAATCTCTGCCTTTGGTAAAGGGCAGAGATTTTTGCATTTCGCAGGAAAAAAATGTGTATTGTCGAAGTGATTTATGCAATACATAACAGGGGGAATCGCTAATGACAGAACAGGGGACCAATAATCTGAGTGCCAAAGATTTAGTTGGTCAGAACTTTAAATCCGGCTATAATTGTGCCGAATCAGTTGTACGGGGTTTTCGGGATTTATTAAAACTCGATATTTCTGATGAAGCTTTAAAAATGACAACAGGCTTTGGCGGTGGTCTTGGTCACGCCGGATGTATGTGCGGAGCACTTTCAGGGGCAATTATGGTGTTAGGTATGTTGCAAGGCCGGGCAAATTCTGAGCAAAGTCGTGGTCCTATATATTCTAGTTCCAAAGAATTTCATAGTATTTTTACCGAAAACTTCGGTGCGGCGTGCTGTCGGGTTCTTAACAAGCATGAATTTGGTACAAGAGACCAAGGGCGAAACTGTATTAAAATTACTTGTACGACTGCGGAACTGCTGGAAAAATACATTAAGGATAATCAGCTAATAAAGTGAGACCAAGTCACTATTAACTCCCATAGGTAGAAACGGAGTTATAGCAGATCTTGGTCATCGGACAAAAAATAAGTTAAAAGATGCGGGATAAAATTTTGCCGTTATCGCTTAGCCATTTACGGTGGTTCTGATAATCAGGAGAGAACCTTTGGACTTGTTCCCAGAACCGGGGTGAATGATTGGGTACCAGCATATGGCATAACTCATGAATAACAAGATAATCTAGTACTTGGGGCGGCGCCATAACTACCCGCCAGTTATAGTTGATATTACCGAGACTTGAACAGCTGCCCCAGCGGGTTTTTTGATCTTTAATAGTTATGCGTGCAGGATTGACTCCGATAATTGGTGCCCAATGCCTGGTTCTTTCTTGAAACAATCTACCAGCTTGGTTGACAAACCAAACTTTTAATATTTGCTCAATAGCCACAGAGGCATGATTACTTACGCAATCGCCAGGTACTTTGACCATAACTTCTCCAGGTGTAAGAATCACTTCAGGACGACTGATGCCTGGAACAATGGTAAGTGTGTGTGGTTGACCATTGTATAGAAGCTGGCAGCCGGAAACTAACGTTTGATTAACGGGATTAGCGGCTAGGGAGGTTAGTTTGTTAAGTCTGTCTCTAAGCCATTTGCTCTTGGTTGTTAGGATATGTTTAATTTCCATGCTGTTTAGTTTTACTGGAGCGACAATCTCAATTACGGAAGTTGGTAGTACCTTTAGTTGAATGTTTTTCCGCCGCTTATCCAGACGTAAAGTATATGCAATCTCCTGATTTTCAAGTGTAACTGTGGGCATCTTTAATTTCCTTCTTATATATTTGTTTCAGTACGCCGATTCATGGTTGTTACCTACTGTGACATATTATATTTGATAAAAATCGGTTTTGTCCTTCTGAGAATAGGTAAATTTCATCAGACTAGCATATACTATTTTGACTATCAACAAATGTCCACGCGTGTAATGTGTTAATACAAAAAACTATTTAAATTTACTTGACAATAATAAATGCAAATGGTATTATAACAAATGTCCGATGCAGGACATAACTAAATAATGCCCGGGTGGCGGAATGGCAGACGCGGAAGACTCAAAATCTTTTGTTGGCAACAACGTGGGGGTTCAAGTCCCTTCCCGGGCACCAAATTGGGAAAACAGTCTATGTGAATTAACTTCATATAGGCTTTTTT
>CAZCEN010000007.1:18065-33337 GCA_964497205.1 uncultured Sporomusaceae bacterium
GATAGATATAGCTTGTTATCGAACTTCTTACCTGACATTGAGATGAACAAATTCTATCTAGTTGTGGTGTGGCTATATAAATAGAATAAAAAAATGAGCCTGACCTATCGTCGGCGTAGATGACGATAGAGCAGGTGGAAGATACAGCAATTTAGGTTGGAGGGAAGGCGGATAACGTGTTATTACTTATTTGGCAGTAATCAGATGATATATGGGCAAGGACAAGCAAACGAGGGAGGCTGTAAATACAAGTATGGCTCCTGATTTGTTGCCATTTCTGATTAGCCAGACCCCAAAGCATGAGGCGTGTATCGTGGCAAGTACTGTTAACAGTAAGAAAAAATAGGGCATGCTTTAATCCCTCCGAATAGGCGCTGTTTGTTGCATCAAGCCTGAACGTCTAAGTTCTGTCTTGACGTTGATAATAAACTCAGCGTGCGGATAATGGCTGTTCCACTTATATTCTTGCAATTCTTGCAAGGTAGAGAAGTTACCCCTGCTATAATATCCGAAGTCTACTATATCTGCGCCCCACTCCTGAGTTTGCGCAAGCATGATCTGAAGCTGATTTTTCATAACGTTGGAAACTTGTTGTTCCAATAAAGAGCGATATTCCGTTTCTTCATACATAATGCCAGATGGGATGGCAGTAATTTCACCCTCTAAAAAAACGTCAATATTTATAGTAGGTCTTTCTCCTAAATTAGCTATCTTAATCTTGGGTTTGCTTCCATTCCGGACGGCAATGTTAATCTTATGTTCGGGGGCGAGAGGGTCGTCAATAACAAGAAAGTTTCGATGCAACTGATTTTGTAAGGTGACAAATGCTCTAGTTCCTTCTGTGTCTAATGCGCCTACCATTTTAGCGCCTTTAAAGACAGCCGTCCCCAATAACTCTACAGGGTCGCCTCCTATCCTTGGAGTGTCTCCCGGTAAATACGGTTCAGCTGCTTCGCCCGCGGCTCTGCTTCCTGCAGGCCGACCTTGGCCTGTTAGCGGGTTGAGTCCAACGTACAAAGCATAAGGTGAACCTGTTGCATTTTTTAGACGTAGATAAAATTCGTGTAAATTTGCTTTTGGATAGTACGACACTTCACTTGAGCTTTGAATATAGTTTTCAATCCAACGTGAAGATAGGGTTTCGAGAGTAGGGGCATTTTTTTCGTATATCTCTCTAACGTTCCCCCGCGCTACCATGATAAAAATACTGCCGCGAAACTCCCGGAAACGAATTAAAGGTCCAATTAAGTCATCAATTCCGGATCGTGCAAGGTCTTCAGAAACAACTAATAACCTCACCTGATTTAAGCTTACTGAACGCGCTAAGGAAGTATTCAGTAGATTGCGGCCTTCTGCCAGTGATGTCGCTCTGACAGTTACTAACGTAGTGGGTTTTTTATCGCCGCCTCCGGCCATCTCTCCGGCCAGAGCTCTGGGGATGGCAACCCGGTAGGTAATTTCTAATTCATCGCCTACTTTGTCCACACCAATACTTATAACCCAAGCTATTTCATCTGTTTCTTTGCCACCATTGCAGCCCGCAAGTAGCAAGCACAACAAAAAGAAACAGATAATTAGTCTAATCCGTGACTTCTGCATACTTTTTTCCTGCCTTTGAATAGAAATGCAAGTAACAGGACGGTAGGAAAAAACACCGCCCCTGGGGCACAAAAAAATCCGAAAAATACAGACTCAATCTGTAGTACTTCGTTGGTATCCTGCGGCAACATAGCCAATTGCATCATGGCGAGAGCTGCTACGGGGGTCAATGGCTTGATAGTTGGCAGCTTAAACAATTTTGCGATAACGTATAAACTCCCGTACAAGCACATTGCTATTGCGATAATACCAACAATTACCCATAACAGAATAAAAATTGCTTCCAGACGTTGAATATACCGATTAAAATAAATTAATCGCGCCATTTCGTAAAAAGGCAGCATTTTTTCACCACCAACAGCAGAACCAAAAACCATGATAAAAACAGTCGCTGCAGATACTCGCATAATGGCGCTGCCACCAAAGCCAAACAGTAAGGCACTCCTTAAAGTACTGACTGTCTGAAAAGCTGGTGCCAGAATAAAGAGCAAAGCTAGCTGGGCGCTTGCACCTATCAGATTAATTGTTGGCGTCAAAAGATTAGCTAGCCCTTTGCCCTGCCAGGGCAATAAGTACATAGGCTTATACAGGGGCAGCAGTAACGCAAATACAAGTAATAGGGCAATAATGCAAAAGGGCATGATAACGTAGGCTGCGCGACACAAAGCTTCGATACCGGCGTAAATAAGGAGTGCAGAACCTATCCCATACCATAAAATTACAATATCAAAGGATGTATAGGGCAAAGCTGTTAGCAGGGTGTTTTCTGCGAATTGTCGTGTCCAGAGAGTTGCTAGGCCAAAAAAAACAATAAAATAAAAAATACTAATTATCCATGCCATCAGCCGTCCTAGCAAGTTTTGTGTAGCAGAGATAAGATCACCGGGATAGCGTTCTAGCACAAAAGAATAAAGATACATCAGCGCCATTCCGATAAGTGATGCTAGCGTACCCGTTAGCCAACTTATATTTCCGGCGGATTGCACCGATTTGCCCGCAGTACTCAAAAATATAGGGGGGAAGGTTATGAAAAAGACTAAAGCTAAGCCCTCGGCTATACCCAAACGGCCACTTTGATATTTCATGCTATTCATTATCCTCCGAAGCTGCAGGTTTTTTCTTCCACAAACGACTAATATGAGGTTGGCGTTGTTGGGCTTTAGTATTTAGCTCATCCGGTCTTGTTTCCTGCCTGAAAACAGGCCCACGCAGTACAACGTCAAAATTGGCTAGCGTTTTTGGTCCAACCGGAACCATATACGGCATGCCAAAGGATTTAAGGCGGCATACGATAACAGTCAGACCTAAGAGAGCGTAAGCCAGTCCGACTAACCCCATAATCCAGGCGAACAGCAGCAAAACAAATCGTATAATCCGGACAGCCGAAGCCATGCGGTGTTCCGGTATGGTAAACGAGGCTAAACCGGTAATCGCTATGATTACCACAATAATAGGACTTACAATGCGAGCGGTAACCGCCGCTTGTCCAAGAATAATTGCACCCACAATGCCTATGGTCGATCCAAGTACACCGGGAATACGAACACCGGCTTCGCGGATGAGTTCAAAAGAAATCTCCATCATCATTACCTCGACGATAGCAGGAAAAGGAACGTTTTCCCGTGAGCCGGCAATCGCTAACAGAAGTTCAGTTGGTATTGCCTCCTGATGAAAATAAGCGATAGCGATGTACAATGAAGGAAGTACACTGGAAATCAGCGCGCCGAATAATCTGAGAACACGCATGAAGTTCGTGATACTTGTTTTGTTACTAAAATCTTCGGCTGAATGGAAGAAAGAGAAAAAACTTGCCGGGACAATCTGGGCAAATGGGTTTCCCTCCAAAATTAAAGCTACATGACCCTCTACTATATAGTTAGCAACACGATCAGGGCGTTCA
Source organism: uncultured Sporomusaceae bacterium (assembly GCA_964497205.1). GTDB lineage: Bacteria > Bacillota > Negativicutes > Sporomusales > Sporomusaceae > Sporomusa. The sequence goes on from CAZCEN010000007.1 coordinate 21,565, forward strand.
GTGGAAACCGTTTGAGGGAAGATACTTTTGGGATGATCCTCGATAAATTGCATAAGTTGGCCGGAATCTACGACATAATCTGTGCTAATCCCCTCTAGCCGTCTGCGAACTTCCTCAACTAACGACTCGTTCGCAATAGAGTTCAGATACATAATTGCGCAGTTTAACTGACCACGCTTGCCGACAGTTACCATTTCAGTTATTAGATCACTGCTATGAAGGATAGAACGGATGAGGCCGGTGTTCACCCTAAGGTTTTCGGCAAAAGCGACCTGTGATCCACGCACAGTTTGTTCCGTCTGAGGTGTACTTACACTTCTATGTTCCCATCCTTTAGTTTCGATGATGATTGCTTCAGCTAGTCCGTCTATAATTACCACGGTGTCGCCCCTGTTGATTCCCTCTTCCAGCTTTTGATAGATATTTGCTCTCGATATAGATGCGTTAGGTAGTACAGTTTCAATAAATTGTCCAATTGCATCGTCATTGTCAAATGTTGTGGGTTGTTGCGGGTTCATTAGCGGTTGCAGTATAAAGCGTTCTAGCTTGCCGCTATTTATCATACCGTCGATATATATTAAGGCAGCGTTGGTATAAGGGGCACCGGCAATGATAAACTCTCGTAAAATGATGTCTTTGTTGCGAGGAAACTGATAAATTTCTTTTAGGATGCGCTTATTTTCCTCAATACTTGTACTTAGAGGAAGCTCATGGATTCTCTGTCCTTGCTGGTAAGCCAGCCGGATGGGGGCAATAGCAGACCACTGTTTCTCAAGCGCTTCCAGTTCGAGTTTAAGGCGGAACATATCTTCATTAGAATAGCCTTTACTAATAAGGTTTAGCGTTTTTTCCATAGATAGCTTTAACCGCTGTGAGAAACGGAACAGAGTATTAAATTGCTCAAATGCTGCATGGGTCGCAGATATTTTATCCGGTTGAGTATCATTGTCAAATGGTCTCGTCTCATCCAATACAAATGGATCAGGGTTAACCGGCGGCGTATAGCCCAAAATGGATGATAAGTTTGTAACGGCCATCGAAACTAAGTTCTTCTTCAAGACTACACCTCGTAATTTGCATTCTCAATTAGTGTTCCCACTCGTAGGGGATCAATACTTTATTCAAAAAAACTAACCCCTTTGCCGGACATAATTCGTAATGGAATAGAATAAAATATATTTTGGTATTTTTTTACATTATTTCATAAAAATAGCAGGAGAACCACCGAGTAGTCGCGAATATAACCGCAACAACAAAAACGCAGAGGGTGGTTTTTATGGTAGAGTTATTAAGCATTAAAGACATATCGCAAGAGCTTGGTATTCCACAAAGTACTTTACGTTACTATCGCGACTTGTTTATGGATTATTTACCGGCTACAGGGGAGGGGAAAAAGAAACGATTTTATCCTGAAGCCATTGAGGTCTTTCAGGTTATTGCCAAAGGAATGCACCAAAATAAAAACGCTGATGATATTAATCATGATCTGAGTCGCCGTTTTACCAGGTTTATTGAGGTAAACTCGGAATCGCAGGAAAGCGACGCAACATATTCGCAACAGGAGGAAACAAACCAAACACAAGCATTATCAACAGTAAATCAGGTTGACGGTTCTGCAATTATGGCCGTTATTGCAGCGCAAAATCAGGCGTTGCAACAAATTGCGGCTACGATTAATATTGTGAACGAACAACAAGAAGAGTTACATAATTTAAAACAAGAAGTAACTAAACTGGAAGAGCGCTTAGAGACAGAACTTACAAGCCATTTTCAACTAGTAGATAACCGTTTACGACGGGCCCTGGAAGAAAAGGAAAATAATAAATCGAAATCTTTTTGGCAGCGGTTATTGGGTGTTTAGTTAAATTGATAAAAAGAGATTATAAAAGGCAGTGAATCAACGGATAAGTTTCCTGGTTCACTGCCTTTTATAATCTCACCAATGAAATAATAATATGGTAAAAATTGTAAGTTTAGGTTAAAAATTACAAATAATGGTAAAATAATAAGATATGCTACCTGTTTATGTTGAATATTCCGCTTATAATCAAACTTTAATACCGTATAATCAAGCTTTAAGACTTTGTTATGTCGAATTAGGCCGATTCCCAAAGAGTAAGTATATCAAGGGTTTATTAAAGCCTTATATTTATTTCGACATGTAATATTTGAAAAGTGTCGGTTTTTTACGAAAAGTAATTGTTCTAATTTAGCAGGAATTACAAAAATTTACAAGAATGTTTAACAGCACCAAATGTAAAAGCTGCTTATTGGGGAGGAGATCGACGATGTCTGCTGCAGAAGCGCTAGATAACAAGATAGTTTATTTGCATCGTGAAGATGAGTATCAGGATTCTTTTGAAACGACTACAGGAATAATTTTTATAGACAACGATTTTAGATTAAAGAATTTAAATCGTGAAGCCGAAAAAATCTGCGGTATTGAGAGAGCTAAATCAATCGGACGAAAAGTTGACGATGTATTTAAACATCACGGAGAAAAGTTTTTAAGAGTTTTTTACCTGGATGATGATGAAGACTTAAATACTGTCAATTTGAAAGTAAAAGTTAAAGATCAGTACATTTACGCCCATATTGATACTTTAAAACTTAGAGGTGCCAACGGCGAAGCGAACGGTTGTATTGTCGTTATTCAGGATTTATCGGCAGTGCGGGCAGCTATAAAGCAGATACAGATCACTCAAATGCTGATGTCGTTGGGTGAATTGGCTGCGGGCGTAGCTCATCATGTCCGAACACCATTAACTACGATAAGCGGGTATTTACAAGTAATGCTTAGCCGTTTGGAAGATGATAGATACACTGTAGGACGTGACGTGCTCGAAATGATGTTGGACGAAGTGTCGTGCATCAATAAAGTGGTAAAAGAACTTGTATTATTCGCGAAGCCACCTGTCAACAAAGAGAATAATGTGGATATAAACCGTACAATAGAAGAAGCCCTTCTGTTGACTTTTAAACAACTTGGTGGAGAAAACATAGATATTAACAAGCAGTTAGCTCCCAATTTACCGCCCCTTAATGTAGATAGTAATCTTATCAAGCAGGCCATTGTTAACATTATGCAAAATGCGATAGAAGCTATGCCTGACCGAGGGGTACTTACCGTCAAATCCTGGATTAATTCTGAACTAAGTATGCTTGTCATTGCTATTTCCGATACTGGGCCGGGGGTACCTCCGGAAATTCTGCCACGGGTATTTGAACCTTTTTATACCACTAAGCTTGAACATATGGGATTGGGTTTACCTGTTGCGCACCGGGTCATTGGTGAGCATGGCGGTTTTATTAATGTTAATCCGGTAAAAACGGGCAGCAATGGTGCCCATATTCATATTTATCTCCCGATTATTGACGAACGCCAAAGACATCTTCGGGTGGTGCATCAGCAAATACTAAATTTACAGTGATCGCATGGAAACTATAATAAAATTCACAAGCGGGGTAATATCCTAGACGGGCATCTTCATATCATGTATTGTTTCGGAAAATAATGTGAAGAAGGGATGCTCGTGTTACTCCGGTTTGTCTTAGCTTTTTTAGTTTTATTAGTTGCAACGGTTCCCGTTAGTCATGCCCAGGGAAATCCAGGTTTGCTTTCTCCAAGTATTACTGTAAATTTGCCCAGTCGAACAATTGAGTTGTTTTCAGGCGACAGTTTGGTTAAGGAATTTCCCATAGCTATCGGTAAAACGTCAACGCCAACTCCACTTGGCACTTATTCTATTATTTGTAAGGAAGTAAATCCTGCTTGGTATCCGCCAGATCGGCCGGGAGTGGTTGTTCCATCTGGTCCAGATAACCCACTAGGGTATAGGTGGATGGGAATTTGGAAAGATTACGGTATTCATGGGACTAATGCTCCATGGTCGATTGGATCCGCAGTTTCAAATGGTTGTATTCGGATGCATGAAGAAGATGTAGAAGAGCTTTTTGATAAGGTTAATTATGGTACACCGGTTCGAATTACTTATGATAGAATAAAAATTCGCACAAACGCCCAAGGCCAAGTGACGCTGGCAGTATATCCGGACATCTATGGGTATGGCAGCGTAACGATTCAGGATATAAGGAATAAGTTGAATGCGTATCGATTAAACGCATTGGTATCAGATAACGTTCTGCGGAAACTACTTGAGGATCCCAGTGATCAGCAAACGGTAATTGCCAATCAGTTCAAAATTAAATTAAATGGTAAATTAATAGGTGTCAGGGGATTGATTGTCCAGGGTGTACCATATGTTCCACTGTATGATGTAGGCAAAGTATTAAACTGTGACGTACGATGGGACGACAAAACCAGGACTGCTCGCTATGGTGCAAGCAGTATTTCCGGTATTGTCAGTGGCGATATCGCGTATATTCCCGCAGACCAACTGTCAGGGTTATTTGGTGGTCAAGTAAGTTGGAAAACGGAAGAGAATACCTTGAATTTCGATAAAATGATGGTTCTTTTAAACGAAAAACCAGTTAATATTGAAATTAGTAAAATACAGGGAATGTATGCTCTACCAGCACTGAAGCTGGCGGAAACTTTGGGATACAAAGCAGTTTGGAACCAGGAAACTAAAACGCTGACGGTCGGTGAAAAAGGCAAGGCAGTTACAATGACTGTTGATACAATTGGTACTGAACCTTATATAAAAATAACCAGTATTAATGAAGCCTTTGGTGTGCATGTATATTTAAATGAAGCCGCTAAGAGTATAGAACTCACGAATCTTTAACAGTGTAGGTAGGAGTGGGATAGATGTCGCGTAAAAGCGATCTGATATCCCACTCTTTTTGTTTATAGGAAATGTAATTTTAGCGTAAAAAAAGGCAATATCGGTTTTCTTTAAAAACTATTACATAAGGTTGCTGTCTATTTAAAAAAATAGAGAAGGGATTTTAGTGTAAATAGCCAATACAAATAGATTGGAAAAAATGTATTTAAAGGTGGTGGGCTTATGCCCCAAAGATTTATAATAATTGACGGCAGCAGTCTGGTACATAGAGCATTTCATGCTTTGCCGATGCTGCGCACGGCCGGTGGGTTGTATACTAACGCAGTTTATGGATTTACTACCATGCTGGTAAAAATATTATCAGATTATAATCCGGATGTAATTGCAGTGGCTTTTGATAAAGGCCGGGTAACTTTCCGGACTGAGACATACCAACAGTATAAGGCGCATCGTCAAGCTACCCCGACAGAATTATCTGAACAATTCCCGTTAATTCGTGAGTTGCTGCAGGCGTTAGGTATTATTACAATTGAAGAACAGGGGTATGAGGCCGACGACATTATTGGAACGCTCTCCGAAAAGGCTGCCAAGCAAGGTTATGAGGTTCTTATCGTGACAGGTGACCGTGATGCATTGCAGCTTATAGGGCCAAAAACTAAAGTTTTGCTCACTAGAAAAGGTATTTCAGAGGTAGAAACAATTGATGTAGCGGGTCTTAAGGAAAAATACGGACTTACACCTGCACAATTTATCGATATGAAAGGTCTGATGGGAGATAGCTCAGATAATATTCCAGGTGTACCGGGAATCGGCGAAAAGACGGCAGGAAAACTTTTAGCCGAATTCGGTTCGCTGGAGAATGTCTTAGCTAATATAGACAAAGTATCCGGTAAAAAGCTGCAGGAAAATCTTCGCCAGTTCGCCGACCAAGCTGTCTTATCCAAACAACTGGCAACAATTGTTCGTGATATGAACCTTGAATTTGTCCCGGAAAATTTCGGGATTCATCCAGATAGGTCAATCGTTAAAGAATTATTTACTAAATTTGAATTTAAAACGTTAATAAACAAACTTGATATTATACTTCAAGGAAGCAGTGAAACATTTGAGCCAGAGTCTTCTCAATCTGTCGTTGAATTTGCTGCTCCGGTCGTTGCCTCTAGCATAACTGAGGTTGCTGCCATTTATGACGCCGCAAAAAAGTTGGGTTGCGCGAGTTGCTATCCCTTACTATCAGAACATTCGCCTGTCGCAGAACTCATCGGGGTAGCTATTAACAATTCAGGAAAAACGGTCTATATCCCTGCTAATTCAGAAGGTTGGGATATTGTTTTTGATTTATTGGCCGACAGAGATTTGATATTGGCTACCTATGATTCGAAAAAAATCTATAATGTTTGCAGAGTATATGGGTGCGAGCTAAAAGCTCAAATCCAAGATGTCCTTATTGCCGCTTATCTGCTTGATCCGACTGCGGCGTCTTATCCTTTGGATATACTAGCTAAGACCTATCTAAATGAAACAGTAATATTGCCTGCAGGAGATAAGCATTTGCAGGATCGACCGGAATTTGCTTGTTGGGCATGTGAGATTATTGGTAAGCTCAAACCTGCTATTACCTCAGCGCTTGTTTCGTCCGGTTTGGACAAACTTTATGCGCAGATAGAAATGCCGCTTGTCGAGGTTTTATCAACTATGGAGGTTACGGGGATAAAAGTTGATAAGTCCTATTTACACGAAATGGCAGTGAGTATTGCTGCAAAGATAGAACAACTAATGCATGAGATTTACCTGCTGGCAGGTGAAGAATTTAATGTCAATTCTACTAAGCAATTAGGTATTATTTTATTTGAAAAATTGCAACTACCTATCATTAAAAAGACAAAAACAGGTTATTCTACTGACGCAGAGGTATTGGAAAAACTGGCAGGAAAGCATCCTTTGATAGATAAATTGCTGGAATATCGTCTTCTAACCAAGCTGAAGTCAACCTATTTGGACGGACTGGAACCATTAATTAATCCTAAAACAGACAGGATACACACTACCTTTAATCAGATGGTAACAGCTACCGGCAGGTTGAGTAGTTCGGAGCCTAATCTGCAAAATATTCCTATACGGTCAGATATAGGACGGAGAATTAGAGAACTGTTTGTGCCCGGAGATGGCTATAAATATATTATGGCAGCCGACTATTCGCAAATCGAGCTTCGGGTGTTGGCACATATTGCAGGAGATAACAGTCTGCAGGAAGCATTTCGCCACAATCAGGATATACATACCAGAACCGCTTCTGAAGTTTTTGGGGTGCCGATGTCAGAGGTTACATCAGAAATGCGTGCCAGGGCAAAAGCAGTTAATTTTGGGATTGTTTATGGTATCAGTGACTATGGTTTATCGAGGGATATTGGCGTCAGCCGCAAAGAAGCCGGGCATTATATCGATAGCTATTTCGCAAAATATCAGGGTGTAAAAAAATACACTGCCGATATTGTTGCCAGTGCTCATCGTGATGGTTATGTAACTACTTTATTTGGCCGGCGACGTCATTTGCCGGATATTAACAGTAGCAATTTTAATCAGCGCTCATTTGCTGAAAGAACGGCCATGAATACTCCTATCCAAGGAGCTGCAGCCGATATTATCAAAATTGCCATGAACAGCGTCTATGCTGAGTTAAAAAAGCAAGGATTAAAAAGCAGACTGCTGTTACAGGTACATGACGAATTAGTATTAGAGGTAACCGTAGAGGAGCTTGAACAGGTAACAGCCTTGGTAAAGCAAGCTATGGAGCAAGCGGTAGAATTGGATGTACCGTTGTTGGCAGAAGTAAAGATTGGCAGCAATTGGGCTGAAGCTAAATAAAAGGAGTGTGCGTTATGCCCGAAATGCCTGAAGTTGAAACTATTCGCCGGACGCTAACCGATAAAGTGGCCGGGCGTAAAATTACCCGTGTCGAAATAGGCTTGTCTCGATTGATTAAATGGCCGACAGCTCCCGAATTTCAGGCAATAATCACAGATCGGACAATTGTTAAACTTGGCCGGCGGGGGAAATATCTGCTTTTTTATCTGGACAATAATTTGGTAATGGTTGTTCATTTACGCATGACGGGCCGCCTGTACTACGTAACTCCAGAAGCAGAATTTGATAAGTTCACTCATATTATCTTTCGATTTGAAAATGGAGATGTTTTGTTATATGCTGATACGCGTACGTTAGGAACCTTATATTTGATGCCTGAGGATGAATTGTGGCGGATTTCCGGCTTGGCTTCGATGGGGCCGGAACCGCTATCTCAAGATTTTACTTTAGAATACTTTGTTGATGTATTAAGTAAGAGGCACGCGACAATAAAAGCGGTGCTATTAAATCAACAGCTGATCGGTGGTTTAGGTAATATTTATGTAGATGAAGCGTTAGCAGTTGCTGGAATTGATCCTGAACGCACAGCAAGCAGTATAACAGAAACCGAAGCAAAATATCTCTATCAGGCAGTTAATCAAGTGATTGCGGATGGAATTGCTCACGGTGGTACATCTTTTCGGGATTACCGTGACGGTACCGGGAAAAGCGGCAGTCATCAATTCCACCTTAAGGTTTATGGCCGGGCGAATCAACCTTGCCATCGTTGTGGTGGCATAATTGCCCGCAAGGAAGTTGCTGGACGCGGTACGCACTATTGTCCTAACTGTCAAAAGTAGACGGAGGATACATTATGCATTTGATTGGTTTAACCGGTGGAATTGCCAGCGGCAAAAGCACTGTAAGCAAAATGCTTAATCAACTGGGAGCATTTATAGTTGATGCAGATAAAATATCGCGGGAAGTTGTTATGCCTGGAAAGCCTGCTTGGCGAAAAATAGTAGATAGATTTGGTACAACTATTGTCAATCAGCAAGGCGAAATCGACCGTAAACAGCTAGGAAGAATTATTTTTTCAGACAGTAAGGCTAAATCTGATTTGGAAGAAATAACACATCCATATATTGAAGAATCTGCTAACTTAGCTATTGCTGATGCTGAAAAACGTGGTTATGATACTATTGTTCTTGATGCGCCGCTTTTAATAGAAGTGGGCTGGCATACAAAAGTGGATGTTGTTTGGGTAGTTTTTGTGGATGAGCAAACACAACGCAACCGGTTAATGGCACGTGACAATATAAGTTGTGAGGATGCTGCGGCAAGGATAAATGCGCAGCTAGCTTTACGGCAAAAGCTGAAATACGCGGATGTTGTAATCGATAACACTGAAAATATTGAAAAAACTCATCAACAAGTAATTCAGGCTTGGCAAAAACTACACGATAAAGTAGACTTAGCTTCAGATGGGGTTTTAACCCCACCTGAAGGTTAGTCGCCCTTATCCAGGGACTTAACCGCTCTTACTCCCACTTACAGAAGAGGGAGTCTTAGAGCGGGTTAGTCATCGGATAAATATGTTGGCAAATAACGTTATTTTTTACACTGATAAAACATATTTTTATACAGTGATTTTTATTGCGGAGTGATTTTATTGCGTTTCTGGACTTGGCTGAAAGTCCTGATAATCGGTATTTTGTTATCTGCCACAGGATTTTATGTTATACTCACCAGTGACTTGTTTCAAAAAAAATACGTATATCCGTTTTTATATCAGGAAGCCGTCTATACCTATGCATTAGAACGGGATATTGACCCATTTCTAGTGGCTGGTGTCATCAGAGCCGAAAGTAAATTTATTAGTGAAGCACGTTCGCCCAAAGGTGCATTAGGTCTAATGCAAATCATGCCGGAAACTGGACGGTGGATAGCTGAACAAACTAATCATAAGGATTTTATGACTGCCGACCTAACTGATCCGGATATAAACATTCGATTTGGCACCTGGTATTTAGCTTCTTTAAAGAAAGAATTTGGGGGTAACGAAGTATTGATTCTTGCTGCATATAATGGCGGACGTGGCAATGTCAAGCAATGGATGCAGCGCTACGGGTGGACTAAGGAGTTTGATGATATACAGCAAATTCCTTTCCAAGAAACCCGGGATTATGTCGAAAAGGTATTGCATAACAAGAAGCGGTATAAGGAATTATACGGCAGAAACTTGTGATGTTAATGATGTATGAGGAGAATATTTTACTTTATGCGTAAGTTGATAATTCTAATATTAATACTATTAACCATTATTAGTGCTGGCTGCAGTTCTCGCGATGAATCTTTGCCTCCGGAAAAGAAGCAGGTCACTATTCAACAGGGCGGGCAATTGAAATATGGGAGTTTACAAGAACCCAACACGTTGAATCCGCTACTTTCCGACCTTTTGGCCACTGCAGAAGTTGGCAGATTGATGTTTAGTGGATTGGTTACTACAAATGATAAAGGTGAATGGATTCCTGATTTGGCGATTGATGTGCCGACGACAGTTAATGGTGGAGTCAGCCCGAATGGTATTAAAGTAACGTATCATTTGCGGCAGGGAGTAACCTGGCATGATGGTATGCCTTTTACTGCTGATGATGTTAAATTTACCTGGCAGCTTATAATGAATCGGAAAGTAAACATTGTATCAAGGGAGGGCTATGATCGCATAAGTTCTATCGATACACCAGATAAATACACAGTTGTTCTCAACTTTAAAGAATTTTATGCGCCATATTTAACCTTATTTAACACGATATTACCAAAGCATAAGCTTGAAAATGCCGGCGATATCAATAAGGCTGCTTTCAACCGGGCGCCGATAGGTACCGGACCGTTTAAGTTTAAAGAATGGCAGGTCGCTGAGGCTGTTATTTTTGAGGCTAACCAGAGCTATTATCGAGGCAAACCAAATCTCAATAGTATTGTTTATAAAATCGTACCTGATGCCAATATCCTGCTAACTCAATTAAAATCAGGGGAGTTAGATATTGTCGGCAATATTGGTTTTCCGTATTTTGAACAAGTTAAAGCAATAGACGGAATAAGAACAGTTATAGCGCCTACTATGATTTGGGAGCATATGGATTTTAATCTGGACAATGCTTTATTCCAGGACGTCAGAGTACGCAAAGCAATTACCAGTGCAATTGACCGTCAGGGTATAGTTGCTAATGTACTTAAAGGGGCTGCTAGTCCGGCTTATGGCGATCAGTCTCCTATATCCTGGGCATATAGCCCGATGCAGCAACCGCCAGCGCGTGATGTTAATACTGCTAGGGATTTACTTGCCCAAGCCGGCTGGCAGCCAGGTCCTGATGGAATTATGACAAAAGATAATAAGAAACTGATTTTTTCCCTGACTACGCCAATCGGCAATAAACAACGGGAACAAACTGCTCAGAAAATTGCAGAACAACTAAAGGAAGTTGGTATTATTGTCGAGATAGTACCAGTTGATGCCCAGGTTTTTTTTAGCGATGTTTTGAAGAACCGGCGTTTTGTAACAGCTATTTATGCTTGGGTGGCAGGCGTTGATCCGGATAATGTTAATTTGTGGAATTCCCGCAAAATCCCCGGCAGTGCTAATGCCTACGATGGGCAAAATTACCCTGGCTGGCGTAATCCCGAAGTGGACAAATTAACTGATCTTGGTGTTAGAACTGTTGATCTTGGTGCCAGAAAGAATATATACTTCCGTATCCAGGATTTGATTCGTGAGGACTGTCCGATTGTGCCCCTGTACTTCCGGGGAAGTATTGATGCTGTAAAGTCAACAGTGGCTAACTATATGCCAAACCCAACGCCGGCAGGAAGCTTTTGGAATGCCTGGCAATGGGGATTTACGGCTGGTAAATAAAGAAGCTACCCTTCTAAGGTGATTTCAACCTCACTGAAGGGTAGTTTCCTTATCTAAGGACTTAGCCGTTCGACTGTGGGGTATAATCCACTTGGAAAAGAGGGGGTCTAGAGTGGGTTAGTCATCGGGTAATTTTGCAGATTAATACTTGACGGTATTTTCATGTTATGATAATATACATTGTGTTGCGTTAGAGTAACATAATGTATTATGCGGTCGTGGCGGAACGGCAGACGCGCTAGCCTCAGGAGCTAGTGGGGGCAAC
>CAZCEN010000008.1:0-31210 GCA_964497205.1 uncultured Sporomusaceae bacterium
CCAGGAATGGTGCAAGCCTGGTAACCAAAAGCATAGCCGGATATCACTCCCGAGCTGCGGACTGAACATTTAGTAGGCTCCGCCGTTTAACGCTCGTTAACGCGTTTTAAGTGGCTTTTATTAAGCCAATAGGGTGGTACCACGGGAACACAACTCTCGTCCCTTCGCGGGACGAGAGTTTTTATATTTTATGGAGGTGCTAATTTTGGATTATAGCAAAACACTCAACTTACCACAGACAGAATTCCCAATGCGCGCAAATCTCCCTGAACGAGAACCAAAAATGATTGATTTCTGGAATGAACAAAAAATTTATGAAAAAAAGATAGCCAAAAATAAAGGCAATACCAAGTTTATACTTCATGATGGACCGCCGTATGCAAATGGTAACATCCATATCGGTACCTCTTTAAATAAAATTCTTAAGGATATCATTATCAAATACAAATCATTGCATGGGTTCGACGCTCCTTATGTCCCAGGCTGGGATACTCACGGTTTGCCGATTGAACATGCTGCCATCAAAATTCTCGGTTTAAACCGCCACGAACTTAATCCTTTGGACTTACGCCGAGAATGTAAGCAATATGCGCTGAAATGTCTTGATATGCAGCGCGAAGATTTTAAACGTCTGGGTGTTGCCGGTGATTGGGAAAACCCATATGTAACACTGTATCCTGAATATGAAGCCAAGCAAATTGAAGTCTTTGGCGAAATGGCTAAGAAGGGCTACATCTATAAAGGTCTAAAATCCGTATATTGGTGTACCTCATGTGAAACAGCCTTAGCTGAAGCTGAAATTGAATATGCCGAGAAAAAATCTCACTCTATCTACGTGAAATTTCCTCTTATTGATGACAAAGGCCATTTGCCTGTAGGTATTAGCCATGAAAACGTATTTGCTGTTATCTGGACAACGACACCCTGGACCATGCCAGCTAACGTAGCTATCTGTGTTCATCCGGAAATCGAGTATGCCTGGGTTCAAGTTGGTACTGAAATTTACCTCCTGGCAACAGAATTGATTGAAACTGTTGTAAATGCCAATAACTTAGGGGAATATACTATTTTATCTACCATGAAGGGTACCGATATTGAAGGTATGGCATTCAGTCATCCGTTCTTTGATCGTCAATCGCCAATTATTCTTGGTGATCATGTTACCCTTGAAGCTGGTACCGGCTGTGTTCATACAGCTCCCGGCCACGGCCAGGAAGACTTTGAAGTCGGCATGAAATACGGCTTACCAGTTATAAACCCGGTTGACCCAACTGGTAAATTTACTGCCGAAGGCGGCAAATTTGAAGGCCTGACAGTCGCCGACGCTAATGTTCCTGTTATTAAAGAATTAGCTGCGCTCGGTTTATTGTTAGGCAAGAGTACAATTAAACACCAATATGCTCACTGCTGGCGCTGCAAAAACCCCATTATATACCGTGCAACTGAACAATGGTTTGCTTCGGTAGAAGGCTTTAGAACTGAAGCCCTTAAGGCCATTGCTGAAGAGGTAAAATGGATTCCTAGCTGGGGTGAAGACCGCATCCATAACATGGTAGCAGATCGTCATGACTGGTGCATATCACGTCAGAGGGTATGGGGTGTGCCTATACCAATTTTCTACTGCACTAAATGCAATGAGCATATAATTAATGACACCACGATTGATGCCGTTAAAGAACTATTCCGCCGTGAAGGCTCTGATGCGTGGTGGGCAAAAACTGCTGGCGAAATTTTACCTGAGTCATTCAGTTGCCCGCATTGCGGCCATAAAGAATTCCGTAAAGAAACTGATATTATGGACGTTTGGTTTGACAGCGGCTCCAGCCATGCAGCTGTACTTGAACAGCGTGATGAACTTGAGTGGCCGGCCGATATGTACCTTGAAGGCAGCGATCAGCATCGCGGCTGGTTCCAATCATCACTCTTGACATCAGTAGCCACTCGCGGCCAAGCTCCGTATAAGTCGGTATTAACCCATGGTTTCGTTGTTGATGGCGAAGGCCGGAAAATGTCCAAATCCATTGGCAATGTAATCTATCCCCAGGAAGTAATCAAACAGTATGGTGCCGATGTCCTTAGGCTGTGGGTTGCATCTGCTGACTATAAGGCTGACATCCGTATTTCTAGCGACATTTTAAAACAATTATCGGAAGTCTACAGAAAAATCCGTAATACCTTCCGTTACATCTTAGGTAACTTGCATGACTTCAATCCTGATACTGATAAAGTGTCTTACGAACAATTGCTCGAAATTGACCGGTGGGCGCTAATGCGTTTAGAGCAAGTTCGTTCTAAAGTAACTCAAGCTTATGAAGATTACGAGTTCCATCTGCTATATCATACGGTACATAACTTCTGCGCCGTAGATCTGAGTTCCATTTATCTTGATATTCTTAAAGATCGTGTTTATACAGCGGCACCTACTTCTATTGAACGCCGGGCAGCCCAAACAGCTATGTATGAGATTTTAAACACTTTAGTTACCTTGGTAGCGCCGGTATTAACCTTTTCTGCTGATGAAGTTTGGCAATATATGCCCAAAGAAAAGGGTCGACCGGAAAGCGTACAATTAGCTAACTGGCCTGTGCCCCTACCTAAGTACCTTGATACAGCACTTGAAGCTAAATGGGCTAAACTACTTGAAATGCGCGGAGAAATCACTAAAGCATTAGAAACTGCCCGTCGCAATAAGGTAATCGGGCATTCTCTTGATGCAGCAGTAACGCTTTATGCTGCAGGTGAAGAATTAGCCGCACTTGCTGCAGTTAAAAACGATTTATCCACCCTACTCATCGTCTCTAATGTAACTTTATCTGATAAGTTTGAAGAGGCTCCAGGAGATGCTTTCCGGGCTGAAAACATGCAACTAGCTGTTGCAGTAGCTCCGGCACAAGGCGTCAAATGCGAACGTTGCTGGATTTACAGCCCAACAGTAAACCAAGATAAAGAACATCCGGCTCTTTGTCAACGGTGTGCTGCCGTAGTAAAAAATATGTAAGCATAATAAACCGGGAGTCTAATCCCGGTTTATTTTTATTCGATGGGGAATACTAATACAGGTGGAGGACTGTTTGCATGGACAATAAAAATATAGTAAATACTACAAAGACAGACGACCAGCCCGAGTTTATGGCCAAGCAACTGGAGCGTTTAGTCATCCGTTTGGAAGCCATGCGCATTGCAGATTACATGGAAATGCTGGAACGTCCGGCCAGACTGATTTTTACTAATTTTGCAGCAGGTATCGCCCGGGGTTTAGGTATTGCGATTGGTGCCAGCTTGGTGTTCGCCTTATTACTTTCTTTTCTTAAACAGTTAATTTTGCTCAACATACCAGGTATTGGCGGCTTTATTGCCGATATCGTTAGGTTTGTCGAAGCTAAAAACGGTACATTTTAACTACCATACACAGGAGGTTTACCCATGACTAAGGATATTTTTGACTGCATCCGCGAAAGCCACAGTGTTCGCCATTTTAAAACTGAGCAACTTCCTGAGCCGACCCTGACAAGAATTTTAGAAGCCGGTAATATGGCTCCCAGCGCCGGTAATCTACAACCGTGGTATTTTTATGTAGTGCAAGATCCTGAAGTAAAGCAAAAGCTGCATGCCGCTGCATTTGATCAAGAACAAATTGCTGATGCACCAACGGTAATTGTCCTTCTCGCAGATCCCGCCCGCTCAAATGAACGCTATGGCGAAAGGGGCGCTCAGCTATATTGTCTCCAAGATACCTCCGCGGCAGCTCAAAACATTCTTTTAGCCGCAGAGGGCTTAGGAATTGGTGCTTGCTGGGTTGGTGCTTTTGATGAAGTCAAAGTGGCAGAAGCAGTTGAAGCCCCGCCACGTCTTAGAGCCGTAGCGATGATTTGCCTTGGATATAGCGATGAACAACCAAAAGAATATAAAGAACGACTTCGTTTAACCGATGTCACTAAATTTATTCAATAACACTTGAACTAAACTTGCCCTTTTGAAAAATATAAAACATAATTACCGTCAGAAAGAATAAGAAAGAATCTGTTCCACTTTTAAACCACTCCTGTAAGTCTAAGTTTATGATAATTTATCAACTCGATGAAAAACCAGTAAAATAAGATTCTAAAATCAAAAACAAGCCAAGTGCTGAAGCTTGGTTTGTTTTTTTATGCAGGAATTTATTTTGCTATGTTTAATAATTACATGTCACAGGGTATACTATTTAGGTTAATAAATTATTAGCATCATAACTAGCAGACGAATATTATGTACAGAATTCGGAGAGAGGGAGGTGGCTTAATGACCCGTCCGAAGGCTAACTACATAGTTTTCGCTAAAATTGGCGTCTTAGGGCTGGCTCTAGCTACCTATTTTTATTTTCCTGGAGTTCAGGACTTTGCCATTAAAGGTTTTTCCTTTATTAAATCCCGTAACTTTGAAGGACTACGCCAATTTATCCTTTCTTATGGCATCTGGGCACCATTAACAAGTATTGCGCTTATGACACTGCAGTCTGCAGTACCGCTAGTACCGGGAGTCATTATTACCATTACCAACGCTTGGATATTTGGCTGGCAATATGGGGCAGTATATTCCTGGACAGGGGCATTACTTGGCGCGACCCTGGACTTTATTGTTGCCCGGTGGTATGGTCGTCCGGTGATAGAGCGCTTCGTTAACGCTAAGTATCTAACCCTTACTGATGCGTTTTTTAAACTTCATGGCATACTGGCAGTTTTTATTACTAGGCTAACGCCAATAATACCTTTTAAAGTTATTAGTTATGGCGCCGGACTAACAAAACTGACACTATGGCAATTTATTGTCGCAACGGCAATCGGTCAAACACCCGCAATCGTACTTTATTCGATATTGGGACAAAATCTTTCTCATAACGTTAAATCAGTTGCGGGCATCACCTCGCTGCTATTGATTGCTGGCTTGATCGTTTATTATTATCGGGATACCATAGAACGCTATTTGGTTTCAGGAAAAAACAAGTAAATCAAAGCGTGGCAAATTTGCCGCGCTTCTTTACGTTTGGAAAAAATTCCGGTATCATGGTATCATAGTTTATACTATTGCTTACAGGATAGGAGAGAGTAGCAGTGCCAATATTAATACTAGCAGCAGTCGTAATTATCGACCAGTATTCCAAGCATTATATTCAAACTCATATGCTGCCTGGAATATCAATGCCAGTGATAGACAATATATTTCACATTACCTATGTGCTTAACCCAGGTGCCGCCTTTGGCATCCTTGAGAATCAACAGGCATTTTTCGTTATTATTGCATTACTCATGTTATGTCTAAGTGCTTACTTCTTTTCGCGAATCCCCCAAAACTTCCGGCTAATGAGGCTGGGTATCAGTCTTTTGGCTGGCGGAGCTGTAGGTAATGTGATTGACCGTGTTCAAACAGGGTATGTGGTCGATTTTTTTGATTTGCGCATTTGGCCGGTATTTAACGTAGCAGATATTGCTATTGTTACTGGAGTCGGCTGCGTAATCTACACCCTTGTTTTTATGTCTTTTTCATTAGAAAACCAAGAAAACTAACGATAGGATGATATTGTGAACACCCAGACAAATAATACTAATACTCAAACTTTAATAGTAACGCAAGACGAACAGGGCACCCGGCTTGATGTGCTGTTAACTAGCCGGTTTCCGGAACTTTCCCGTTCGCATTTGCAAAAAATAGTTGCTGATGGCTTTGTACTTGTCAATAATAAACAAGCCAAATCCAACTATAAAGTACAAACCCAAGATATTATTACTATATCGTTTCCTGAGGCCAAACCAGTAGAGATTCAAGCCGAAGCTATTCCGCTGGAAGTACTTTATGAAGATGTGGACATTATTGTTATCAACAAGCCCCGTGGTATGGTAGTGCACCCGGCAGCCGGCAATTACGCCGGCACGTTAGTTAACGCCCTGCTTGAACATTGTAAAGATTTATCAGGCATTAATGGTGAAATCCGCCCAGGAATTGTTCATCGTTTGGATAAGGATACCTCCGGAGTAATGGTAGCCGCCAAGAACGACCAGGCTCATCTGAACTTAGCTGAGCAAATTAAAAACCGTACTGCCAGTCGTAAGTATTTGGCCATAGTACATGGAATTATTGCCGAAGAACAGGGAATAATTAATGCACCTATTGGCCGCCATCCATCCGACCGTAAAAAAATGGCTGTTACCTTCAGTAACAGCAAAGAAGCAATCACCCGTTTCCGAGTTATTGAGCGGTTCGTAAACTATACGTTAGTTGAGTGTAAATTGCAGACAGGCCGTACGCATCAAATTAGAGTCCATATGCAGTATATAAACCACCCGGTAGTCGGAGACCCGAAGTATGGTCCAGAAAAGAAGAGATTTGCCATTACAGGCCAAGCTCTGCATTCAGCAGAACTTTCACTCAAACACCCAACTACAGGTGAAGATATGCTGTTTACTGCGCCACTACCGCCTGATATGGCTATTATACTTACCCAACTGGAAGCGATAAAAAGAGAGGAGAAGTAGATTATGACTAAACAAGTTAGTATGGTCGACAAAGCTATCATTATGGATTCCCAGGCAATCAAACGTGCACTTACCCGGGTAGCACACGAAATTGTAGAGCGCAATAAAGGGGTCAGTGATGTTATACTTGTCGGAATTCGTACCCGCGGAGTACCTTTGGCCCAGCGTGTAGCCGAAGAAATCAAACGCATTGAAGGGGTAGAACTACCGGTCGGAATCCTGGATATTACTTTGTACCGTGACGATTTATCCACTTTAGCCTATCAGCCTATCGTTCATGAGACGCTAATTCCTTTTTCAATTAATGATAAAAAAGTAGTACTAATCGACGATGTTTTATTTACCGGCCGCACCGTCCGCGCAGCACTAGACGCCATTATGGATATTGGCCGGCCTTCTGCTATTCAACTGGCTGTACTTATTGACCGCGGTCATCGCGAATTGCCTATCAGGGCAGATTATGTGGGGAAAAATGTTCCCACTTCAAGCAAAGAAATAGTCAGCGTACAGCTGACTTCAATAGATGAAACCGAACAGGTTGTCATTAAGGAAATTATGGAAGAGTAAGCAATTTGCGGACAATACTTTCATCCGGAGTTACATAGAGTGTACTTTGATGATCATAAATAACAAAACCGGGTTTAGCCCCTGAAGGTTTGCGCACATAACGCCGTTTAGTATAATCAACAGGAACGTTCGCCGATTGCCGGCTTTTGCTAAAGTAGGCCGCCAAGTGAGCAGCTGCAGTAATAGCCTGTAATGTAACCTCTTTATTTTCGGCACGAATGATCACATGCGAACCTGGTATCTCCTTTGTATGCAGCCAAATATCGTCAGGCCGTGCCTGTTTAAACGTGACGAAATCATTTTGCCTGTTATTTTTACCAATAATTACACTAAAACCTTCACTAGTTTTTAAGGTTAGCGGCAAAGACTGAGTGGAAGGAGGCACCCGGCGTTTTCCCATCGGTTTTATGTAACCGGAGAAAATAAGTTCCTGCTTGATTTCGCTTGTCTCGGCATTCGATTCTGCGTGATAAAGAGACACCATAATACTCTCTAAATAGTCAATTGTTTGTAAGCATTCTGTAAGTTGCGAAGCCAAATGCTCTGTTGAGCGTTTGGCTTTATTATATTTAGCATAATACCGCTGTGCGTTCTCTAACGGAGATAATAAAGGGTCAAGCGAAATTACAACTTTTTCTGACTGCTCACTATAGATATCAGTTAATTCCTGATTAGTACTTCCGGCAGGAATATTGTATAAGTTCGCCATTAAAATATCCCCATACCTTCGTAAAGACTCGGCGTTTTCCGCTTGGGTCAACTCTTTGGTAAGCAAAGCTTCCTTACGGGTTAGTTTTGTCAATTCAACCGTTACCAGTTTTGTCAACAATTCTTTTTCCGGTAAAGTGGGCCGGCCTTTAAAACTATCAAAGTATTCAACAGCTTGACTCATCGTAGCAAAGTTATGAATAGTATTATGCTGCTTAAGGTGTTCGGGAAAAAAGGCAGTAAGCGCTAATGGCTGGCCTTTGCCGTCAATAACAACAGTAGGAACAATCTGGCTACTTTTTAGCGGTTCAGCCAAACTTGCCACGGCATCAACCAGCGCGCCTTGGTCGGCTTCATCTATGTTTTCAGCACGAAGGTCTGGCGAAAAACCGCCACGCCAAGCAATTTCTCTGGCAGTAACCGGCCCTAAGCCAAAACCGGCAGCAATTATTGCTTTATTAAGAGGCAGCTCAATTGAAATTAGTACTTTCTCAACAAATACTTTCGGTTCGACCGCTAAAATATTCAGCCTATCCTGACCGGGAGGATAAACATATTCTTTTCCAGGCAACACTTGCCGAAACCTGCTTAAACCGGCACCTACCCGCTTTATAGCGTCAATAATAAGATTATCCTGGGTCAAAATAATATTGCTATGTTTCCCCATTATTTCAATAACTAGGCGCTTGGTATAAATCATACCGCGCTCACCTCGGACATCTATATTAATGTTGACAATACGATCAAGGCTGTGCTGTTCAATTCCGGCAATCCGTCCGTCTTCAAGGTGTTTTCTAAGTAACATGCAAAAATTTGGCGCAACAACCGGGTTTTCAGGAGAAGCAGCAGTAATGAGTAATTTAGGGCGGTCCGGATTAGCTGAAACATACAACCGTAAATTCTCCCCCGGCTGCCGTATCCACAGTAGAAGTGAATAAGTGTCTGGTTGAAATACTTTATCAATCCGCCCGCCAGCCAATACACTATTAAGTTCATTTACCAGCGGGGCTAGAGACAATCCATCGATATTCATTCGCGTTACCTCCGTAAGCTTACAAGACTTGAGACAATTTGCCAATAGTATAACACCCTTGGAATTAACGGTCAAACCCGGTCTAATTCTGCAGCCATCAGAATAACATGGTTAATAAGACAAATCCAAAAACGCTTGTTAGCGAGGTGGCTGCATGGACAGAGAAAAATGGTATGCACGTACGTCGGAAGAAGTATTAAGATTTTGGCAAACTAACTTTACTGAAGGCTTATCTTCCTCTGAAGTAAAATCCAGGCTGGATAAATTCGGATTTAACGAATTGGCCGAAAAAGAAAAAACAGTTTGGTGGAAGCGATTTTTAGCTCAATTCCAAGATTTCATGGTACTGGTATTATTAGGTGCGACACTAATATCGGCTTTTTTAGGCGAATATGCCGATGCAATAACAATTTTAATCATTGTCCTTATGAATGCAATATTAGGTTTTGTTCAGGAATATCGAGCTGAACAATCTTTAGCAGCTTTAAAAAAGTTAGCATCACCAACAGCCAGAGTTGTTAGAAATGGTATGGTTCAGCAAATTCCGGCCAGAGAACTTGTGCCCGGTGATATTCTGGTGCTGGAGTCAGGCGATAAGCTGGCTGCCGACGGACGACTCATCGATGTTTTCAATATGGAAGTTGAAGAGGCAGCATTAACAGGTGAGTCTTTACCTGTGCGAAAAGTTGCCGATCGTAAATTCAATGAAGATGCTCCCTTAGGAGATAGAAAGAATATGGTCTATGCCGGCACAAATATTGTACGTGGCCGCGGTCGCGCAGTAGTATGTGCCTCCGGCATGGCTACCGAAGTAGGACATATTGCCGGTATGATCCAAGCTTCTACAGAAGAAGCTACTCCTTTAGAAAAAAGACTGGAACATCTCGGCAAATTACTTGTCTGGGGCTGCCTGGCTATCTGTTTGGTTGTTGTTATCACTGGTGTAGCAAAAGGCGAATCCTTATTCCTGATGTGTATGGCTGGCATAAGTTTGGCAGTTGCCGCCATTCCCGAAGGATTACCGGCTATTGTTACAGTCGCCTTAGCACTTGGTGTTCAACGCATGATTAAGCAACAGGCAATTGTCCGCAAACTCCCAGCTGTTGAGACACTTGGTTGCACAACTGTAATATGTTCCGATAAGACGGGTACCCTAACCCAGAATGCGATGACAGTCAGACAGATCTTTGCCGATAGCAATAGTTATGAAGTTAGCGGAGCTGGTTATGATATTAAAGGCAATATTCTCCTTAATCAACAAGAAATAGATATTACTAAAGATAAAGCACTCGAACAATGCTTAGTGGTCGGTGCGCTGTGCAATAACAGTGTACTAAAACAAAATAATGTTACTATCACAGGAGTATGGCGCAAAAAAACTGAAAATGGTTGGTCTATTGAAGGCGACCCAACAGAAGGCGCTATCATTGTAGCTGCCGCCAAAGCTTCGATTTGGCAAGCCGATCTTGAAAAGAAGCAAAAAAGAATCGCCGAGGTGCCCTTTGAGTCTGAACGACGCAGGATGTCAGTAATTTATCGTGATAGTAACAACAATAATATCCTATATAGTAAGGGCGCGCCTGACACTATTCTTGACCTTTGCAGGTATTACCAGACAAATGCCGGTCCGGCATCTCTTACCGGCGAATATATTGCAAAAATAAATACTATCAGTGAGCAAATGACGGGGCAGGCTCTCCGGGTGCTGGCAGTCGCATATCGCCGCTTAACACCGGCGCAAACCCAGAATCCTGATGAATCTCTTGAAAAGGATTTAGTTTTCGCAGGTCTAATAGGTATGATTGATCCCCCTCGTGAAGAAGCTAAAGCATCCATTATCCGTTGCCGTGAAGCCGGTATTAAAACAGTCATGATTACCGGCGACCACAAAAATACAGCTATCGCCATTGCCCAAGAGCTGAATATCTTTAAAGAGGGCCAGCACAAGGCTCTTACCGGCAAAGATCTCGATTCATTGAGTGAAGCAGAACTTGACGCCATAGTTAATAATGTCACCGTATATGCTCGTGTTTCGCCCGCCCACAAGCTAAGAATTGTTCGTGCCCTTAAGCACCAAGGACATATTGTAGCAATGACCGGTGACGGTGTTAACGATGCTCCCGCCATAAAAGAGGCCGATATCGGCGTAGCAATGGGACTTACCGGAACCGATGTCACCAAAGAAGCATCTGCCATGATTTTGGCCGATGATAACTTTGCTACTATTGTTGCGGCTGTCGAAGAAGGGCGGGGGATCTACGAAAATATCCGGAAATTTATTAGATATTTATTGTCCTGTAATATTGGCGAAGTATTAACAATGTTCCTTGCATCACTTCTTGGAATGCCTATGCCGTTGCTGCCTGTACAAATATTGTGGGTAAATCTTGTTACCGATGGCTTACCCGCAATGGCGCTCGGTGTTGATCCCAACGATCCCAGCATTATGCGCCGGCCACCCCGGCATCCGGGAGAAAGTGTGTTCTCTCGCGGGCTAACACGAAAGATAGTGGGGCGTGGAATTCAAATTGGCATAAGCACACTTTTAGTCTTTAGTGTGGTATACTATTTCCAGAACGATTTGGCGCTGGCCCGGACAGCGGCATTTGCGACACTAGTATACTGTCAAATGTTTCACGTATTTGATTGCCGTTCAGAGACAACTACAATTTTTGAACTTAAATTCTCGACAAACAAATATTTGCTTGCAGCAGTTACTTTCTCAACAATAATGCAGTTATCAGTTATGTATATACCTTTCTTATGTTCCATCTTTTCTACTGTCCCATTATCCTTAGGTGACTGGCTGCTTGTTTTGACAGTTTCAGGTTGGACGCTACTACTTAATGGCTTTAAACATATATTTAAACGTCGTCCTGCTCGCCGCGCCGTTTTACCACAAAACCGCTAACATAACTACCTTAGGAGGAATATACAATGCAATTTACTAAATGGCATGGATTAGGTAATGATTTTGTAATTGTCAATGGTATGAAAGAACATATCGCCGATTATCATCAACAAGCGCTCAAGGTCTGTGATCGAAACTTTGGCATTGGTGCCGACGGGCTTGTCGTACTATTGCCATCAGATATTGCTGATTTTAGAATGAGAATATTTAACTCTGACGGTAGTGAAGCTGATATGTGTGGCAATGCTACCCGCTGTGTCGCCCGCTATCTCTTTGAGAACAAAATTACTGATAAAAAAATAATCACTTTAGAAACCCTTGCAGGAATAATTACACCAGAACTTATTTTTGAAAACGGTCATTTAACGACAGTAAAGGTAGATATGGGCGAACCTAGGCTTAAACCCGTCCAAATTCCTGTTACTATTTCAGAACTCGAACAAGTTGTGAATATGCCGCTCAATGTGGACAGTGAAACTTATAATATAACCTGTGTTTCCATGGGTAATCCTCACTGTGTTATTTTTGTTGACGATATAAATAAAGTTAACCTTTCTATTATAGGCCCAAAAATTGAAACACATTCGGCCTTCCCTAAGAAAACCAATGTGGAATTCCTGCAAATAATTGATCGTCAAACAATTAGAATGCGCGTTTGGGAACGTGGTGCTGGCATAACTAAAGCTTGTGGAACTGGTGCCAGTGCTGCCTTGGTCGCTGCTGTTTTAAATGGCCACACAAACCGTCAGGCTACCGTAATCCTCGATGGTGGTAACCTATCTCTAGAATGGGCAGATAATAACCATATTTATAAATCGGGACCGGCAGTAGAGGTATTTCGCGGAGAATACTTATTGTAAAGCAGTAACCGGCTCATTTAGAGTCGGTTATTACTTTACCGCTTATAAGACTCCTGTCTACTTTATTTTTCAGAAAAAAAGGAATTTTTAGTTCCCGTGGATAATATTGTATACCACAAAAGATTTTGCCGTCGGAGGTGATAAGGTGAAGCTTGTTGCCGGGATTCTCATCGTATTCATCTTACTGGCTATTCCACTGTCCACTAACGCAATAGCATTGGTAAACAGAAACGTTATCCTGGAAGCACAAGAGTATGGTACAAAATGCAAGCAAATGCCACTGACTGATTTTTTGCAACCGTGGCTTGTTTATGAAGAAAATGCAACGATCCTTAATCAAACGACTGAGCGGGCCTATTTATATACCCCGTTTTTGCTTATAGCCAACGATGCCCGTGATAAAGCAAAAAGCAAACAACTAGTCGAACTGGCCGATAGTGAAAAGGTTTTGGCTGATTACGCTGGATGTCTTGCTTTCGCTATTACAATTAATGGCAATACCGAGAATTTTAATAACAATGTTCAAGTAACTATCAGACAAGATAAAAAAATAATTAAACCCTATCAGGCGCTGCCCAACATACCCGTAAAAAACCCTTGGTTCCCCAATGAACCACAATTCACTGCCCATTCCTATTTCTACTTCCGGGATAATGAAATAGCGCTAAATAAACCTGCCACGTTGGTGGTAATTACCAAAGATAAACAGGAACGACACTTTTACTTTGATTTGTCCAAATTTAAATAACTCGACATAAAAATGGAGGATATCTCCATTTTTATTTTTGTGAAAAAAGGATTTAGGGCGAGTAAAGCGAAGTAAATGTAAAAATCTACGGTTAAAATCGTATTATCAGTCAATAATAACATACGCAAAGGAAGGTGTAAGTTTCGTGCTCAAGAGTATGACCGGCTTTGGCCGGGGTGAATACATTGATTCAAACCATCGTATCGTAGTAGAAATTAAAGCTGTAAATCACCGCTATAATGAAATAGTTATCCGCATGCCCAAAATTCTTGGCAGTTTAGAGGACAAAGTGCGCCGCAATATCGCTAATACAATATTACGCGGCCGTGTAGACGCCTTTATTACTGTTGATGAATATGGTGAAAAGAAACGAACGGTAAGGGTTGACAAAGAATTGGCAATAGCTTACCATAATGCAATGAGAGAATTAGCTGGCTTGCTAGATATGCCGGCAACCGATAATATTTACCATTTATCTAAGTACCCTGATGTTCTCAAAGTAGAAGAAGTTTCGGAAGATGTTGAAACATTATGGCCAAAACTTTCAGCAGCCATTGAGGTAGCATTGGTTAATCTGATGAAAATGCGCGAAGCCGAAGGTTCCAACATTGAGCACGATCTCTTAGAACGGGTTGATAAGCTGTATTCTTATATTGCGGCGGTTGAAGAAAGGTCCCCGCAAATTCTTGTTGAATACCGGGAAAAGCTATTACATCGCATGCGTGAATTACTAGCTCAAATTGGTGCGGATCCTGATGAAACAAGACTGCTGCAAGAAACAGCCATATTTGCAGACAGAACTAATTTCACAGAAGAAATCGTTAGACTTAAAAGTCATTTAGGACAATTTCAAGCAGCAATAAAATCTCCCGATGCCGTAGGACGTAAGCTAGATTTCATTGTGCAGGAAATTAACCGGGAAACGAATACGATTGCTTCAAAAGCAAATGATTCTACCATTGCTAATATTGTCGTCGAAATTAAAAGTGAAATTGAGAAGGTCAGAGAGCAAATCCAAAACATAGAGTAGTATAGAAGTATTACGTCTTAGTAGCCTATAAATTTATAGGAGGAGTCTTAATGGACATAAAATTAATTAATATTGGCTTTGGTAATATTGTATCGGCTAACCGGATTATTTCCATTGTCAGCCCCGAATCAGCCCCCATCAAACGGATAATTCAGGAAGCCCGCGATAGAGGAATGCTTATAGACGCTACCTATGGCCGCCGGACTCGCGCTGTGATTATCACCGACAGTGACCATGTTATTTTATCTGCAGTTCAGCCTGAAACAGTTGCTCACCGCTTAACAAGCAAAGATACGAGCGATGATACTGCCGAATAAAATTTGAGAGGAGATAACCTATGCCGCAGCAAGGACTACTAATCGTTGTTTCCGGCCCTTCAGGCACTGGTAAAGGCACCATTTGCCGCGAGTTGCTGCGTAGCAATCCCCAGTTAAAATACTCGATATCAGCTACTACTCGGCAGCCTAGAGTCGGAGAAGTAGATGGAGTTAATTATCTATTTGTTGCCAGAGACAAATTTCAAAACATGATTCATAATGATGACTTATTGGAATGGGCAGAGGTCTATGGCAATTTCTACGGGACGCCACGCCAATACGTGCATGAACAGTTAAAAAATGGATATGATGTCGTACTAGAAATAGATACGCAAGGTGCTATGAAGGTAAAGGATAAAATTCCGGAAGGTGTTTATATATATATTATTCCACCTTCATTGGATGAACTTGCTGACAGAATCCACAAACGTGGAACCGATAGTTTGGAAACTATAAAAAAACGATTAAACTGTGCCGGCAGCGAACTTACTCAAGCACAGAACTATCATTACATTGTGGTAAACGATCAAGTGGAAACAGCTGTACAAAAAATCGAAACAATTATTGCTGCCGAAAAACACCGGGCAGACCGTAATTCTGATTTAATCTCCCGCCTTTGTCAAGCAAATTGTACATGAATTGAGCACTTGGCACCTCCAAATAATAACTAAGGAGAGACGTTATGATTAATCCATCTTTAGATGTATTAGTAGAAAAGGTAGATAGCAAATACACGCTGGTAGTATTAGCCGCAAAACGCGCGAGGGAAATCATGGATGGCCAGCAGCCGCTTGCTGAATCCAAGTCCAATAAGCCGGTAACTATCGCTCTGGAAGAAGTAGCACAAGGTAAAATTACCTATGAGCGTACCAAAACCGGTATCAAGTAAAAACCAATGACTTCTAGCCATAACATCGTTATCGGAGTTACCGGCGGCATCGCGGCCTACAAAGCAGTCGAGATTGTCAGCCGTCTAAAAAAAGCAAATTGCAACGTCCATGTTATTATGACTAAAGCGGCTACAGAATTTGTTACTCCTTTGATGTTCCGGGAAATTAGCGGAAATCCGGTAGTTTCAGATATGTGGGAAGAACCAAAAACCTGGAATGTGCAGCATATTGCGTTAGCTAACCGTGCCGATATTTTTCTGGTAGCCCCGGCAACTGCTAATATTATTGGTAAAATAGCAAATGGTATTGCCGATGATATGCTTTCTACTACTGTCATGGCTACAACAGCACCGGTAGTCTTAGCACCCGCCATGAACACCAATATGTACCAAAATGCCATTACCAAGCAGAACTTAACTAAACTGGCAGGACTTGGTTATCATATAATAGAACCGTCTTCCGGTATGCTAGCCTGTGGCATAGAAGGACCAGGCCGACTTCCCGAACCATCGATTATTGTTGAAAAAGTTCTTGAACTGCTGAAAAGCAATCAACAGTTAGCGGGTAAACGGGTACTAATCACCGCTGCAGGAACGCGCGAACCGATTGATCCCGTAAGATACATTGGAAATCGTTCCAGCGGCAAAATGGGTTATGCTCTCGCCGAAGCGGCCGCATCAAGAGGGGCAGAAGTTCTACTTGTTTCCGGTCCGTCAAGTCTCACCGTTCCGCCAGGAATCGCAGTTAAACGAGTAGAAACAGCCGCTCAAATGCGAGATGCTGTTTTAGCTGAATTTGACAAAGTTGATATAGTAATTAAAGCAGCCGCAGTAGCTGACTATCGACCAGAGTTGCCATCAGAACAAAAGATAAAGAAAAGCGATAATACACTAACAATAACTTTGATTAAAAACCCCGATATTTTGCGTGAGCTTGGAGAAAAGAAGAAACCGCACCAACTTCTTATCGGTTTTGCGGCCGAAACACAAGACCTCCTGGTTCATGCCAGAGAAAAACTAATTAAAAAGAATCTTGACCTGATTGTTGCCAATGATGTGACCTTACCCGGAGCTGGTTTTAATATAGACACTAACATTGTCAAACTCATACATAAAAATGGTGACATTGAAGAATTGCCACAACTTAGTAAAAAGCAGGTTGCTGAAATCTTATTAGACAAAATTTATGCAATGATGACAAAATCTACTTGATTTTTTTTTATATTTCGTTTAGAATTTTTTTGGTGTGAAAATTGCATATGCTATACTCATCAAGAGTTGGTGGAGGGACTGGCCCGATGAAACCGCGGCAACCATTTTAGTTTATGCTAAAAACGGTGCCAATTCCGGCGATAAGACGCAAGATGGGAGTGAACAGATCACGCCTCCCTTGCGGGGGGTTTTTCTTTTTTGCAACGAAAAATAGGAGGGATATTATTTTATGGAAAAAAAACGTGTACTCTTTACATCTGAATCTGTAACAGAGGGCCATCCTGATAAGATTGCCGACCAAATTTCCGACAGCGTCCTTGACGCAATTATAGCTCATGACCCACAAGCCCGGGTAGCTTGCGAAACCTTAGTCACAACAGGTATTGTCCACGTAGTAGGTGAAATTACTACTAACTGCTATGTAGACATTCCTAAAATTGTCCGTGAAACCATCAAAAATATCGGTTATACCCGTGCTAAATACGGTTTTGACAGCGAAACTTGCGGTGTATTAACTTCTATCGACGAACAATCTGCCGATATCGCAATGGGTGTAGACAAAGCGCTCGAAGCTAAACAAGGCGATATGGACGCCATTGAAGCCATTGGCGCCGGCGACCAAGGTATGATGTTCGGCTATGCCACTAATGAAACCCCTGAATACATGCCGCTTCCAATTGCATTAGCGCATAAAATGGCTCGCCGCCTGTCAGAAGTTCGCAAAAGCGGTGAACTTACTTATCTGAGGCCAGACGGAAAAACGCAAGTTACCGTTGAATATGAAGATGGTAAGCCTGTAAGAATCGATACCATTGTAGTGTCAACCCAACATAGTCCTGAAGTAGATCGCGAAACAATTGAAAAAGACCTTATTGCTAAAGTAATCGTTCCAATTGTTCCGACCGAATTATTAGATGCTCAAACCAAATATTACATTAACCCAACCGGCAGATTTGTTGTAGGGGGTCCCCAAGGGGATGCTGGTTTGACCGGACGTAAAATTATTGTCGACACCTATGGCGGCATGGCTCGTCACGGCGGCGGCGCCTTCTCCGGAAAAGATCCTACAAAAGTTGACCGCTCCGCAGCTTATGCAGCCCGCTATGTTGCCAAGAACGTAGTTGCAGCCGGACTGGCAGATAAATGCGAAATTCAGTTGGCTTACGCAATAGGCATTGCCCGCCCGGTATCTATCATGGTAGAAACCTTTGGCACTGCAAAGATTGAGGAAACTAAAATAGTCGAACTGATTAACAAGCATTTCGACTTAAGACCTGCAGGAATTATCAAAACATTAGATCTGAGACGTCCTATTTACCGCCAAACAGCCGCTTACGGACATTTTGGACGTACTGATGTAGACTTACCGTGGGAGCATACTGATAAAGCCGAAATTCTTCGCAAAGAAGCTAATATATAAACTTATTAATTAATAGCCATTGGTAATACTAACATTGCTGGACATTTATCAGTAAAAGGGAGGTATTCCATTGGCTACACAAAATAAGACTAAACAGTCGATTTACCGTGTCGGGGGCCTCAAAGGCGACCATTGCCGAGACCGTATTGAGCATACGCTGTCCCACCTTCATGGCGTTTCGTCAGTAAAGGTAGATCTGGCTTCCAAACAAGTAGCGGTCAGCCATGATGAATCTGTAACTTCTAGCGGCTACATCGAAGAGACATTACAGTCGCTTGGTTATTCGATTCAAAGCTAGGAGTAATTTATGAAGCTCCACTTTTCACCGCTACGAAAGCGCCGGATTAAACGTTTTTTCAAGCGTTTGCCAATGGACACCGGGCTTGATTGGGAAATGGCCGCTCATTACCCCGAAAAACCGGTAGCAGGTATTTGACGTTTAAAAGCGAATATATACTTAGTTAAAAAAGGGGACTGTATTAGTCCCCTTATCTTTATACAATGAAAAACACTTAGGTGAAAAAAATGTCAAATATAGCTCAAGTAATCGTCAATATTCCGACTCGCAGCATTGACAAGCCCTTTTCTTATCTTATTCCTCCACATCTTCAGTGTATTGATGTAGGCTGGCGCGTGCTCGTACCATTTGGCAATAGAAAAGTAGAGGGATTTGTTATTGCCTTAGCCGACGAAAGTCCTGAAGGCTTAAAAACCGTTCTTGATGTACTTGATACGTATGCTTGGTTTAATGCTAATATGATTGAAACTGCCAAGTGGCTAAGCACGTATTATCTTTGTTCACTAGGAGAAGCATTGCGTTTATTTGTCCCCGGTCAGTCGGGAATAAGAACACAAAAAGCATTCAAAGCGCCTGATGAGGCAGATTTTGAACAAGCAGCTGCTATCTTAGAAAATAAGCCAATAGAATACAATACTATACTTAGTTATATTTATAACCAGGGTTCAGCTACACTCACTGAACTCGTCAAACTGTCGGAAAACATAAATACCATTCTAAAATATTTTTTACAACACAAACTTATCGTTCATTCTGATACAGTTAATAAACGCGGTAAAAGTAATACTACAACTATTGTTAATTTAGCTGTCAGCAGGGAGGTTGCTGCCCTAACTGAGCAGCAATTACCAAAAACATGTCTGGCTCAACGCCGGTTGTTACATGCACTTATTGATAATAATGAGCTTACAACAGCGCAGCTGCGCGATCTAAATATTACCCCAAGCACCACTAAGAAGCTAGCTTCAGAAGGTCTAATCACAATTCGGACTACCCAAGTATTTCGCAATAGCTATGACAATCTCCGCAATTCAGCAACAAAAATAACTTTGACTGAAGAGCAAGAACATGCGCTTAAAACAATCATTCCTATGATTTGCGCACAAACACATAAATCTTATTTACTTCATGGTGTTACAGGCAGTGGTAAAACACAGGTTTATATCAACGCTGTGGCAGAAGCACGCCGGCTTAACCGCCAGGCTATTGTGCTAGTACCGGAGATAGCCCTTACCAGCCAAATTATTGCACGCTTCCAGGCCGCATTTGGTAACGATATTGTTGTCATGCATAGTAAATTGTCAGTTGGCGAAAGACACGATGCATGGCGCCGCTTACAAATAGGCCAAGCAGGTATCGTAATTGGTGCTCGTTCGGCCCTATTTGCGCCAGTAAATAATTTGGGCATAATAATCATAGATGAAGAACATGAATTCACCTATAAACAAGAAGAATCCCCACGGTATCATGCCCGCGAAGTAGCTTTAATCCGTGCCAGACTTGCCGGTGCAGTTGTTATATTAGGCAGCGCTACACCAGCCGTCGAAACTTACTATCAGGCCCTTAACGGTAAACATATGTTACTTCCGATGCGCAAAAGAATTGATAACGTCCCGATGCCGGCAGTCACAGTTGTTGATATGCGTCAAGAGCTAGCCCAAGGACGCCGGAATGTTATCTCACCACCGTTACAGGAAATGCTGGCAGAAACATTGGCCAATAAAGAACAAGCTGTAATTTTACTAAATCGGCGTGGCTACTCAACGTTCGTTCTCTGCCGTGAATGCGGTCATGTACTTAAGTGCCGGCACTGCGACATCTCACTCGTATATCATACATCGGGAAATACTTTACGCTGCCATTACTGCCAGGAGCGCCACTCAATACCTGACACTTGCCCGGAGTGTGGCAGTAGATATATCCGATATTTTGGTACTGGTACACAGAAGGTGGAAGAGTCTCTCAATCAGTTATTCCCAACAGCTAGAATCATTCGCATGGATCAGGATACTACCTCACGTAAAATGGCCCATGATAAAATTCTGTCAGCTTTTGCAAACGGAAGCTATGACATACTTTTAGGAACGCAAATGGTAGCAAAAGGTCATGACATTTCTAATGTAACGGCAGTTGGTATAATCTCAGCCGATACAGCTCTAAACCTGCCAGACTTTAGGGCGGCGGAAAAAACCTTTGCCTTGTTGACCCAGGCGGCGGGCCGTGCTGGCCGTGGCGCGAAAGCTGGCCGAGTAGTTATGCAGACTTATAATCCTGAACATTATGCAGTTCAAGCAGGGGCGGCACATAACTACCAAGATTTTTTCGAAAGCGAAATCACATTTCGCCGCCAATTAAACTATCCGCCTTTTACTCATTTGTTGAAAATAACGGTGCAAGCCAATGACGAAACAATTGCTCACCGTAACGCAAATCTGCTAGTATCGGAATTATCACAAATACTTACCGGTGTCGATTCCTCTATTGTAGGTCCCTTCCCGGCATCAATAAATAAAATAAAAGACATCTTTCGGGTTAATATTTTAATTAAAACAACAGATTTGCCCAATGTAACCCTAAAACTTGCTGATGTAAATATTATCAGCCGCAAAGACATAATTGTCGATGTAGATCCTATTAATGTGCTCTGAGAACCGCTTAAGTGCTTTTATGTCCGAGTAAATTGTGGTAAAATTTTTCTAATGCCGGAGGTAAGAGGAGGTATATCATAATGCCAACAATGGATATCAAAAAGGCTGGCAATAAAGTTCTTAAAGAAATTGCCGCCCCTGTAGAAAAAATTGACCGTAAACTAAAGCAACTGCTCGACAACATGGCGGAGACCATGTACGCTGCCGATGGTGTAGGATTAGCCGCTCCGCAGGTAGGGGTTTCCCTTCGTATCGTAGTCATAGATATTGGTGAGGGACTACTTGAACTCATTAATCCAGAAATTATTAGTAAAGAAGGCTCTGAAACAGATACTGAGGGATGCTTAAGTGTCCCAGGTATGTACGGCGAAGTGGAACGCTATGCTTCGGTAACAGTAGAAGCTCTTAATCGCTCAGGAAAAAAATTCAGAGTAAACGGTTCTGGTCTCCTTGCGCGAGCTCTTCAGCATGAGATAGACCATTTAAATGGTATTCTATTCATAGAACTTGCCAAAACCGTTCACAAGGGGTAATCTCAATGAAAAAACTACGTACAGTATTTATGGGAACACCAGATTTTGCGGTTCCTTGCCTTGATATGCTTGTTAAAGAAGGTTATCCAATAGCGGCGGTGGTAACGCAGCCGGACCGGCCAAAAGGCCGCGGTCAAAAATTAGCTTATTCTCCCGTTAAGGAAACCGCATTATCTTATAATCTACCCGTACTGCAGCCTGCCAGTATCAAAAACGATAACACTGTTGAACAGATAGCCGCTTTAAAGCCGGATATTATAATTGTTGTTGC
This sequence comes from uncultured Sporomusaceae bacterium, assembly GCA_964497205.1. Lineage (GTDB taxonomy): Bacteria > Bacillota > Negativicutes > Sporomusales > Sporomusaceae > Sporomusa. The sequence goes on from CAZCEN010000008.1 coordinate 21,952, forward strand.
TTTTGGACAGTTTTTACCTAAGAAACTCTTAGATTTACCACCTTATGGTTGTATAAATGTACACGCCTCGATATTGCCTCACTATCGTGGGTCAGCACCAATTCATTGGGCTATTATAAATGGTGAAACAACAACCGGTATTACTACAATGTATATGGATGTAGGTATGGATACCGGTGATATGATTTTAAAAGCCGAAATACCCATTTTACCATCAGATACTACCGGCAGCTTACATGATAAGTTGAAAGATGTTGGAGCCTCCGTGTTATCAGATACGTTACAACAGCTGTCAGACGGAAGCGCGCCGCGAGTATCGCAAAATAGCGCAGAGGCAACTTATGCCCGGATGCTCTGCCGCGATACAGAGCGCATTAACTGGCATCAGCCAGCAACAGCTATTCATAACTTAGTCCGCGGACTGAACCCCTGGCCGGTAGCATACTGTAAATATCAAAATAAATCGCTAAAAATCTGGAAAACTAGAATATATGACGAATCAGCTATGTGCTCCGAACCCGGACGCATCATTCAAATGACCAAAGACGGATTTGTTGTTGAAACAGGCAAAGGCACAGTTGAAATACAAGAAGTACAGCCGGAATCAAAACGCAGGATGAAGGCCAGTGATTGTGTTTGCGGCTACTGCTTAACCGTAGGTAATATGCTTGAATAGAAGGTGGCTGTAAATGATCGAAGTAGTCCAAAGACCCCGCAAACGTCTATTTTTAGCTTTAATTCTTCTTAGTTTATGTATTGCAACCATTTCCACTTATGGGCTATGGGTTGTTAGCCTGCCCGGACTAACGAATATTAGCAGTTACTTGCCGATGATACTAGGTACACTGTTAGTTGCCATAATTTTAGCCGCCATCTGCGGTGTTATTGGTATTATTTTAGCTATTCTGGGATTTAAAACCCCCGGGATATTTCAAAACTTGGCGTGGTCGGCAATAAATGTTTTGTTTCCAATAGCTATCGCTATTGGAAAGTTATTTGACGTTGAAAAAGAGCGGGTTGAACGCTCTTTTATCGAGGTTAGCAATCATTTAATCAGAAAAAAGAATGTTATAGTACGCCCTGATAAACTATTGATTATGACGCCGCATTGCCTACAATTTGAGACTTGCCCGCACAAAATTACCCGCGATGTTTCCAATTGCCGCCGTTGTGGTCAGTGTCAAATTGGTGATTTAGCAAAGCTGGCCAATAAATACGGGGTTCATATAGCAGTTGTAACAGGCGGAACCCTGGCAAGAAAAGTAATAAAAACGATTCGCCCGCATGCCGTTCTTGCCATTGCTTGCGAACGTGATTTGACCAGTGGCATTCAGGATGTTTTTCCACTCCCAGTTATCGGTGTTCTCAACGAGCGGCCTTTTGGCCCATGCTGCAACACTCAGGTTGATTTGAAAAAAATTGAACTAGCTATTAAAGGATTTGTAGGTGATACTTATCCAACAACAAAAATTAAAGATGGTGACAGCAATGACTAAAAAGGTTGACGCCAGAGAAGTTGCATTAAAAGTAATCAACGAAGTCGAAAGCAAGGGGGCCTATGCCAACATTGCCCTTGCTCACGAGATAAACCGCCGAATATCCCAAGGCCAGCTCTCTGACCAAGATCGGCGGTTTATTACTGAATTAGTATACGGCACTGTAAAAGCAGGGGCTACACTGGACTGGATACTAAGTATTTACCTAAACCGTCCTATCACTAAAATAGCACCGGTAATACGAAACATCTTAAGGTTAGGAATATATCAGTTATTTTTTCTTGAAAAAGTACCCGTTTCAGCGGCATGCAACCAATCAGTAGAATTAGCTAAAAAATATGGACACGCGGGTACCGTCAAATTTGTAAACGGCGTTCTTAGAAATGCCGCCCGCAGTCCTGAAAAAATTGAATACCCAAGCCAAGAGATACAGCCGGCAAAATATCTCTCCCTAAAATATTTTCATCCGGAGTGGTTAGTGGAACGCTGGATTAACCGTCTAGGGTTTAGTGCCTGTGAGGGTTTATGTCAAACAAATAATATTACACCGCCGCTCTCCCTACGCACAAATACCATTAAGATTGACCGTAAGCAATTACTGCAGCGCTTAGAGGAAGAAGGCGTACTTTGCCATGAGTCGGTTTGGACGCCGGAGGGGCTTGTATGCCATCAGCATCCCAGTCTTAGTACACTAAAATCACTGCAAGAGGGATTATTTCAGGTTCAAGACGAAAGTTCTATGTTAGTTGCCCATATTCTTGACCCGAAACCTGGTGAATTCATTATTGACGCCTGCGGTGCGCCGGGAGGCAAAACGACACATATTGCTGCTCTTATGAACAACACCGGACAGATATTATCTACAGATATTTACGAGCATAAACTCGAAATTACCCGAGAGAACGCTACGCGCCTTGGTCTAACAAATATTGAAACAAGAGCTTTGGATGCTGTAACCTTAGATCAGTTTTTCCCGGGTAAAGCTGACAAAGTACTTGTAGACGCACCGTGCTCCGGCCTTGGCGTATTAAGACGTAAACCAGATTCACGCTGGCGCAAAACCGCCGATATTCTGCAAGATTTGCCAAAACTGCAAGCAGCTATACTGACAAGCGCAGCTCAGTGTGTCAAACCAGGTGGTACTCTTGTATACAGTACCTGCACTACTGAACCGGAAGAAAATCAGAATATCGTAAATAATTTTCTAAACACACATTCAGATTTCGATTTAGAACCGGCCGGAGAGTTTCTGCCTATTCAAAAACGCCCGGATAAGATGCTTCAACTCTGGCCACATCTTGATGGAGTTGACGGCTTTTTTATTGCACGTATGAAGCGGCGCAGCTAAGGCGGTAATACTTATGAAAACAGATAAAATTGAATTATTCGGATTGTTTGCCACAGAAATTGCCTCAGCAATAAAACCATTCGGACTAGAACAATACCGGGCTAAACAAATTGCTGAATGGTTGTATAAACATGGTGTTTATCAATTTGACGATATGACAAATCTTTCTAAAGACCAGCGCACCAAACTTGCCGCCAACTTTACTATTACCGAAATTATTCAGAAAGCAGCCCAACATTCAGGTGACGGTCGAACAAGTAAATTTTTGCTTGCTTTTCCCGATAACGCAGGCGTTGAAACTGTCCTGATGCGCCAGCCGTATGGTAATAGTGTGTGTATCTCCACTCAGGTTGGCTGTGCCATGGGCTGCGCATTCTGTGCGTCAACCTTAGAAGGTTTAACGAGAAATCTCACCGGTGGCGAAATATTAGCTCAAGTTTTATACATTAATAAGCTCTTGGAGCTCGAAGGGCAGAAGGTTGATTCTATCGTCATCATGGGTTCAGGTGAGCCTCTGGCGAACTATGACAATGTACTAAGGTTCATCCGACTCATTCACGAACCTTATTGCCTTACTCTCAGTTACCGCAGTATTACGTTGTCAACTTCCGGACTTGTGCCTGAAATCGACAGGTTAGCTACTGAAAATATACCAATCACACTATCAATTTCTTTACATGCACCTAATAATGAATTACGTACGAAGCTTATGCCTATTAACAAAAGATTTCCTATAGAACAAGTACTCGCTGCCAGCGACCGTTATATTGCTGCCACTAGCAGGCGGGTTACTTATGAATATGCCTTAATTTCCGGAATTAATGACAAGCCGGCTCATGCGCATGAATTAGCAGTATTACTTAGAGGTCGATTGGCAAATGTCAATTTAATTCCCATAAACCCAGTACCTGAACGCGGTCTATTACGTCCTCCGCCAAGTGAAATTGATAAATTTGTTCAAATTTTAAAAAGCCAGCATATTAACGTCACAATCAGAAGAGAAATGGGAACTGACATCGATGCAGCCTGCGGCCAGCTGCGGCGCAAAGTAATGCAACAAAACGGTTAATTTTGACTAGATTGCCATTATCGCGTATAATAGAAAAGACTTGGCTTGTATTTTCTTACGCAATTAGCGGGAGTGTTATAAATTGAAGTTTGTCCGCAATATTGAAAACTTTTTTGAAAAATATATTGAAGGTTTTTTTAATAAGCAATTTTCTAGCGGCTTGCAGCCTGCCGAAATTGCAAAGCAATTAGCCCGTGAGATGGAGGACGAGCGTACAGTTGGAGTTTCTTATGTTTACGTTCCCAATCATTATTCCGTTTACGTAAACAGGGAAGATTACGATCGCTTGGAACCATATGTAAATGCCATATACGGCGAACTATCCGGTTATTTAATTGAAGAAAGCCGGAAAAAAGGCTATACAATGGCTGGTAGTCCGCAAATTGAATTTTTTGCCGATGAAAAATTAGCAAAACAGGATTTCCGGGTTACGTCAAGTTTTACAGAAGCTCCCTACGAAGAAGATACCAGTGGTCTTGAAAAAAACGATCTACAAGCTGGCGATACAAGAGTGTTTGATAAATTCGAACCTGGGACACTCTTCAATCAACAAGCAAGACAACTTTTGCATGGTATCTTGACAGTAGTTGATGGCTTAGACGCCGGATTAAAGGTCGACTGTACAACCAACAGAATAAACATTGGTCGCCGTAATACCAACGAATTACCGCTTACTGACATGAATACTTCGCGTTTACACGCATATGTTGTATATGAAGACGGCCATCATGTTATCCATGATGCCAAAAGCCTTAATGGGACTTACGTCACAAATCATCGTATTACCCATAAACAACTCAAAAGCGGCGATAGAATAAAAGTAGGTAATACTGTTATTTTATATGAGGTGAAGTAGATTGCCCGGTAAAATGCAGGTACTCAGTATTCTGGTAATAGCCTTGCAGTATAGCTTGGTAATACTGTTATATTACTTTTTATACAGAGTAGTAAAGATAGCTTCAAAAGACTTAAATAAAGTTACTTTTGACGAACCAGCTACTCCACTTATCAGATATGCTTCCGATGAGGATTCTAGTTTCGCTGATTCGGCAAGGCTGATAGTCCTTGATGATAAAAACGGTCTTTTATCACAAACTGTTTTTACAATTGATGATAGCTTATCAATAGGACGCAGCCAACATAATGATTTAGTAATAAATGATACCTTTGTATCTCACGAACATGCTTGTATTTCCAAATCTAAGCACAATTACCTGTTGGCTGATTTAAACAGCACAAATGGCACAATTCTTAATGGCCGACAGATTGAAGAAGAAACTGCCTTGAGTTACGGAGATGTTATACAAATCGGAGCAGTTACTCTTAAATTTGAGAGGTGACTTCCATGCTGGCATTTGCACAGTCAGACATTGGTATGGTACGAAAAACCAATGAAGATAGTTATGTCTTTTCGCCGCCCCAATTATTTGTGGTCGCCGATGGCATGGGTGGACATGTTGCCGGAGAAATTGCCAGCAACCTTGGTTCCAATACTATCCAGGAGTATATGAAAAAATTTACTACTCCAGCAGACTGGGAACAAGTTTTAAAAGAAGCAATCATCGAAGCAAATACTATTATTTTCCAAATGTCCCAAGCTAAGAGCGAGTGTTTAGGTATGGGAACGACTGTTACTGCCATATATAACGACAACAACGAAGTGTGTTGGAGTCATGTAGGGGACAGCCGTCTTTATCTAATTCGCGATAATGCATTGCAGCAAATAACCAGTGATCATTCGTTAGTTTGGGAATTAGTAGAGAGTGGTAGTATAACTTATGAAGAAGCGCAAGTTCATCCCCACCGCAACATTCTAACAAGAGCAGTGGGTACCAACGAAACTATTTGTGTAGATTCTGGACGATTTTTATGGAAACCCGGAGATAGTTTGCTATTATGCACAGATGGGTTGACAAATATGCTTAGCGAAGATACTATTTTAACTATTTGTTTAGAACATGATAAACCACAGACAATTGTAAATACCCTTATAGAACAAGCAAAAGCAGCCGGCGGCTACGATAATATTACATGTATTTTAGTCCAAAATAGGGATTAATTTTATGAAACATAATAAAATTACTGAGTTTGGGCTATTGTTAATTGGCGGGCTCGTTTTAATTAATGGGTACCTTGCTGTTACACTTTCAAACCATCAGTTTACCTATCAACATTTCGGCATGCTTTTTGGCTTAATTGCTTTGTTTTTTATTACTTCGCAAATTAGCCGTAAATTTGCTGCTACTGCAGATCCGCTGTTATTACCCCTAGCCGTATTTTTAGCGGCCGTCGGGTTAACACTTATTGTAAGGCTGCGTCCAGATTTATTTATCGCGCAAACGATATGGATGTCGCTAGGGCTTATTGCCTTCACGTTTACAGTCGCCATTTTTCGAAGTCCTGAAACCGTTGCCAAATACAAATACCTTTGTGGTATAGCTGGCATTTCTCTTTTGTTAATCACTATTTTGTTTGGGGTTGATATCGGCGGCAATAAAAACTGGGTAGTTTTCGGCCCCATACGATTTCAGCCCTCCGAATTTGCCAAACTGTTAATCATTATCTTTTTAGCTGCTTATTTGAGTGAACGGCGACAACTTCTGACCTATGCAACTAAACATTATGGTCCCTTAACTTTGCCACATCCTCGTTTTATTGCTCCTTTACTGGCTTTATGGGGACTAACTATGGCTATACTTATAGTTCAACGAGATTTGGGTTCCGCTTTAATATACTTTGGAACTATAGTTGCCATGTCTTATATGGCGAGTGGCCGTCTAAGTTATGTTATTTTGGCACTCATTCTATTCTTTTCCGGCTCTGCACTTTGTTATCTGTTATTTCCCCATGTTCAGGTCCGAATTGACATTTGGTTGAACCCTTGGGCTGACCCAACCGGGCGAGCCTATCAGATTGTTCAATCGTTGTTTGCGTTTGGATCGGGTGGAATCCTTGGCAGTGGACTTACTTTCGGATATCCAACTATTATACCCGAAGTACATACTGATTTTATTTTCTCCGCTATCGGTGAGGAACTTGGGCTAGCTGGCAGCGTTGCAGTAATCATTGCCTACATACTCGTTGTATACCGTGCTTTTCGCACAGCGCTGATTTCCTCAACAATGTTTACTATGTTACTGGCAGGTGGCTTAGGTGTACTTACCGCACTGCAAGTATTTATTATTATTGGCGGTGTCACCAAATTTTTGCCCTTGACCGGCATAACACTACCACTTATTAGTTATGGCGGCAGCTCTATGGTTTCAAGCTTTATCCTGCTGGGAATGTTATTTGCCGTATCGGAGGCGAGGACACCCCATGAATAAAAATGACTTTCACCATAAGGCACTTCGCAAGAGTATCCGCAAAACGGCTCTGTTCTCCTTGAGCCTGCTTGTAATGCTCATAGCCTATGTAACATACCTCCAGGTTATAGAAAGTAATACACTTGCCTATAACCCACTTAACCGCCGCTCGGTTGAAGCTTCCAAAAGAGTTGAACGCGGCAAAATAACGGACATTCATGGTAAAGTACTGGCACAAAGTACACTTGCAGTAACCAAAGAGTACAAGCGCGAATACCCGTACGACGTACTCTTTGCCCATGTTGTTGGATATGACAGCGCTAAATATGGCAAGGCAGGCATTGAAAGTGTTTATGACGGATATTTGTCTGGTCAAACAAACCCTGAAAAACGATTAGGGGCAATTGGGCAATTATTTAAAGGTGGTGCAGGCAACACTGTTATACTTACCATCGACTCCCGTATTCAACAAGCCGCCTACCAAGCTTTAGGCTCTAATCGTGGCGCCATTGTAGCTATAAATCCAAAAACCGGTGCTATCATAGCAATGGTTAGCCGCCCTAGTTTTGATCCAAATAATTTAGAAAATAATTGGAGCGAAATTTCGCAGTCCGGCAGTAGTCCATTACTTAACAGAGCATCTCAGGGTCTGTATCCGCCCGGCTCTATAATTAAAGTACTGACTGCAGAAGCGGCATTAGCTGAACAAGTGGCCACCAGTAATCGCCAGTTTACCTGTACCGGAGCGTTACAAATTGCTCCAGATTATACTCTGCCAGAAGCCAACCATACAGCGCATGGCAAAATCAATCTTAAACAAGCTCTTGCCGTATCCTGTAACGTTACCTTCGGTCAATTAGCGCTCGATTTGGGACGCTCTAAAATGGCAAAACAGTATGAGCGCTATGGATTTACAAAGCCAATCAACAGCGATATTCAGGAAAGCGCTCCAAAGCTTCCCGAATTCTCGAGACTTAGTGACGGTGATTTAGCTCAGATTGGTATTGGGCAAGGGAGTCTCTTAGTCACGCCGCTTAGAATGGCCATGTTGGCGTCTACTTTTGCTAACAAGGGAACTATAATGAAACCTTATTTAGTACAAAGAATTACGGCACCTGACGGAGAATTAATTAATGAAACCTCACCTGAAAAATGGCTTTCACCGGTAAGTGTTACACTTGCAGAACAGGTTGGCAGTATGATGGTTGGTGTAGTAAACGAAGGAACTGGTACTGCCGCAGCAGTAAGAGGTGTGCAAGTTGCCGGTAAAACCGGCACTGCTGAAAATCCGCACGGTGCACCGCACGCATGGTTTATAGGCTATGCGCCAGCTGAAAATCCACAAATTGCGATTGTCGTAATTGTTGAAAATGCTGGTTCGGGCGGGGGGATAGCCGCACCGATAGCCCGGCAAATATTTGTACAGGCATTACGTTAAGGGGGTGAATAAATGCTTAATCGCACACTTGATGATCGTTACACAATTTTAGAACGAATTGGCGGCGGTGGAATGGCCGATGTATACCGCGCTCATGATAAACTCTTAGACCGTTCCGTAGCCGTAAAAGTACTCCGTTCGCAGTTCACTGATGATGAAGAATTTGTCAGCCGCTTCCGGCGTGAAGCTCAGGCAGCCGCAAAATTATCTCACCCTAACATTGTTAATATTTACGATGTTGGTCTTGATGAGCAAGCCTACTATATCATTATGGAATATATATCAGGCGAAACACTTAAAGATAAAATTGAACGTGAGGCACCGCTTCCCGTAGAAACTGCAGTTCGCATTGCTATTGAAATAGCCGAAGCTCTTGAACACGCACATCAAAATAATCTGATACACTGCGATATCAAGCCTCATAACATCCTAGTAACTCGTTCGGGACGAATCAAGGTAACAGACTTTGGCATAGCCAGAGCCGTTACTTCTTCCACTATGACTAACTCCGGTACAATTATTGGATCAGTACATTATTTTTCACCGGAACAAGCCAAAGGTACCGCGGTTGGCGCGAAATCAGATATATATTCTCTTGGTGTT